>CAYJTJ010000105.1:0-6364 GCA_964372835.1 uncultured Nitrospirota bacterium
TAATACGGATAATAGTAATATCCGTCTTTTTGAAGGTCCACTTCGTTCAGCACAACCCCGAGGAGCTTCACCTTGGCCTCGGCGAGCCGTTTTTGGGCGTCCGTCGCGAGCTGCTTTGTGGTATGCGATTCGCGAACGACCAGGACCACACCGTCCACCATCGTGGCCAAAAGCGTGGCGTCCGTAACCGGAATGAGGGGCGGTGAATCGATGATGATCCGGTCAAATCGGGCGGCCAGCGTCGCCAGGAGGCCGCGCATTTGGGGCGAGCCCAGTAATTCCGCCGGATTCGGGGGCAGCGGCCCGGAGGCAAGAATACTGAGTTTCGGAATCGGCGTCGGCCAGATCGCGGTCTCGGGCGGCATCTCGCCCACGAGAACCGGGCCGAGTCCCTGGCTGTTGGTTCCCGAGGATACCGATGGGGTTCCGTCCATAAAGATCTGATGGATTCTCGGTTTCCGGAGGTCCGCGTCGATCAGCAGCGTGGTGCTCCCCGCCTGGGCCATCGCGATCGCCAGGTTCGAGGCGGTGGTCGTCTTTCCCTCGACGGCTCCCGGGCTTGTGACCAGCACGACCTTGGGAGGCCGCTCGGCCGACGAAAGAAGAACACCCGTCCGGATCGTCCGGTAGGCCTCGGCGTAAGACGACCGAGGTTCGGCCGCAAGAATCGTTTCGATCGGATGATCCGACTTTTTCGCACGACGGGCCGAAGGCACGATCCCAAGAAGCGGCGCGCCCAGAAAGCGCTCGATATCCTCCGGCGTCTTGATCGTGTTGTCCAGGTACTCGAAGAAGAAGGCCAGGCCGGCCCCAAAGGTCAGGCCGACCACGACGGCCAGAATCATGTTCAGGCCTTTCCTCGGCTTGACCGGGTTCCGGGCCGGCTGGGCCGCGTCCACGATATGGATGTTGCTCCGGGGGAGGTCCTCGGTCAGCGCCGTTTCCTTCATCCGCTTGAGCAGTACGTCGTACAATTGGCGGTTGGCATCAACTTCACGCTTAAGAACGAGATACTGCGGGGACTCCTCGATCTTAACGGCCCCCACCAGCCGCTTGATCTCCCGTTCCATGTTTTCGCGAAGCGTCCTCAGCTCCGATCCGACCTGAATCATCTGGGGATGTTTGGGTCCGTATTTCTCGGAAAGCTCGGAAAGTTTGGCGGTCAGTTTGATCTCCTGCGCCCGGAGCTCTTGGATGAACTTGTTGTTCACCACCTCGGGACGGGACTCCATCTCCAACATCGCGGCCGGCGACTCGGCCCTGGATTCGACCTGGGCGGTGATCTGTGAAGGAATTGTTTCTTTATATTTCTCAAAGGATTCCTCGGATTCCTTCACCTTAAGCTGCATCTCTTCAACACGCTGCCGGAGCCAGCCGCCCGCCTGCTGCGAGGCCTTCAGCTTGAGCTCGAAGTTGTAGGCCATGTATTCCTCGGCCATCGTGTTGGCGACCCGCGCCGCCAGCTCGGGATCATGCGAGTTGAAACTGACATTGACCAGCCGGCTGTTCCGGATGGGGGTCACCTGAAGCTGCGCCAGGAAGGCCGCGAAGAGGCGGCGCTCATTCACCGGGAGGTCTTGGCCGGAAGGATTCCCGCTCTCCGCAGAATCCGCCTGAAACTCGGGATGCCGCTTGAGCTCGAGTTTACGCGCGACCCGCCGGGCCAGCGTTTCGCTTTTGAGGATTTCGTATTGTGTTTGGTAGTAATCCGTCGCGGTCGCGTCGATCGCCAGCACGTCCTGGATCGAGACGACGTTGGGGTTTTCCCGTTCAATCAGGATCTGGACCGTGGAACGGTAGACCGGCCGGGTCGAAAAGGTGCCGATCGCGACGGTCGTCACGAGGATGACGAACACCGCAACGACCGTCCAGCGGCGCTTCTTAAGAACACGAAAATAGTCGCGCAGATGAACTTCGGGTTCGGGCTGCATGGGAGTTCCTTTTTAAAAAAAACTCTCGGGAACGACGATCACGTCCTCGGGCCGTGTGGAATCCTCCATCTTGACCCGCATCGAGAACTCTTTCCCGTTCTCTTTCCGAATGATCTTTGTGCGGCCTGGAGCGGCCTTGTCGGTCAGTCCGCCCGCCAGTGTGATCGCCTTGAGAATCGTCATCTGATCGTCGAAAAGATAGGAACCCGGCTTCTTCACCTCGCCCGTGATGTACACCCAGCGCTTTTCGGGAACCTGGAGAAGATCGTTCGGCCGGACGAGGTCATGAACGGCGATCGGGACCGTCACCTCCCCCTCCCCGTCCTTTTTTCGGGTCACCATCATCTTTCCATCGGCCGCTCGCTCGGTCAGTCCACCGGCCAGCGTCACGGCCTTGATCACGGTCATCCCGTCTTCGAACGGGTAGGAGCCGGGCTTATGCACCTCCCCGGTCACGTAGACCACGACTCGAAACTCCTCGACAAAGACCCCGACATGCGGGTGGACGAGGAAGCCGTCCGCGAGAAGATTCGTCATCTTCCGCTCCAGCTGCTGGACCGTGAGACCCGCCACGATCACTTCGCCCAGAAGGGGAAACGTGATCTTGCCGTTCTCGCTGACCCGGACGCGGGTCTCCAGATCCGGGTGGTTATATACCGTGACCTTGAGGAGATCGCGGGATCCGAGAATGTAGTCCTTCGTCTGGGCCGAGCCGGGTCGCGGAACCAGGAGAGCCGATAGGAAGACCATCGTGAAGGCAAGAAGTGCTCGGGTCATGATTTGGACTCGGATGGATTTAGAGGATGATGCCGATCGTGAAGGCGTAAAGGTTGTCCGAATAATCAAAAACGTCGAAAGCGGAGGTCCGCTGTGTGTGGTCGTACCGAAGCCCCGCGTTAAATAAGTCCGGGATCCGGTAATCCAAACCGACCCCCGCCACCCAGGTGTTGTCGAGCCGTTCCTTCGTTTCGGTTCCAACCATGATGTCCCCCGGATACTGATCCCGGCTGTAGCCGCCGCGAAGATGCGCCAGCCATCGCCCGCGGATCTGATGTTCCAGTTCAAGCCGGCTGTTCAACGAGACATAGTAGGGTTGCGTCAGGATGTTGCTCTCCCGAACCGCCCGCTCCGAATCCAGCCGGAGGAGCGTGCGCGCGCCCAATTCGTGCGCAAGACCGATTGAAACGACCCCGCCCTTAAACTCCGTATCGACCTCGTCAAAATCCTTGCGTGTATACCCCCCCTTGATCGTTCCCGTCGAGCGCGAGGTTACCTCCCAGGTCAGGCCCAAAAGACCGCGGTGGGCGGTGCTGTCCAGACTGCCCAGGCCGGGGTTATCGATCTTGAACTGCACCGTCGTGTAGTCGTATTCGGCCACCGCGGAGGTCTTCGGTAAAAACTTAAAATAGATCGATCCTCCCACCGTGTTATCCGTACGGTCGCGGAAACCGTTTCTCGCGTTGTCCTCATAATTCAGGACGAAATGGGCATACCGGGCGGCCAGACGGAGCTTCGGCCCGACTTTGATTCCGACCTCCCCCGCAGCCGTATTGTGCCGGAAAAAATCGAGATCCTCGTTTTGAGCGAAGCCCCTCGGATCATGCCCGGCCTTCCATTCCTCCCGGACGCTCAGCGAGAGGCCTCCCGGAAAGTTGAGGCCGATGCGCCCTCGGGCGGTCTGGTCGCTGTAGTTTTCAGACTTGAACTCGGAGTACCGTCCCAGATCGGCCCGATAGTCGGCCGTGATCTCATGCTCCCGGACCGGAAGATGTATTTGTATGCCGGGACTGAAAATCGTGATCAGGTCCGACCCATCTTTTTTTGTCGAATCCTTCGGGTCGAGACATTCTTTTTCCTTCCTCTTGCAGACATTATCATCGTAGGATTCCGTGAGCTGAAAAAACGGATGGAGCTCGACCGGGCCCAGTCGTAAATTACCGGCCGCCAGGGCCGGACCGGCCTGCGGGATCATCAGAATGAAGCCCAGAAGGATGCCTTCGATCAGGCCCGCGCCGATCGCCGCGGGGGACGGTATGGGGAATCGTGAATAAGACATGGGGGAGCTCCTTGTATGAAGCGCCGTGGCTGAATGGATCGATGAACCGGGTCATGTGATGATCGTATCGTTAACTTAGGGACGGAAGGGGCTGGCCGGACCCAACCCCGCCATCTCAATGGCCGGTGGGAGAAACAGGCCGATGGTGGACTCCGGCGGTCCCCCGGCCCGGACGAAGGCAGCCTGGATTTCGGAACGAGTCAGCCCTGCCTGAACAAGCGCCGATGTGATCTCATCACGGACAACCCCGGCGGCCTCGGCCGCGCCCACGACCAGCGGGAGCGGGAGACCGGCACGGTAGGCGGCCGGTACAACGACGGACGGATCATGCCCGCAGGTCAGGACGGCGTGATGGATCAGCGTGCGTTGAATCGAGGCGAGAAGCCCTGGATTCTGTTCGCCGCTGTAAGATTGGATCAGGCCGGTGAAGGCCGATTCGAACGACTGCCCGCCGGCCATCGCCTGGTTGATCCGATTGCAGGTGTTCAGTTCTCCCTCAAAGAGGTTCGGAACGGCCCCGAAGAGGCGCATCGGGAAAAGAAAGGTGAGCCACGCCGCAAGGAACAGAAAACAACAGGACCGCCGATAATTCATTATTCGCCCTTATGGCTGATTCGCGACGACTCGAATCAAACTGAACATCGCTTTTCAGGAGGGACACATAACGCGTCGGGCCGAACCTTTTTTATGATATACGAAGAGCGGACCCAGTCTAAAGAATCGGCTCCGTCTTGTCAAGATTCTTTTCAGACACGGAGCGCGGGTGAATGCGTTTATGCGCGCAAAGCGCTTCTCCAAAAGTGCCACGGGCTCTGCCCATGGGTAGCTACTCGCACGCCTTTAGCCTACCCGTCTTGCCTTGTACCTACTCGAGGGCCCGGAGCGCTCCCGATCACTGCGGCTCCGAATACCGCAAGGTTTATGCCAATTACAAAGAGCCTGTTCAATCAAAGCAAAATCGACAAAGCAGAATCGGAGCCAAAAATTTGACCGCAACGGCTAATTATTTAACCTCCTGGTCGGCCTCCCGGGGACTGTCAACCCAAAATAGAAATGTCTCTTTCTTTCTCCACGACCGCTTTGATTCAAAAGGGATAGTTTAATGCTCCCCTGAAAATACCGGTGGCCTTTCATTTCCTCCCCGCGAAAGACCCGCGCCCGAATTTTCTTTGACCTCTTTCTGAGTTCCGAGTAGAATACCCCTGTTTTATTCGCGACTGGGTTCCACCGTTCATCCAGATTCTTATCATGGGAGGTGCATCATGGGTCAACGACTTGGCATGGCATGGGCGATCGCGTTCCTCATTTTGAGCCCCGCGGCCTCGGCGGCCTTCGAGGTGACCGGCCTGGCCACCCCCGAGAGCTTTATCGTCGATCCCGACACGGGGCTGTATTATATCTCGAACATCAACGGAACCCCGACCGACAAGGATAATAACGGGTTCATCACGAAACTCGACGGTTCGGGAAAAGTCGTCTCACGGGACTTCGTGAAGGGAAGCCGGGACGGCGTCATCCTGGACGCGCCCAAAGGCCTCGATATCATCGGGAAGGTCCTGTACGTTTCCGATATCGACACGGTCCGCGGATTCGATAAGGAAACGGGAAAATTGCTCCACACCATCGGCCTCAAGGCCCTGGGCGCGTTGTTCCTTAACGATCTGACGCACGACGATGCCGAAAACCTCTACGTCTCGGATACGACCGGCTTCGTGGACCCGAAGGTGCCCGGAACCATTTTCAAGATCGAAACCAGAAACCAAAACCGGGCCTCGGTCTTTTCTCGAGACCCCGCGCTGGCCGGTCCGAACGGACTTGTGATCCACCAAAGAACACAGCGGCTGATGGCCGGTCTTTGGGACGCCGGAATGATCGTTGAGGTCGGACCGGATGGAAGGATCAAGACGTTGATCGAAAATCCCGACTGGAAGAACCTGGACGGTCTGGATTACGACCGCCAGGGGCGGATTTACTTCTCCAGCTTCACGGGGGGCCAGATCTATCGTCTCTCATCGGATATGAGCCGATGGGAAGTCATCCGAAGCGGGCTGAAGACGCCGGCCGACATCAATATCGATCGAAAGAGCAACCTGATCCTGGTCCCGCTGTTCAACGGGAACGCGGCGATTACCATTCCGATCGGGAACGAGAACTCCCCGCCGGGCGAATGAACGCCGCGGATCGGCGCCGAATTGAAGAACATCCCGGTCCCATCTCCGGCAGAGGGTGAAAGCGAATTCGGCGGGGGTTCCGGGGAGACCGCGTAGACCCCGGATGGGGAGATCCCCACGCGCTTGCCTGCGGGGATTGCCCAGCGAGCACAGCGAGCGAGAGGGGGAGGCGACTATCGTACTCCGCAAACTCTTCGAGTTTGCTT
>CAYJTJ010000106.1:0-6170 GCA_964372835.1 uncultured Nitrospirota bacterium
GACCTCTTCGTCTCGATCTACGGGGCCGAGGCCGGAAACCTGGCGCTTAAAGCGCTGGCGACCGGCGGGGTGTATGTCGGCGGCGGGATCGCCCCAAAAATGTTGACCAGACTCAAGGACGGAGATTTCATGAAGGCTTTCTGCGATAAGGGACGCTACGCGGCGCTGATGTCCCGGATCCCGGTGAAAGTCATCCGGAATGTTGAAACGGCCTTGCTGGGCGCCGCCCAGTACGGAATGAATTGTCTGGCGGTATCGAAGCGGAAAAAATCGGAAAAAGGAGGACGGATTGATGAGCCTACCGGAACGGGCGGAGGCGTCGAGCCTGATGCCCCCGGATGACGCGCACAACCGGCAGTTGGTTTCAAACGTTCATCCGCCGAACTGGGTGAATCCTGTGCCGGACGGCCGGTATAACCTGGTCGTGGTCGGGGCCGGTACGGCCGGGCTGGTCACGGCCGCGGTCGGGGCGGCGCTGGGCGCCAAAGTCGCCCTGATCGAACGCCACCTCATGGGCGGCGACTGCTTAAACGTCGGCTGCGTGCCTTCCAAAGGCGTGATCCGCGCCTCGCGGGCCTGGGCCGATTTCCGGAACGCGGCCGAGTTCGGCATCGAGCTGCCGGACGGCGCGAAATACGACTTCGGGACGGCCATGGCCCGGATGCGGATGCTGCGGGCCCGGATCAGCCAGACCGATTCGGCCGAGCGGTATAAGAAACTGGGCGTGGACGTCTATATCGGCGAGGGCCGGTTTGCCGGGCCGGACACGATCGAGGTGGACGGGCGGTCGCTTCGATTCTCCAGGGCCGCGATCTGCACGGGTGCGCGGGCCGCGGCGCCGCCCATTCCGGGACTTAAGGAGGCCGGCTATCGGACGAACGAAACGATTTTCACGCTGACCGAACTTCCACGGAAAATGGTCGTGATCGGCGGCGGCCCGATCGGTTGCGAGATGGCACAGGCCTTTACACGCTTTGGCAGCGAGCTCTGCCTATTCGAGCAGACGAACCATATCCTTCCGCGAGAAGACGCCGACGCGGCCCGCGTAGTCCAGGAACAGATGAAAAAAGACGGCGTCTCTTTTGTTTTCCAATCCAAGGTGACCCGCATCGAGGTTCGGGGTCGGGACAAAATCGTTCATCACGAGACCAACGGGGAGAAGGGAGAATTTGTCGCGGATGAGATTCTCATTGGCGTCGGGCGGACGCCCAATGTGGACGGGTTGGGGCTTGAGAAGGCCGGCGTGGACTACGATCCCCGGGCCGGCGTCCAGGTCAATAATAGGCTCCAGACATCGAATACGAGGATCTTCGCGGCCGGTGATATCTGTTTTGCCTACAAGTTCACGCATACGGCCGATGCGCTGGCCCAGATCGTGATTCAGAACGCTCTCTTCCCCCACCCGCTCGGACTGGGTTATGCCTCGACCGATTCGCTCGTGATCCCCTGGTGCACCTACACCACGCCCGAAATCGCCCATGTCGGTCTGTATGAATCGGACGCACGGGCGAAAGGGATCGAGGTGGATACCTACACGTTTAAGCTGGACGAGGTGGATCGCGCGATCCTGGACGGCGAGGACCACGGCTTCGCCCGGGTCCATGTCCGGAAGGGAACCGATAAGATTCTGGGCGCAACGATCGTGGCGGCCCATGCCGGCGATATGATCAGCGAATTCACGCTGGCGATGAAGGCCGGCGCGGGACTTGGAACGATCACCGGAACGATCCATCCCTATCCCACGCAGGCCGAGGTGATCAAGAAGGTCGCGACCGCCTGGCGCAAGAGCACCTTCACGGAGGGGAAAAAGAGGATCCTCCGGCGCTGGTTCGCCTGGACGCGGTGAGGAAGGAACGCGGATGACCTCGATGGACCGTTAGGATAGATCAGAACCAACGAAAATTCAAGCGGAGAGCATGGCGTCATCGGTTCATTCGGATGATTTATTCTTGACAGGAAAGCTTAAACCCGATAAGCTCTCTCGCGTTTGAATACGCTCTTTTTAATCTTTAAATCGAGGGGTTGAGTATGGCGGTTCTGACAAAAACCCCGTGGCTTTTATTCTTCTTCATCCTCTTGGGCGGGCTTTTGGGAGGATTGCTGGGCGAGATTCTCAGGGTCATCGCGCCACAGGGGCCTCTCCAGGACATCTTCTCCAGGATTCACGAGATCGGCCTGGCTCCTCCCCTCACGGTTGATCTCAAGCTCTTTACGATCACGTTAGGATTCATCCTCCGGATCAATCTTTTCAGCATCCTGGGGATTCTGCTCGGAATCTACATCTATAAACAGGCCTAGCCGTTCGGATCCAAACGGCGCACGGGGAAGGAGTCCGGGTGCTACCGGACGCCCATCTGCATCTCCTTAAGTTTTCGGATGCGGTCCCGCAGCCCGGCCGCCCTCTCGAATTTTTGTTCCTTGGCCGCGTCCCTCATTTCTTTCTCCAGGCTTCGGATGAGCGCCGGAAACTCTTCCTCCGGTACCGTCCCGAATTGCTCTTCGGCCGTCACGGGAATGGTGACGTAGTCATTCTCGGAGATCTCGTAAAGGGTTTTGGGGATTCCCTTCTTAATGGTCTCCGGCGTGATCCCCTTCGAGTGATTATACTCCATCTGGATTTTCCGGCGCCGCTCCGTCTCGTCGATCGCCAGCCGCATCGATTCCGTCACGCGGTCGGCGTAGAGGATCACCTCGCCCTCCACGTTCCGGGCCGCCCGGCCCGCCGTCTGGATCAGCGATCGGTACGACCGGAGATAGCCCTCCTTATCGGCATCCAGGATCGCGACGAGGGATACCTCCGGAAGGTCCAGTCCCTCGCGCAGCAGGTTGATTCCGATCAGAACGTCGAATACTCCGAGACGAAGGTCCCGGATAATTTCGGTCCGTTCGAGGGTTTCGATCTCCGAATGCAGGTACCGGACCTTGACCCCCAGTTCCTCGTAGTATTCGGTGAGATCTTCAGCCATTCGTTTGGTCAGGGTCGTCACGAGAACGCGCTCCCGCCGAGACACGCGGGTGTGGATCTTGCCTAACAGATCGTCCACCTGACCCTTGGCCGGGCGGACGGAGATTTGCGGATCCATGAGCCCGGTGGGACGGATGACCTGCTCGACGATTCTCTTTCCCCCCCGCCCGTTTCCACAACGCCCCAGTTCATAGGGGCCGGGCGTGGCCGAGACGTAGACGACCTGCTTCATGTGGTGTTCAAACTCTTCGAAGGTCAGCGGCCGGTTATCGAAGGCCGACGGGAGCCGGAAGCCGTACTCGACCAGATTTTTCT
This sequence comes from uncultured Nitrospirota bacterium, assembly GCA_964372835.1. Taxonomy (GTDB): domain Bacteria; phylum Nitrospirota; class Nitrospiria; order JACQBZ01; family JACQBZ01; genus CAYJTJ01. Next base: position 3,281 of record CAYJTJ010000106.1, read on the forward strand.
TGCGGGAGCGATCCCCCTCGTACATGCCGCCGACCTGAGGAACCGTCGCGTGGCTTTCATCGATGATCAGGAGATAATGGGACGGAAAATAGTCCAGGAGCGTCGGCGGGGGCTCGCCCGCCTTCCGCCCCGAAAGGTGCCTCGAGTAATTCTCGATTCCGTGGCAGTATCCCACGGACCGGATCATCTCCAGATCGAATTGGGTGCGCTGTTGAATCCGCTGCGCCTCCAGCAGCTGCCCCTGGTCGTTAAAATAACGGATCCGCTCCTCCATCTCGATCCTGATCCCGGCCAGCGCTTGGTCCATGCGTTCGGGAGGAATGACGTAATGGCTGCCGGGGTAGATCGCCACCTTGGGCAGCCGGGCGATCACCTCGCCCCTCAAGGGATCGATCTGGCGAATCGCTTCGACGGTATCTCCAAATTGCTCGATTCGGATCGCGTTGGCGTCCGAGGAAACCGGATAGATCTCGACCACGTCCCCCCGGACCCGAAAGGTTCCCCGCTGGAAATCATAATCATTCCGCTCGTACTGGATCTCGACGAGCTTGCGCAACAGGGCGTCGCGGTCCATGGACATCCCCTCTTCCAGATAGAGCAGCATTCCGTGATAGGCTTCGGGCGATCCCAGGCCGTAAATGCAGGACACCGATGCCACGATGATCACGTCATTCCGCTCGAAAAGCGCACTGGTCGCGGCATGGCGCATCCGGTCGATCGCATCGTTGATGGAGGAGTCCTTCTCGATATAGGTATCCGTTTGCGGCAGGTAGGCCTCGGGCTGGTAATAGTCGTAATAGCTGACGAAGTACGCCACCGCGTTCCCGGGAAAAAACGCCTTGAACTCGTGATAGAGCTGCGCGGCGAGCGTCTTATTGTGGACGATGACGAGCGTCGGCTTCTGAACCCGCTCGATCACATTGGCCATCGTGAAGGTCTTTCCCGACCCGGTCACCCCTAGAAGGACTTGGTGGGGAATGCCCTCGCGGATCCCGTCGCTCAGCGCCTGGATCGCCTTCCCCTGGTCGCCCTGGGGCGAGAAGTCGGCGTTCAGTTTAAACGGATTCATCTCGGATCTCATTCGGGAAAATCCTTTCGCAAAAATGGCTCCCGTCCCGTCTTGGATTTCACGCGCCGGATTCTCATCATATCACACCGGGCGAAGCCATTGTCCAGTCCCATTCCTCCGATTCGTTCCCAAAACCTCGGAGGATCCTACCGAGGGTGGAGATAGCCCGGCACCCCCGCTATGGGGCATCGTTTCGGCCCAACCCCTATATAGGGACACGATTCCTTGACTCTTCACAACCGTTTCCAGTACCATGAGCCCATTTGCCGGGGTCCATGATGATCCATTATCTGATCTTGGCCGGGGTCAACCTGCCGACCTGTCTGGTCCTGATCGTATCGCTTAGGACCGCGCCGCCCGAGAGTCCGACCGTTTGGACGGCGGTGGTGGGATTCTATGCGGTCTTGGCCCCGGTTTTATTCCTGATCCCGACCCTTCGACCGAATTTTTCCCCACGGCACCCCCGGCGCTTCCTGATTTATCTGGTGGCCCTCCTCCTGGTTCTGTTGACGGTCGCTTTCGGTTTTGAATTCCAGCGGCAGTTCGTGAAACTGGGAATTCCCCTGGTCATCCGGGAACCCCTGCGACTGACCGCACTGTTCTGGGGGCTCTACCTCCCCGCCTTGGTCATGCTCTCGGCCATTATGGCCCGATTGGCACGCGGACCGGGGGTCTTTAGGCCGGCCCTGCTGAACCCGGGCCATGGTATTTCGATCCCGGCCCTTCCGACACGGCCGGTCCACGAAACCGTTCCCGTAAACGGCGTTTCCTCGACGGTGGAGAGCCATCCGTCCTCTTCGGATTTCTATCGGAGAAATCAGTTGACAATCCCCCCATCGGAGGATATAAACGACCGAGGGCTTGGCGAAATCGTTGAGGAGGGGGGGTTGATGAACACCCCAGAAATTTCGAAACTGAAGGAAATTCAGGACCATTTCGCCGCTATAACAAACCTCTCTCTCCTGACTTACGACGCCCAGGGCGCGCTGCTTTTCGAACCCAGCCTTGAAAATCCGATCTGCCAGATGGTCCAGAAGACCGAAAAGGGCCAGATCCACTGCAAGGCCCACTGCGGCCGGAGCATCGGCCTCGCGCTCCAGGGGAACGATACCCTTTTTTTTAAGTGCGAAATGAACCTCCACGTCTTTTCGATCCCGGTCGTACTGGGTGAGAAAACCAAACTGGTCCTGCAGGGAGGGAAGACGTTTTTTGACACGCAGGAGTTCGCCGAGGGCCGCTCGACCGGGAGCCGGCTGGAGGTCCCCACGCCGGACTTGGATGCATTAGAACCCCAGATCCGCGTCAAGGAGACGGCCGCCATCGCAAACGCAGCCCGGTTCCTGGAAATCATGATTCCCTATCTGTTATCGACGAGTTACGAGAAGAACATTCTGGGGGAAAAATTCTCGAGGCTCATGACGCTGTTCACGCTGGCCCCGGATCTTAAAAAGGACACGGGGGGACTGGACCATAACCTTCTCAATACTCTGGGGATTCTATTTAATCTGAACACGGCCGCGATTCATGATCGCGATCCAAGAGAGGGCCGGTTCGTCACGACCGCCTCCTTCGGGCAGAAAGCGGATCGAATCCGCGATTACCAGACGGACGGCACCAATCCTCTCATGCGAATCATGCTGGAATCGCTCCGACCCGTCTCCACCGAGGAAACCGTCGAGATCCTAAAAACCGGCGTTCCGTCCGGCTTCAATTCGATTCATCTATTCCCCCTTCTGGTCCGGGGGTCGCGGGTGGCCCGCTTCCTGTCGATCTTCAACTCCCCCCTCACCGAAGAGGAGGTCCAGGTGATCTGGGCGTTCT
>CAYJTJ010000107.1:0-2018 GCA_964372835.1 uncultured Nitrospirota bacterium
TGAGGATGCGGACGCTGCGGATCGCGCTGGCCCAGATTAATTGCACGGTGGGTGATTTCGAGGGGAACACCGAAAAGATCGTCGAGTATATCGAGAAGGCGAGGGCGCTGGAGGCCGACCTCGTCGCCTTTCCGGAGATGGCCATCCCGGGTTACCCCCCCGAGGACCTTCTTCTAAAACCCCAATTCATTCAGGACAATCTCCTTGCCCTCCAAAAGGTGACGAAGGCGGCGAAGGGGATTACCGCCGTCGTGGGCATGGTCGGCAGTCAGGACGACATCTACAACAGCGCCGCGATTCTCCACGATGGAAATCTCATTACCCTCTATCACAAGATGCACCTGCCCAACTACGGCGTCTTCGACGAGTACCGGTACTTCCAGTCCGGGATTGAATGTCCCGTCCTCGTCGTCCGGGATGTCGTGGTCGGCGTGAATATCTGCGAGGACATCTGGCATCCGGAGGGACCGACGCTGGCCCAGGCCCTCGGGGGGGACGCCGAGGTGATCGTCAGCATCAACGCCTCGCCGTATCACCACGGCAAGACGAAGTACCGTGAACAGATGCTGTCCACCCGGGCCCGGGACAACAGCGTGATCGTCGCCTACGCCAACATGGTCGGCGGGCAGGACGAGCTGATTTTCGACGGCCAGAGCGCGATCTATGATCCGGAGGGGGAGATCCTGGTGCGGGCCCGCGCCTTTGAGGAAGAACTCATTCTGGCGGACCTTAATATCGACAGCGTCTTCCGCACCCGGCTCCGCGACCCTCGACGACGGAAAAATAAGCTGGCCTATACGACCCGGGGTCCGGTCGTGAAGCGATATGAACTGTCCCGACGCGGGGAACCCACGAAAAAGCGACCGCTGCATCCGAAGCCGCACGAACCGCTGCAGCCGCTCTCCGAAATCTATCGCGCGCTGACGCTCGGGGTGAGCGATTACGTGTCCAAAAACGGCTTCTCCAAGGTCGTCATCGGGATCAGCGGCGGGATCGATTCGGCCCTCACGGCCACGATTGCGGTGGACGCGTTGGGAGGCGAGAACGTGATCGGCGTGCTGATGCCCTCGCAGTACACCTCCTCCGCGAGCGAGGAGGATTCCCGGCTGTTGGCCAAGGCGCTGAAGATCCGATTGATCGTCGTGCCGATCAAAGATCTCTTTGTCTCTTATCTTAAGCTGCTGACGAAGGAGTTCGCAAACCGCGCGGCGGACGTGACCGAGGAAAACCTTCAGGCCCGGATCCGGGGCAATATCCTGATGGCCCTCTCAAACAAGTTCGGCTGGCTGGTCTTAACGACCGGCAACAAGAGCGAGATGAGCGTGGGCTACGCGACGCTATACGGAGACATGGCCGGCGGATTCGCCGTGATCAAGGATGTCCCGAAGACGCTCGTGTATGACCTGGCGAACCACCGCGGCAATCAGGAGAAGCGGACGATCATCCCCCAGCGGATTTTCAAGCGCGCCCCGACGGCGGAGCTGAAGGCCGGCCAGACCGACCAAGACAGCCTTCCACCCTATAAAGTTCTTGACCCCATCCTTCTCGCCTACGTGGAAGAAGATCTGGGGATTGAGGAGATCGTCGCGAGGGGATTCGACCGGCGAACGGTCGAGAAGGTGATCCGAATGGTGGATGGGAGCGAATACAAGCGTCGGCAGGCGCCCCTCGGGATCAAGATCACCCCCCGGGCATTCGGGAAGGACCGCCGCGTGCCGATTACCCATCGGTACCGTGAGGGCAAACCGAAGTAGGCGGAACGACCGGCGTCCCGGGTCGGATTCGAGGCGCATGATGCGAAAAATCGTGATCGGGGTGATGGGACCGGGCTTGAAGGCTTCGGCAAAGGAGATCGGATACGCCCGTGAGCTCGGTCGGCGGATCGCCCGGGAAGGCTGGGCCCTCCTAACGGGCGGGCGCGACGAGGGAATCATGGACGCCGCGATGCACGGCGCGAAGGAGGTCGGCGGGTTGACCGTGGGCGTACTCCCAACGGCGGATTATGACGGGATGTCGGA
>CAYJTJ010000107.1:2118-6112 GCA_964372835.1 uncultured Nitrospirota bacterium
TCGGCGGGTTGACCGTGGGCGTACTCCCAACGGCGGATTATGACGGGATGTCGGAAGCGACCGACATCGCCGTCGTGACCGGGATGGGAAGCGGGCGGAACAATATCAACGCGCTCTCGAGCGATATCGTGATCGCTTGCGGGATGGGCCCGGGGACGGCCTCGGAAACGGCGCTCGCGCTCAAGGCCGGAAAGCCCGTGATTCTCATCACGGAAGATGAAGAGGCAAAAGGCTTCTTCAAGAAATTGAGTCCCGGAAGCGTCTTTCCCGTGAAGGATCCCGCCGAGGCGCTGGAGGTGGTCAAAAAAGTGCTGGCCGGAAGATAAGCGGTCCGCGCCCATTGCCGTCCACGCAGCCTTTGCCTAAGAGGACCCCATGATTTTTTCCTCCATGGGCCGATCGAGCAAGGCGATCGCCCTCCTCCTCGTCCTATGGATCATTCTCATCCCCGGCTGCCGGGGAAGGCCCCCCGAGCCGCCGCTCCCGACGCCTCCCCCGCCCGAAGCGCGCGATGATGCTCCATTTAAGGACATTAAATTCATCAAGGGAAAGGATGGACGTGAAATGGCGCTTATCCCGGAAGGCCCTTTTCCCCGAGGATCAAAGCGGATGGGCGGGGCGGACGAGCAGCCGGTCCGGGAGGTGATGCTCGGTGCCTTTTACATGGATCTATATGAAGTGAGCAACGAGGAGTACGGTCGCTTCGTGGCCGAAACGGGGCACAAAAAGCCCGACATCATGGTTTTCTATCACGATATCCGCCTACTGACCGAGCCCAAGCAGCCGGTCGTGGGGATCGATTGGGACGACGCAAGGGCGTTCTGCCTGCGGGCCGGGAAACGGCTCCCCACCGAGGCCGAATGGGAAAAGGCGGCCCACGGGCCGGTCGAAATGGACTGGCCCTGGGGCCCGAGCTATATCAAATGGCTTGCGAACGTGGACGGGGATGAGGACGGGTATCGGTACACGGCACCCGTGGGAAGCTATGAGAGCGGGCGGAGCCCATACGGGCTTTATGACATGGCGGGAAACGCCTCGGAATGGGTCTCGGACCGGTACGGCCCGACCACCTATCGGGATGGATTCACGACGATGCCGACGGGCGCCGATTCCGGCGATCTGCGGGTCCACCGGGGAGGCTCATGGAACGATCCGATCTCGGAGAGCCGTTCAACCAAACGATTCGCCGTCTTTCCGTATCGGCGGGACGCGACGGTGGGGTTCCGGTGCGCGATGGATGCGCCGGCCTCATCCCGTTAGCGGAAACCGCCTCGGCCATGCGCTCTTCGGTTGAAGGCCGCCGACCCCCGGCCCTGAGCGCTGAGGCATCCGGAGCCGCCCTAGAATGAACGCATCCCCATTCGAATAACTTTTATGGCCGAAGGCCTTTGGCATGATTCACACAAGGAGGCTTGACTCCGTGTCGACCGCGTGGTATAAATAATTCACACAACGGCGTGTTGCTGACAAAGGCGTCTTCGAATTCGGAAGGCGCCTTTTTTTCTTGGGGGATCTGACATTTATTCCGATGAATACCAAAGACGCGCCGCATAAGATCGCCGAACTGACCGCCCTTTATGAGATCGGGCGAACCCTCGCCTCATCCCAACATCTCAATGAAACGGCTTCCCGGATTCTTGAAATCCTCGCGACCGTCCTTCATATGCGACGGGGAACGCTCACGCTACTGGACTCCGAGACGGGGGAGTTGGTGATTGATACGGCCCACGGGTTGACCGCGGAGGAGATCGCCCGCGGGCGGTTCAAAATCGGGGAGGGCATCACCGGCCTCGTCTTCGAGAAGGGCGAACCGATGATCGTCCCGGATATCGGCCGGGAACCGCTCTTCCTGAACCGGACACGCGCCCGGGGTGACCTCACCAAGGAGCGCATCGCCTTTATCGGCATGCCGATCAAGATTCACGGCGTCACCATCGGTGTTTTGAGCGTGGATCGTTTGTTCGACGATGGGACGGCCGATTTCGAGGAGGATGTCCGCGTGTTGACGGTCGTTGCGTCGCTCATCGGGCAGACCGTGAAGTTCAAAGCATCCGTCGGCCCGGACCGCGAAAAACCCGGGGCGTCGTCGCGTGATGCCCAAATCGAGCTTCCGGACCGGGATCGGCTGGGCACCCTTGTGGGCAACAGCCGGGTGATGAATGAGGTCTTCGAGTCGGTCCTGCATGTCTGCAAATCCAAGGCCACCGTGCTGTTGCGGGGAGAGTCCGGGACGGGGAAAGAGCTCATCGCGCGGGCGATCCATAGCAACAGCCCCCGTTCGGACCGCCCCTTCATTAAAGTGAACTGCGCGGCACTTCCCGAGACACTCCTTGAGAGCGAACTGTTCGGGCACGAGCGCGGGGCTTTCACCGGAGCCACTCATCTGCGGAAGGGCCGGTTCGAACTGGCCGACGGAGGGACCCTTTTCCTCGACGAAATCGGGGATCTTTCGCCCACCCTCCAGGTCAAACTTCTCCGCGTCCTCCAGGAGCAGCGATTCGAAAGGCTCGGGGGATCCCAGACTCTTTCGGTGGACGTCCGTCTGGTGGCCGCCACCCACCGCGATCTGGAGGCCGCGATCGAGGACGGACGGTTTCGCGAGGACCTATACTACCGGCTGAACGTCGTCCCGATTTTTCTCCCGCCCCTCCGCGACCGCAAAGAAGACATTCCGCTTCTGATCGAATACTTTCTTTCCCGCTCGAATAAAGACCATCAAAAGCAGATCCGGATCGCCCAGGAAGTTTTGGACGTGATGATCCGATACCACTGGCCGGGGAATGTTCGAGAGCTCGAAAACTGCGTCGAGCGGATGGTGATCATGTCGGAGAAGACCGAGATTTCCTTCGGTTCGATGCCGTCGAGCATCGTCACTTATTTTAACGATATTCGCGAGGTGACGGCCGCCGCCGGATCGAGCGGGGACACGCTTCCGACGACCGTGGAACATCTCGAGCGGCAACGGGTGATCGAGGCCTTAAAGCAGTGCGGCGGGGTCCAGTCCCGCGCGGCCCACAGGCTTGGAATCACGCCCCGCCAGATCGGTTATAAAATAAAAAAGTACAAGATCAAGCCTTCCTAACCGCCGCCCCCGATGCTTCACCCTGCGACTTTTTTGTCCGGCCTTTGTCGCGGATCATACAAAAAGGTATAGGCTCACGGGAAGAATCGCCCGCCGCGTCCATCGGACGACTCCCTCGGCCCGGCCAAGTCGCTCCGGCGTTATTTTATCCCCCCTGGCACGGTTGTTGCTGATTTAATCTCAAAAAGCGCTGGAGAAGTAAGGGATGAAGCGGGAGGGGATTGTTCCGCCGAAATTCGCAAATCAATTTTCACTGATCGATTTCGAGGCCGAGCCCATGCCGGTTCTCTGCCTGTATCCGATACCGGCACCGGTAGCATTAGACTCCCTCCGACTTTCCATCTGTGGCCTCGAATTAAAGCCGCGCTCCATCGCCTGGACTGAATGGGCGGATCTCCCGCGTGTGCGGATACAGCAGCCTCTGATCTGTTCCATCTTCAACTGGTCGGAGGTGGTGGAGTGGGAGGGGATTCGATTGGTGGACGTCTTAGACCGCCTCGCGTTCGATACGCCTCCGGAAGGTTACTACGCCTTCTATTCCCGAGACGGGCACTACTTTGAGACGCTCTTCCGCGATGAGGCCCGGGACCCCCGGGTGCTCCTGGCGTATGGACTCAATGGTGAACCGCTGCCGATACAGCACGGAGGACCTCTCCGACTGGTTGTGCCGTTCCTTCAGGGATACAAGAGCGTGAAATGGATCCGGGCCATCCGGGCCTTCCGACGTGATCCCGTCGGGATCAAGCGGCTCCGGGGCCAGAGCCGAAGCGCCCGCTTGACGGAGGAGTGGCTCAAGCGCTACGGGATCGTGCTTCCTGAAGGGAAACCGGGAGACCCTCCATGAGCGCTTCTTCTCCACTGATTGTTATTGGCAATGGAATGGCCGGGGTGGCTGCTATCGAGGAGATCATC
>CAYJTJ010000108.1:0-6063 GCA_964372835.1 uncultured Nitrospirota bacterium
CGAGGAGGCCTCGGACCGCGGGATTTCCCGGGACCCCCAATCGGCCCAAACCCGGGATGAAAGAAGGCTCCTCTTGGTGCATCGGTTGCTTCAGGCCCGGATGACCGGCCAGGCCGAAAAAGTCCTAAAGGAAATCGTCTCGGAAAGCCGGCGTGAACCCATTACGTCCGAGGCCTGGTTCCGACTGGAAAAGTTGCACTATAACGCCGGGGAGTATCAGAAGGCCCTGGAGGCTTACTTTAAAATTTCGGGCAAGGCCCGGAGCGCCCTTCGGCAAGAGGCGGCCTATCTGGCCGGGAACAGCTATCTTTACCTCAGGGAAAATCTTAAGGCGATTGATATCCTAAGCAAGTTCAGCGAGGCGAGCGAGTACTATCCATTCGCCGTCTACTCCAGCGGGTTGGCCTATTTGAATCTCGGCGACGCCTGGTCCTCTACCCAGTTGGAATTCCAAAAACTGATATCGTTTATTCCGGGAGAAGATCCGGTCTTAAAGGAACTGGTGAACAAGACGCGGGTGACGCTTGGATTCTTCTTTATCGATCTGAAGCGCTTCCAGGAGGCGATGGCGGTTTTTAAAGCCGTTCCGCCGAATAGTCGTTTCTGGCCACAGGCTCAACTGGGAGTCGGGCGATCGTTCATCGGTCAGGAGGATTGTGTGAAGGCCATCGTCGCCTTAAGGGATCTCATCGAACGGGCGCCTCTTCATTCCTATGCCTTAGAGGCGCGACTGGACGCGGGGAACTGCTATTCTAAGCTCAGTGCCAACCGTAAAGCGGTCGACAGCTATCAGGACGCCCTGAAAATATTTTCGGACCGCCACGACGCTCTTAGACGGCAGGTGGGGGAGCTGCAGGGCTCGAGCCTGGAAACTTGGATTTCAAGGCGCCCGGCCGTCTCGGCAGGAACGGATCCGTCGCCGGCCTTCGCCCAGCCGGATTTCGTACTGGAACGGGATCGGCCCGAGCTTCTTGATCTCTACGAGGATTGGCAGGGGGTCTACCGAGAGGTCCGGCGGGTTGAGGCCGGGGATCAAGGCCCGTCGGGGGAGGAAGGTGCGGGCGGCACGAGGGGATCCTTATCGCGGCTACAGGAGCGGCTGCAGGCGGTCCGGAAGCAAATGGAGGAGCTGTTCCGAGAAGGGCTTACCGATCACTTCTCGAGAAAAATGGATGAGGTGGATGGGCTGGCGATTCGGGCCAATATCGGGTTTGCCAAAAACATGGCCCTCATGATCGGGCCGGGTTTGTGATGCCGCTCGCCCAGCGAATAGGGATCCTCCTCCAACGGGCGATGGTCGCCCCAATCCACATTGTCATGGCGGCGTCCCTCTTCGGATCGGGGTGCGGGGCCGGCCGGCCCCAGATGGTCGAGGAGTCCCAAAAGATTAAATCGGTGGTGACCGAGGTGATGGAGGATCAAAGCGCCCCGGTTTCGAGGGATTATAGTCTCAAGGCCCTGGATGAGTACGAGAACCGGTTATTAAAGAGTCCCGGGGAGAGATCGGGACTGAAGGCCAAGACCATGCACCGATTGGCCGATCTGTACCTCCATCTCGAAAACCGTGTGTACCGGCAGCAATTTTTAAGATACAACCAGCAGCTCCGATTGGTTCAGCAGGGCAAGCTGCAGCAGAGGCCGGCCTCTCCTAAAGTCGACCATGCCCGATCATCGAAAATCTATGAACAGCTGCTGGCGCTCTACCCCGATCGACCGGAGAACGACAGGGTCCTATACCAGCTCGCCCGAATTCATGACGATGGGAGAGAGATCGACAAGGCCGTGTCGGCGCTGTCCCGGTTGGTTGAGAAATACCCCTTAAGCCCGCTTTATCTCGAATCGGTCTTCCGTCTGGCCGAGGCCTATTATGATTCCAACGAGTTCGCCAAAGCCAAGGCGGCCTATCTGGAGGTGGTGAAGTCCAAGAATGCCGAACTGGCCCAACAGGCCCTCTATAAGCTGGGCTGGACTTATTTCTCCCTTCAGGAATACGCGAAGGCCGCGGCCACCTTTACCGAACTCGTCGATCGCAAACGGGTTTTAAAAGAAGATGGGGTGGCCCGCCTCGATCCCAAATCGCTTTCGGCCGCGGAATGGGACGAGGTACTCGAGGTCATTCGTGGGCTGGCTTTTTCATTCTCGTACCTGGGTCCGCCCGCCCAGATTTACGCCTACTACGACAAAGCGGGCCACCGGGATTACGAGGATCTGATCTATCGGAAACTGGGTGACCTTTATATGGCGCAGAAGCGCGCCCAGGACGGGGTCGGGGCCTACGAGGCATTCATCACCGCCTATCCGCTTCATCCGGAAGCCCCGATGCTGCAGCTCGAAATCATCGAGGCCTATCAACGGTTGAGATTGATCGACCTTGCGAATCGGGCGCGAATCAATTTTGTGGAGCGGTTCGGTGAGGATACCCCGTGGTACAAAAAGGCCGATACCGCCAGCCAGGCCCGGGTCCGTCCGATCTACCGAAAGATGATCAGCCAACTGGCCATGTTCTACCACTCCGAGGCTCAGCAGACCAAAAGGGTTCCGGATTACGAGAAGGCCCTGAGCTGGTACCGCCGATACCTCCGGGCCTTTCCGAAGGAGCCGGATGCCGGACGGATCAACTTCCTTCTGGCCGAGGGCCTCTATGAGTTGAAGCGTTACGAGGAGGCTGTGGATGAGTACGAGCGGACCGCCTACGACTATATCCTGCATAAGGATAGTTCCGAATCGGGATACGCGGCTATCCTGACACTGGAAAAGCTTATGGTCGAGAGGCATCAGGACTTCAAGACAAGCCCGCTGACAATCCGGCTGGCGCAAGACTCCAAGCGATTCGCAGAGTCGTTTTCAAATGACCCGCGCGCGAAGGAGGTCCTCTGGAAGGCGGCCGAGAGTTATTACCAGGCGGGCAATTACCGCGACGCCCGCCTCTTGGCCGATTTGATCGTGAAAGGGAGCCTTCCGACCGACGAAACCTCCGTCCGGGCGCAGCGGCTCATCGCGAGAAGTTATTTTCAAGAACGGGCGTATGCGGAAGCGGCAGCGGCCTATCGTCAGTTGGTCCGCACCGGGGGAAGGGCCGGGAACGACCAGGAGCTGAGGCAGCTCTGGGCCTCTTCGATCTACAAAAACGCGGAGGACCTCAAGGCGGCCGGGAAGCTTCGGGAAGCCCAGACGGAGTTCATGCGGGTTCATGCCGAAGTACCCGGGAGCGATGTCGCCCCGGTGGGCCTCTTTGATGCCGGGACTGTGGCGCTTAAGCGAAATCAGCGCGACGAGGCCATGCAGTTGTTCCAGATCCAGCTTCAGAGGTATCCGAGTCATCCGCTGAGCCAAAAGATTCCGGATGTCTTGCTTCAGGCCCAGCGGACGCTCCTGGCCGATGGGAAGATGCAAGAGGCCCAGGTCCTGACGGAAAAAATCAAAGGCCTTGAGACGTTGGCGAAAACCGATTTGGCCTACCGATCCGAACGCCTCCTGGCCGATCGGCTTTTCGAGGACCGTGACTACGGTCAGGCCGCCGCGGCATATCAAAAATTAGCCCGAGAAGATAGCTCCCCCAAAAGTCATGAAAAACAGGAGTTACAACAGCTTTGGGCATCGGCGCTCTACAAACAGGCTGAAACCCTTAAAAAAACAGGGAAAGATGCCGAGGCGCAGGCCACATTCATGCGGGTTCAGGCCCAGATGCCAATGAGCGATGTCGCCCCGGTGGCCCTTTATGATGCGGGGGGAATCGCCCTCTCGCGAGGCGATCAGGAAGGAGCTTTGCGGGCGTTTACGATCTTGCTGAATGACTATCCCGCTTCACCTTTCCTAAGCCAAGCGGCCGTCCAGATCGCCGTGATTTATGAAAACAGCGGCCGGTTGAGGGATGCGGCCCTGAATTATGAATCTGTGCTAAAATTAACCCAGGATAGAAAGACCCTCGGAGAGGCCGTGTTGGCCGCCGGGCGGCTTTATGAAAAGCTTGAAGATTGGCCGAGGGCATCGGCCAATTTTGCGCTTTATCTCAATCAATATCCCGGTGAATTCGAGCAGGTGGTGGACACGACATACCGAATGGCCTTATCCAAACTCAAAGAGGGTCGGCGCAAGGAGGCCCTCTCGATCTCCCAAGGGATCATTGACCGGTACGGCCACAGCGGTCTGACCGACTCCCAAATCCGCTACTATGTGGCCAAGGCCTATCTCATGAAGGCCGATGAGCTCATGGTCGATTTTGATCAGATCCGACTGGTGTCTCCGCTTGAAAAAAACTTGGCCAGGAAGAGAGATTCGATGAAATCCGTCTTGGGAGAGTATGCCAACGCAGTTGATTACGACGTGGCCGAAGTCACAACCGCCGCAACTCAAAAAATCGGCATGGTGTTCGAAAAATTCCGCACCGCCCTCTTGGAATCGGAGCGGCCGGGAGACCTCACGCCGCAACAGCTCGAGCAATACGAATTTCTTATCGAAGAACAGGCCTTTCCGTTCGAGGAGAAGGCGATTGCGGCCTACGAGAGCAACGTCCGACGGGCGCAGCAGTTGGGGCTGTACGATTCGTGGATCAGGCAAAGTTATGACGAACTGGCTCGGCTGATTCCGGCCCGTTACGGAAAACGCGAAATGGCCGAGATGGTTCATCCGGAACTGTTGGCGGTCCCATGAGAGAGCGGTATCCTCGGCGGAGAGTTCGGGATTGGGTCGTCGGGTTAGCGGTGCTGTTCACGTTGGTTGTTCTCGGATTTCAGGCCGGTTGCGCATCGGGGCCCCGTCCGGACCGACCCGGGTCCCGTCCGGACTCCGCCCCGACTTCGGCAAAAAGTGGTCCCACGACGGATTACCGGCGGGGAATCGCCTACCTGGAGCAGGGGAATTTGGACCAGGCCCAGTCCGTGGTCGAGGCCCTGGTGGCCTCCTCGCCTGATCGGCCTGAGCTTCATAACGCACTCGGGATCCTCTACCGGCGGCGGGGACAGATGGACCGGGCGATCGAGGAGTATCAAAAGGCCATCCGGCTTTTCGAGAAAATGCCATCCGGCGGATTGGGATCGACCTCTTACGGGTTGTATCATAATTTGGCGATTGCCTACCGCGAAAAGGGGGAGTTCCGAAAAGCGGAGGAGGCCTACCGGAAGTCGATTTCCCTAAATGAGAATTACGCGCCGTCCCATTACAATCTTGCCGTATTATACGATCTCTACCTCAATCAGCCGGCCGACGCGGTTCGGTTCTATCGGAACTATGAAAGGCTCGCCGGCAAGAATGAAATGGTGGAGATCTGGATCGCAGACCTGGAAAAGCGCTCTCTACAGGGAGGAGGAATCGTTGGCGAAGGTTCGAAGAATTAGGGCCATCTGCATCGGAATGGTCCTCGCCGGTCTGGTCCTGATTTCCCAAGCGGCGTATCCGCAGGAGCGCGGCGGGACATCTTCGACGGGCCGCGGACAGTTCCAGCTAAAGGAGACCGAGATCACGGGTAAGCTGAAAGATGTTCTGGGATCGCTGAAGCTGCTTGAAACCGAGATCGTGGGGACGGTCGAGCGCCCACGGCTGAGCTATTCCGTCCCCTGGCAGGACCCCGATCCCTTGTCGCTTGAGGAAGGGGAGGTCGAGGGAGGTTTCCTCAAGGGAATCTACACCCCCCTGGATAAGGAGACCTTCAGCCGTGAAATCCGGGCCGGAATGGCCCCTTAACCACCCTGGGCGGAAAGGAGATGGAATGGAAACGCTAAATGTAGTGATTAACTTCTTCCAGTCGGGCGGAGCGTTCATGTACCCGATCCTATTGATCATGGCCTTGGGAACGGCCATCGTTGTGGAACGCCTGATCTATCTCTACCGAATCGCAGTGAACGGACACGCCGTCTGGATTAAGGTCAGAGGCACCGTGTCCGAGGGCCGCTACAAAGACGCGCTGAAGGTCTGCGAGGGATCCAAGGCCCCCCTCTGCTCGGTCTTGAGGGCCGGTATCGAAAAACTCCAACAAGGCGGCTCGACCGAGGAGATCCGCGGGGCTATGGAGGAGGTCATTCTTGAGAGGCTGCCCCAGCTGGAACAGAGGAACCATTACCTGCCGAC
>CAYJTJ010000109.1:0-5963 GCA_964372835.1 uncultured Nitrospirota bacterium
CCTGATCCCCGAGCCTAGGGGAGGCGCCCCCGCGAAGAAGGTTGATCCTGGCGCGGGGGAGGGGCCCCGTTATAATGTTGGAGGCGCCCGCCGCGATGCGACCGATCCTGACGGCGGGAGGGGCCCCGTTCACAACGGCCGGACCACGCTCTGCATCTCGACCCAGGCGGGCTGCAGCCTGGACTGCACCTTCTGCCTGACCGGGACGATGGGCCTCCTTCGAAACATGAAGGCCCATGAGATCGTGGATCAGGTCCTCTGGATCCAGAACGAGCTGAAGCCGCCGCAGCGCCTCACGAACATCGTGTTGATGGGGATGGGCGAGCCCCTCGCCAATTTCCGTGAGGTGGTGGAGGCCTTGAAGCGCCTGACGCATCCGAAGATGGTCGCCTTTCCGCCGCGACGGGTCACGCTTTCCACCTCCGGCCTCGTCCCGCAGATCCGGAAATTCGGAGAGTGCGGCCTCAAGGTCAATCTGGCCGTCTCCCTCAATGCCACGACCGACGCGGTCCGAGACCGTGTCATGCCGGCCGTGAACCGCGAACATCCGCTCGATTCGCTGATCGCGGCCTGCCGGGCCTATCCGCTCCCTCCCCGCCGGCGGCTGTACTTCGAGTACGTCCTATTAAAGGATGTGAACGACAGCGAGGCCGACGCCGCCCGGCTGATTCGTCTGATCCGAGGGATCCGTTGCAAGGTGAACCTCATCCCCTTCAACGAGTTTTCCGGCGCCCCCTTTCGCCGACCCGAAGACGAAACGGTTCTCCGGTTTCAGAAGATCCTTATCAACGCCGATCTGCCGACCTACATCCGAAAGAGCCGCGGCCGCGACATCCTCGCGGCCTGCGGTCAGCTCTGCACCGAGACCCCGGTCCAATCCCCCCGGGCCCCAACGCACTCTCACCGTTGACATCCCCGGATCCTCTTGTATAGGATATCGACCATGTCGAAGTTTTTCGTTTGGATGCTTGCGGCCGCATTCCTCATCCCCTTTCCCGCGGTCGCGGCCGAAACAATCCATACGCATTCGCTGCCCAACGGCCTGAAGATCCTCCTGGTGGAGGAGCCCAAGGCCCCGGTGGTCACCGTACAGGTCTGGTACCGCGCCGGTTCCCGCAACGAGATCACGGGGAAAACCGGCCTTGCCCATCTGACCGAGCACATGATGTTCAAGGGAACGCCCAAGTATGGGAAGGGCGAGTTTTCAAGGATCGTGGCGAAGAACGGCGGGACCGAAAACGCCTTCACGGGAAAAGACTTCACGGCCTATTTCGAAAGCCTCTCGTCGGACCGCCTCGGACTGGCGCTGGAGCTGGAGGCCGACCGGATGACCAACCTTCTCCTCGATGCGAAGGAGTTCCAGCTCGAACGGGACGTGGTCAAGGAGGAACGGCGCCTGCGGACCGAAGACGACCCCCAGAGCCTCGTGGTCGAGGCCCTGTACGCGGCCGCATTTATGGCGCATCCCTACCAATCGCCCGTGATCGGGTGGATGTCCGATTTAAACCAGCTGGAGCGGAAGGACGCCGTCGCTTTCTACAAGCGTTTTTACGTCCCGAACAACGCCGTCCTGGTCATCGTGGGGGACATCGATCCGAAGAAAACCCTCCAGAAAATCCAGGCGACCTTCGGCAAGGTTCCAAAGGGGTTTCCCGCACCTCCCTTTCGGATCGTCGAGCCGGAGCCGTCCGGGGAGCGGCGGATCGTGATCAAGAAGGAGGCCCAGCTCCCCTTCATCATCGCGGGATACCGGACGCCCAATTACGACCATCCCGACCATTACGCCCTCAGCGTGCTGACCAACATTCTCACCTCGGGGAAGAGCTCCCGGCTCTATCGCGCCTTGGTCTATGACAAGAAGTTGGCGTTGGACACGGGCGGCGATTACGAGTCTCTGTCGGCCGACCCGGACCTGCTGTATGTCTACGGGGTTCCACCGCCGGGCGTCTCCCTACACCTTCTCGAAGAGGCGCTGTTCGCGGAACTGGAACGGCTCAAGACCGAACCGGTGGGCGAGCGGGAGCTTCAAAAGGCGAAAAATCAGATCGAGGCCGGTTTCATCATGGGACGCGATTCCAATTTCTACCGGGCGATGCAGATCGGGACGGCCGAGGCCGTGGGGGCCGGATATGCCTATCAGGAATCTTACGTGGAAAACATCCGGAAGATCACGGCCGAAGATTTGATGCGCGTCGCCCAAACCTACTTGACCGAGGATCGTCGCACCGTCGGGATCCTGATCCCTCAGCCGGGAAGGACGGATCCCCAATGAAGCGACGGCCCATCGCCTCGACTCCCTCGCTGGGAATCGCCGCCCTCCTGGCGTTCGGGGCCGTCCTGCCGCCGGGGAACGCCGCCTCGGCGTCGGGCCTCTCGCCCCAACGGTTTGTGACGGACCAGGGGATGATCGTCCTCCTCCAGGAGGCCCATTCCCTTCCGGTCGTCCATGTCCAGGTCATCGTGAAGGCCGGCGCGGTGCTGGACCCGCCCGATCAATCCGGACTGGCCCATCTGACCGCCGTTCTCCTGGACGAGGGAACCGAGACACTGTCTTCAACCCAGATCGCGGAGAAGGTCGACTTTATGGGCGCCCGCCTCTCGACCTCGGGCGGGGATGACTATGCCACGGCCTCGCTCCAGATCCTGAAAAAAGATCTCACAACAGGCCTCGAGCTTCTTTCGGATATCCTCCGCCGTCCGGCTTTCGCCGATGAGGAGATCCAGCGGAAGCGCCTGGAGATCCTGGGCGGCCTCCGGGCCGAGAAGGACCAGCCCGGCGTCGTGGCGGATAAGGCCTTTAACGAAATCATCTTTGGGGCTCACCCGTACCGCCGGCCGACCGAGGGTACCGAGGAAAGCCTGCCCGCCATTTCACGGGCCGATGTCGTTCGATTCCATGAATCGTATTATCACGCCAACAACACGATCCTGACGGTGGTCGGGGACGTCACCGAATCGGAAACTCGGCAGCTTCTCGATCGATTCTTCGGGGATTGGAAATCGGCTCCGCTTCCGAAGCCGGACATTCCGGCGGCGTCGGGACTTTCGAAATCCATCGTGAAAAGGATCGACAAGGACCTCACCCAGGCCAACATCGTCATCGGACATCTCGGGATCGACCGGCACAATCCCGATTACTATGCCGTCACGGTGATGAATTACATCCTGGGCGGAGGCGGGTTTTCCTCCCGCCTGATGGGAAACCTGCGGGACAACCAGGGTCTCGCCTACAGCATCTACAGCCACTTTAACGCCGCGGCCTATCCGGGCAGCTTTTCCGTGACGCTTCAGACCAAAAACACCACGGCCCAAAAAGCGATCGAAGGCGTTCTGGCCGAGATCCGCCGGATACGAACCGCTCCCGTCTTGGATCGCGAACTGGACGAGGCCAAGGCCTTCCTGATCGGGAGTTTCCCCCTGCGGATGGACACGAGTTCCAAGATCGCGGGTCTCCTCTCCCAGGTCGAGTTCCATGATCTGGGATCAGATTACCTCACACGGTATCCGAAGCTGATCGATTCGGTGTCCAAGAGCGACATTCAGCGGGTGGCCCAAAAGTACCTTGATCCGGACCGTGTCGCCCTCGTGGTGGTGGCCAATCTAGAGGAGGCCCAAATCCCGGAGAATCTGCCATGAGGGCGTCGATGCCGGGTCTTATTCGAAACGAGCGTCTCGAGCGACTGGCGGTCATCTTCCGTGACATGGATTCGGTGCTCGTCGCATTCTCAGGCGGAGTGGACAGCACGCTCGTGCTGAAGGTGGCCCATGACGTTCTCGGCGACCGGGCTCAGGCGGCCACCTCGGTTTCGCCCGCGGTCGCGGCCTCGGAGATTGAGGAAGGCCGGCGGGTCGCCCGTCGGATCGGCGCGGCCCATCATCTCCTTTCCTCGCGGGTGATGGATCGGCCGGAGTTCACCCGAAACAGCGCCGATCGATGCTATACTTGCAAGGAGGATCTGTACGCCGGCGCCTCGAAGCTGGCCCATCACCTCGGGCTTCGTTGGCTGGCCAACGGCACGAACCTCGATGACCTTAAAGACATTCGGCCGGGATTGGCCGCCGCGGCACGATTCGGAGTCCGGAGCCCGCTGATCGAGGCCCAGATGGGAAAAGCCGAGGTCCGGGAGATCGGCCGGATGCTCGGTCTTGAAAACTGGGATAAGCCCGCCGACGCCTGTCTCTCGTCGCGCGTCCCGCACGGGGCCCGTATCACCGTGGAGGAATTAAGCAAGATCGAGCGGGCCGAGGCGATCTTAAAGTCGGAGGGGTTCCGGCAGGTCCGGGTTCGGCATCACGGGGAGATCGCCCGGATCGAGATCCCGCCGGATGATTTTGAACGGATCACGGACCCGGACCGGCGGGAGCGGATCGTCGCGGGTCTCCGGGAAATCGGTTTTCGTTTCCTGACGCTGGACCTTCAAGGATACCGTCAGGGAAGTCTGAATCCCGCCCCGCACCCGATCGAATGAGGTTCCAGATGAAGACTTTTTTTAGAACATCTTTCGGGATCGGCGGCGCCATCGGAGCGCTGATCGGGACGGCTCTCCTGGGCCTTGCCGCGGGGCCGCCGGTGGGAGCCGAGGAATCGCCCGCGCCTCCGACGACAGAGGAGGCGTTCCCCGACCTTTCCGCGGATCTTGTCACCACCCTGATTGACCGAAACGGGCACCGGGCCGAAACGACACAGCGGATTTTTCGCACCGGAAGAATCATCCGGTATGAGAATCG
Organism: uncultured Nitrospirota bacterium; assembly: GCA_964372835.1. Classification (GTDB taxonomy): domain Bacteria; phylum Nitrospirota; class Nitrospiria; order JACQBZ01; family JACQBZ01; genus CAYJTJ01. The sequence goes on from CAYJTJ010000109.1 coordinate 4,729, forward strand.
GCGGGCGGACCCGGTTGAGGTCAGCATCTTTGATTTTGAAACCCTCAAGGAGTTCCGGATCTTCAAATCCGATCAGATCTATTTTGAGACGCCGATCGCCCACCGGGTCTCGATGAAGGTGCAACGGGAGGGTCTGATTCCAAAGCAGGAAATTCCCGGGCTGACCACTAGGCGGATCGTGCTCCGGGAGGATCAGATCGAGGGGCATCCCTGCGAAATTGTTCTTCTGATTCGAGAGATGAAAGAAAGGAAGAACGTGCGGCCGGACTATACGCTCGTGTGGGAGGCGAAGGATCTCAGCCGACAATCGCTCCGTGTGGCCTACCACCAGGCGAACTTCGCTCAGGTCGTCATCCGCCTCCAGAACATCGAGGTCCGCGCGATCGATCCGGAGCTCGTGAAGCCCCCGGCCGACTTCATCAACATGTCGCCGTTCTGACCGGCTCTAGCCCTTGCTCTTATCGGCGATCTCCCGAATAGCCTCGTCGACCAGCCGGGCGTGATCGGCATCCGTAATCTTTCGGGCCAGAATCTTCTCGGCCGCCAGCAGCGACAGATCCATCGCAACCGTACGGACATCCTGGAGCGCCTGCTGCTTCTCCCGTTCGATCTCGTTCCGGGCCTGCCCGAGGATCCGCTGCCCCTCCTGCTTCATCCGTTCGGCATTTTCATCCATCTGTTTCTGGGCCTCTTTTCGCGAGAGATCGAGAATTTGATGGGCCTCTTTGTGGGCCGACTTTAGCTTCTCCTGATACTCGGCCAGCAGGGACTGCGCCTCCTGCCGGCCGCGTTCGGCATTCTCCAGATCCTCCCGGATTTTTTTCTCACGGTCTTCCAATCCCTTAAGCAGCACCGGGAAGGCGTATCGGTACAGGAGAAACAGAAGCACCGCGAACGAGACGAGCGACCAGAAGACCAGCGATGAGAGAAAGTGGGTGTCGAATTGGGGCATGCGGAATTTCCATCCGAAATACGAATCCGAGATCAACGCCCTACGGAAGCCGCACCAATCTAACGAAAGGGAATTTGAAAGTCAAGCCCGGGCGCACCGCCGCTCGGCGGGATTGGCCCCGGGTTTACTTTTCATACGGACCGTGACATAATTTATCCCATGTCGGAAACCACGGCGGAAAAAGTTCGCGTCCGCTTCGCCCCAAGCCCCACCGGGCATCTCCATATCGGCGGCGTCCGGACGGCGCTGTTCAACTGGCTCTTCGCTCGCCATCACGGCGGCG
>CAYJTJ010000110.1:0-4462 GCA_964372835.1 uncultured Nitrospirota bacterium
TTTGTCGGCGTAGGCCATCTCGAACCCGGCCCCGTCGTCGCGCACGAAATAAACCCGCCTACCTTCTTTCTCGGCAATACCGAACTCGATCCGGGCGCGGGGATGCTTTCCGGTGAACTTCCATGCATTGCCCAACAGGTTTTCCAGGACAGCCCGGAGCAGCCGCGCATCTCCCTGTGCGACGATGCCTTCCGCAATGACAAAATCCACCGTACGTTCCGGTTGGGCCTTCATTAACTCATCGGCAACGGCATGCGCCAGGGCCGTCATATCCACCTGCTCATGCCGCATCTCCGCTCTTGTCACGCGGGAGAGGTTGAGCATGTCGTCTATGAGCTGGGCCATCCGCTGCGTCGCTGTACGCACACGCTGGAGGTGGTCTTTACCTTGAGCGTCCAGCTTGTCGCCGTAATCTTCCAGCACGGCCTTGGAAAAACCGTCAATGCTTCGCAGCGGCGCGCGCAGATCGTGCGAGACGGAATAGCTGAAGGCCTCGAGCTCCTTGTTGGCCGCTTCCAGCCGGGCTGCAGTAAGCCGGAGGTTCTCATTGAGTTGCTTGATGGCATTTTCGGCCTGCTTCCGCTCGGTGATGTCGCGCGCGGTGGCGTAGATGAGTTGTTGCTCTTCCAATGGAATCGCGTTCCACTGGAGCCATTTGTAGGAGCCGTCTTTGCACTGATAGCGATTTTCAAACGTGAGGGTCGCTCTGCCGCCGGAAAGGTTTTGGGCTTCGGTGGTCGTCGGCGTCCGATCCTCGGGGTGAACGAACTCAAGATAGGGTTTTGAGCGCAGCTCCGCCCTTGTCCAGCCCAGTGTCGTCTCCCAGGCGGGATTCAGTTCTTTGAAATACCCATCGAAGCCGGCAATGCAAAGCATATCAGGGGAGAGATTGTAATACCGGTCACGCTCCTCCTCCGCCTGCTCGCGCTCGATCTCTTTCCGATCAAGGACCCTGGTGTTCATCCAGATGAGAGCGCCGAGAAGGACGACGCTTGACAGCATGGACAGCGATACCCCAAACTCCGTATCGTACAACCCTGCGCGTTGACCAAGCAATCGGACCCAACCGATCGCGATGGGAACACCGATCACGACCGGCAACAGGCGACGCAACAGGGCGCCGCCTGCGGTATCGCCGATGAGGACCTGCATCAGTCCACGTCCTGGACGCGCGAAAAGGATGCCGAGGCAGAGCAAGGTGAACGCCACCGCTGTGTGCAGCGCCATTTTGGTGTAGGAGGTGATGCCGTACAGAGCGGTGACACCGTACAGGTAGCCGATGAGAGCCAGCAGGGAGATCAAGGTCGCCGTGAGGATGAGGAACTGGGCAGGCCGATGGTTGCGGCGGGTCTCCACATCCAGGATCAGCAGTGCGATTCCGACCAGAAGAAAGTTCAGGGCGGTATTCGGGGCCATCCGGCCTGGTGAGGAGGTTCCAACGGCCTCCCGTGATTCCCGGAAAAGGAGTTGGTCGATGCCCATGTTCCAACCGAACACGTATTCGGTGAGCGTCAACAGACCGATCAGCGCCACGATGCCGGCCAGGAGATGGGTGATGCGGCGGGACCGTGGTCCGGCCGCCTCATCCCGCAGTAGCCGGAGGGACAGGCCGGCCGAGATGAATGCCAGCGCGGTGTTGGCCTTCATGGTGACGAGGCCGGGCAGGACGCTTTTCAAGGTGGGGATGTCCAGGAACCAGCCCAGGAGGACAAGGCCGCCGATCACGATCACAATCGCAGTAAAGGCCCGTGAGAGGGTTTTCAACGAGGCGATCCGCTTGGCATTAGCCGGCGTGGTCATCCCTTAACTTTCAAGGAAATCGTTCTGTGGCCATGGAATGGGCCATGTGTATTGAGCGCTTCCGTATCAGCGCTGCTTGGGATGCGCATGTTCAGGCTTCGCGATTTATTTCCCGGACGCGGAAGAGGGCAGCCGATAATGCAGCAGCAGAAATGGGTAAAAACGTTAGGGTCCAGTGGTTTTAGAGCGTCTGCTGGTCGCGTCCGCCACGATAGCGGTAGAGGCGGCCATGCCGCCCTCAAATCCAGTTCGGATAAACAAAATTTAGTTCATGGCACCCTTTCTGTCAAGCAATTAAACGATCCTCAGAGGGTCCACATCCACCTCAAACCAGACCCCCGAGCGACCGGGGCCGCTTCGGACCGCCTCCAGCCCGCCCTTAAGGATCCGGTGGAGAATCGCCGGGTTCCCCGCCTTAACTAGGATTTGAAACCGGTATTTCCCGTGAAGCCTCGGCCGAATCCCGGATGCCGGACCGAGAATCTCGACGCCGTTTAGATCATGGCCGGCGGAAACCGAGGGGCCGATCATCCGGCGCATCGCCTCGGCCAGCCTTCCCGCCGCGGCCCCCGCCTTGGGTTCTGAAAGCGCTTTGATGGTCACGACCGCAAGTTTTTTGTAAGGAGGATAGCCCAGCGCCCTGCGCGAATCCAGCTCCTTCCCATAAAACCAGTTCGGATCTCCGGTCCGGGCCCAGGCGATGCTTTCATGCAACGGGTGGCGGGTCTGGAGGATCACCTCGCTTCCGGCCGAAAAATCAAGAATGCGCGAGATTAAACGGAAGGTCTGCTCCCCCGCCCTGAAATCGGGGAGATAAAAAGCCCCATCCGATTCGAGCAGGCCCACCAGGCCGCCGCGCCGCATCCTCCTCCCTCGCAGCAGAAGCTCGGTTCCGATCAGAAGGTCGAGTTTTCCCCGGTCGAGAAGATCCAAAAGCTCGGCCGCCGCCTCATAGCCGCCCGTGTCCCGATCCAACCGGCGGATGGCGGCCGATGGAAACCGCGCCCGCAGAAGATCGGCCGCCTGTTCCGTCCCGAATCCCAGGTTCTCCAAATGCGTTCCGCGGCATTTTGGACAGATCGTGGGGGGATCCATGGCCCAGCCGCAGTAGTGGCAGCTCAATCGACCGCTTCGCTTGGAATAGGCCATCGTAACCGCGCACCGGAGACAGCGGGCCACGAATCCGCAGTCACGACAGGTGCAGGCGGTCGCAAATCCGCGGCGGTTTAGGAGGAGGACGACCGGATCCCCCCGTTTCAGCCGATCCGCCACGGCTTCGAGAAGCTCATCCGAGATCAGCGTCCTTGGGGATGATGCCGTCAGATCGAGGATCCGGACCGGCGGCGGCGCGGCCGGCCGCGCATCGGCTCCTTCGGCGCGAATAGAGGCATACTTTCCGCTTTGAATATTGGCGTAGGTCTCGATCGAAGGGGCATGGGCCGTGAGGAGGACGACCGCATCTTGATGGGAGGCCCTCAAAACGGCCACATCCCGCGCATGGTACCTCGGCGATTCCTCCTGCTTATAGGCCGGGTCCGCCTCTTCCTCGACGACGATCAATCCCGGATCCTTGACCGGTGATAAGACGGCCAGACGCGTTCCGAGGATGATCGCGGCCTCTTCCCGGCGAATCCTTTCCCATTGACGACGTCGCTTTATGTCCGAAAGTCCGCTGTGCTGTATGATCACGCGCTGGAGGCCTGCGGGGGCCAGTCGCGCTTGCCACTGGGACACGCGGCCGATCTCCGGAACCAGAAGGATGACCGACCGTCCCCGCCGAAGGACCTCCCAAATCGCGGCCAGAACAATCTCTCGCGACCGCTCCGTATCGCCCGCCAAACCGATTGCCTTGTATCGTCCGGCACGAATCGCTTCCAGGATCTCTTCCGGGGGGCGCCGGGTGGAGTTCCCAAGGACTTCACTCGGAAGGGCGCCCTCAACGGGAGGGGTCTCGGTTCCCGGGGCCCTCCGACGGGGAAAAACCCACGCGGTCTCGATCCACCCTCCTCCGATAAGAAGGGAAAGACGCCTTGTAAGCTTTCCAGCGGCGCCGACGCCGCACAATCGCCGGACCAGTGCGTCCAGACGAATCTCACGCCGCGATCGGGCCAGGGCCGAGAGGATCGCCCGATCCGTCGGATTCATCTTATCGGATTTTCCCGCGAACTCCTCCCGTCCCTTCGCCGTTAACCGGCCCATCCGAACCGGGGCCACATCCAGTCCGGGCGGAAGGATCGCCTTGAGAGCGGCGCCCCACCCCGTCACGTAATACTCGGCCATCCACCGGGCCAGGGCCATCATCGGGCGATCGAGAAGAGGGGTCTCATCCAGCCGTCCCAGGATCGGCCTTAAGCGGGGGTAGTCCGATCGGTGGAGCAGCCGGATCACGATTCCGGTCCGCCGTTCGTGCCGGAACGGGACAAGGACGCGCATCCCCGGCTCAAGACCGGGCTGAAGGTCGGGGGGAATAAGATAATGAAAGACGCGATCCAGACGGTGGAGGATCACGACCTCGGCGATCGGCCGGGAATCCTCGGCCGAAACCGAGCGGGCGGGGGCGGGAGTCGTGAGGAACGATCCGGGTTTCATGTCCGGATTCTAACAAGGTGGCGCTTGGAAGACAACCCCGATCGCCGTATCAAGGCCGCTGCGATCCGACCGG
>CAYJTJ010000110.1:4562-5876 GCA_964372835.1 uncultured Nitrospirota bacterium
TTAGGAGGGACTCACCGGCGCCGGCTTTCCCCAGTTCACCGGAATGGGGCAGACCTCGTTATTCTTCGGATACATCATCCGGCCGTGACGCTTGCCGTATTCGTACAGGTCGCGCGTGAGCCGGACATCGGCAAGGCAGTAGCTTTTGAGCTTATCGATGTCGCCCTCGCGGAAGTACCGAATGGCGTCCAGGCCGTGGCCGGTTTTCCCTTCCCCCAGCGTGGCCCGTACGAGGGTATCCAGGCTCAGCCGGTGGCCGAGGATGCGTTCTACTTCTTCGAGAATATCCAGTGTGGGAAGGTGTTTAAGGCTCCGTTTGATGTACGGCTCCAGGACGGGATAGTCGAACCGTTTCAGATTGAAACCGACGACCAGCCGGGCGTCCTCGAGGATCCCCCGAAGCGCGGGCACTTCCCATTCCGTGAAGGTCCGGAACAGATCCTTCTCGTACGAGTAGAGGCCGGCCACCGAGACGCGAAGGAGGTGAAGGTTCCCCCGCCCCCCCACCTCGTCGAAGGATTTCTGCGTTTCCAAATCGAGGACAACGACATCGCCCATGAGGACACTCACGAATCGTGGGGCGATTTTTTCCCGGAGGGGGCCGGCCGCATCGATTTCTGACGGAGCTCCTTGGCTTTCGTCAGCTGGTCCTTCGTGAGGACCTTTTTCCCCTCCCCGATCGCCTTGGCGAACTCGATCCGCCGTTCCGACTCCAGCGCCTCGATCCGCTTGCTGGCGGCTTCGATGGCCGGCATCTTGATCTCATCCTTCTGCATCTCGTCATGGAACGCCTCTTGGGCGGTCTGGATATCCGCGCCGATACGGGCCGAGGTTTTCCGAAATTCCGCCCGGATGGACTTGAGACGGTTCATCTGGTCCTCGCCCAGACCGAGCGCTTCTTTATTCTCGATGAAGAAACTGACGAGCCCCTTCTGCCCGTGCGCGAACCGCCCCTCCTCGTCCGCCGGTGCCGCCGAGGCGAATCCCGTCAGGGCCGCAAGCATCGCCGCCGTGAAAATCACCGCCGAAACTGCTTCGCGTTTCAGAATATTTATTCTCATGGCCTTTAACCTCCTTCGTAAAACACGGACGCCCTCCGGCCGATTTCAATCCCGTATAATCGGACCGGGCACGGCCCGTCCTTGGACCCATCCCGTTCATTGCCCACTGCCACCGGCATCATATCAAACCGCCTTCGGGCGGGCAAGCGGAAAGCGACCCTTGCCCACCCCCAGTTTTGACCCGAAGGCAAGGGGTGAAAGAGCCGATCATGCGGTCGAGGACTCTCGAAGACCCAAACCACCGCCTGGGATG
>CAYJTJ010000111.1:0-5861 GCA_964372835.1 uncultured Nitrospirota bacterium
TGCTGGACAGCATCCGTCTGTATACCAGCGGACAGATTCAAGAGCACATCAAGTTCACGTTCAACACGGAGCAGGGGTCTACTGGAATGACGGTCCTGGATGCCATTGCCCAGTTTGAATTCTCCGATCTGTTCAATGTCTGGGCCGGACGCTTTTTGCCTCCCAGCGACCGATCCAACCTGTCCGGCCCTTATTATCTGAACGCCTGGGATTTTCCATTCGTCCAGGAGTACCCGGCCATCTTCGCGGGCCGTGACGACGGCGCGGCTATCTGGGGCCAGATCAACGGCGGACAGTTCAAGTACCAGCTCGGCGCGTTTGAAGGTCAGGGCCATAGCGATCCCGACCCCGATACTTTAGGGAACCAAGGACCAAACCAATCCGATTCGCTCCTATATGCCGGCCGGATCGTGCTCAACTTGTGGGATCCCGAGCCCGGCTACTACAACAGCAGCACTTACTATGGGGCCAAGGATGTGTTGGCTGTGGGAGCGGTCATCATGACCCAGGCGGATGCGGTCGGTACTGCGGCGGGCCCCGGTGATTTTACCGGCTGGAACATTGACGCCTTGGCCGAGAAGAAGCTGGAGGGGATCGGCGTTGTGAGCCTGGAAGGGGCCTATTACGATTATGACCGTGACGATGTCGCGGCGGATTCGGACGGCTTTTTCGTCCTGGCCAGCTACCTGTTTCCGCAAAAGATGGGGATGGGTCAGCTCCAGCCCATGGTGCGTTACCAGGAGCTGGATACGGATGGCATCGATGACAGCACGAAGCGCTTTGACATCGGCCTGAATTACATCATCGAGGGTCACAATGCCCGCATCTCGCTGCTCTACGGAGATATCGATCAGGATGAAGCGGTCGGCGGTGATTTCAACCTTCTCCGCATCGGTCTACAACTGCAACTCTGAACCAAGATAGAAAGGAGAGGAGTCATGTCATATAAAGATAAAGAGGATAACCTGCAAATTCGAAATCCCTTTCACAGGAAGGTTTTAAAACTAACGGCCATGGTCGGGTCGGCCGGTATCTTTGCCGTCTCCCTATCCCTGGTTCTTTATCTATCGGCCTATGCTGCAAAGGAGACGGGCCCCATCAAAATCGGCATTCTCCACTCGCTGAGCGGAACCATGGCGATCAGCGAGCAGTCGATTAAAGATGTCATGATGATGGGGGTGGAAGAGATCAACGCCGCAGGAGGGGTCTTGGGTCGAAAGCTGGAACCGGTGGTTGAAGATCCCGCCTCCAATTGGGACCTCTTTGCGGAAAAGGCGAAGAAGCTTCTGCTCCAGGACAAGGTCCCGGTCGTCTTCGGTTGCTGGACGTCCGTCAGCCGAAAGTCCGTCCTGCCTGTTTTTGAGAAGAACAACGGCCTGCTCTTCTATCCCGTTCAATATGAGGGCGAGGAATGCTCGAGAAACGTGATTTATACAGGTGCGGCCGTCAACCAGCAGGCGACCCCGGCCGTGGAATACTTTCTGAGCAAAGAGGGCGGGGAGAAGAAAAAGTTCTACCTGCTCGGAACGGACTATGTCTATCCGCGCACAACGAACAAGATCCTCCGCGCGATGCTATTAGCCAAGGGGATTTCTCCGAAGGATATTATGGAGGAATACACCCCCTTCCATCATCAAGATTACCAGACGATCGTTGCGAAGATCAAACGGTTCTGTGCCGGTGGTAAGTCCGCAGTCATCAACACGGTGAACGGCGACAGCAATGTGCCTCTCTTTAAAGAACTTGCCAACTCCGGTATCACCTCGGATGAGTGTCCCGTGATGTCGTTCAGTGTGGCCGAAGACGAGCTGCGCGGGATGGACACCAAGAATCTGGTAGGTCACCTTGCGGCATGGAACTATTTCCAATCAGTTGATACGCCTGAGAACAAGGAATTTGTAAAGCGGTTCAAGGAGTTTGCGAAGAAGAATAAACTCCCAGGCGGATCCAGCCGTGTAACGGACGACCCGATTCTCTGGGGTTATGTCGGGCTTTACACATGGAAAGCGGCCGTTGAGAAGGCCGGCACTACGGACGTAGAAGCGGTGCTTCGCGCCCTCCCTGGGCTTGAGATTCCGACACCGGCCGGGAAGATTCTCGTCGACCGGAAGAATCACCACACAGCAAAACCGGTTTATATCGCTCGGATACTGGCGAATGGGCAATTTGAGATTATCTGGAAATCAAAAGGTCTTGTCACCCCAGAGCCCTGGAGCGAATACACCTATCCTGAACGCAGTTGTGACTGGAGTAAGGGCGGGAAAGGCTCGTATGATGTCATGGGCGGCGAAAAGATCTTCCTTGATTCAAAAGTTACACCCATTGAACCTCTTTAATGAGATTCTTTTCGAGGTCGCCCTCGCTACAGATTTTCTGCAAGGCAGATAACCATATCATCGGGGCCACTCGAAAATCGAGTGGCCCCGTTGCTCTTTTCCTTCTTCTCCTCATCGGCTGCGCCCCGCTTGCCCAATCTGGAGAACCGGTTGTTCCCGTTAACGGTCAAGGGCTGTCCTCTTACCTGCAAAGTCTTACAAGCGATGACCCAGCCGTTCAGGAGGCCGCACTGAAAGCCATGGCCGAAGGGGACGATTCGGGCGCGCTGCCGATTCTCACCGCCCTTTATGAAGGGGCGCTCTATGCTTGGATGGACACCGCCGGCCGCAGCCGGGTTGTCATCTTAAAGAAAGTCGAGGAACCGGATGGTGAGGAAGCAAGCCTCTTGTTAGACCCTGTTACGGGAGGGACCCTTCGTGAGGGTGGCGAGACCGATATCGAAGAAGAATTGGAACCGGTTTCGGTTCGCTCCTCTGAAGGACGTCGGTTATTACGATCGGCGTTGGACCGGCTCAAGCTCTTCGATCCATCGGTAGAAGTCCGCCGATCCACGGCGACCAAGATCGGTAATGGTGGAGATCCTGCGGCATTGCCGGTGCTGGAACGGTCCCTAGCCCGGGAGACCGACAAGTGGGCACAGCACGCGTTGGAAGAGGCCATCTACCAGCTTCGTCTGGCAGACCCAGATCCGGGGACGAGGCGAAAGGCCGCTGTGCATCTGGGACAAATCAAAGGCCTCCAAGCGCTCCCTCACTTAAAATCCCTTTTGTCTGAAGAGCCCCGTGAGCCAGATGAGGCGGTGCGTGAGGCCATTCGGGATGCGATTGAGAGCATCGAGTCTTACCAGGAGTTGCAGGGATTTGTGGGCGTCGCGTTTTATGGCCTCAGCTTGGGTTCGATTCTCTTCCTGATGGGCCTGGGGCTGGCCATTACATTCGGTCTCATGGGCGTGATCAATATGGCCCATGGGGAGATGATGATGATCGGGGCCTATACAGCCTTCGTCCTACAGGGACTGTTTGCCGCATACCTACCCCTTTCCCTTCAAAACTACTATTTTATAGCTGCATTGCCCCTCTCTTTCATTGTCACCGGTGCGGTTGGGCTCCTTTTAGAAAAGACGGTGATTCGTTTTCTCTACGGGAGGCCTTTGGAAACGCTCCTGGCGACATGGGGCATCAGTATGATCTTCCAGCAGGCAGCCCGCTGGTATTTTGGAGATCTCACCAGCGTGAATGCCCCAATCTGGATGCGGGGTGGGATCGAGGTGATGGTCGGTCTGGTGTTGCCTTATAATCGGATCTTCATTATAATCCTGGGGGCTGCGAGTTTGTTGGGAGTTTATTCGCTTTTGTCCCGAACACGATGGGGACTCAGGATCCGCGCCGTCACCCAGAATCGCAATATGAGCGCTTGCCTGGGGATTTCTACGCGACGAGTTGATGGATGGACCTTTGCCTTGGGTGCTGGGCTGGCGGGGTTGGCGGGTTGCGCCCTGAGCCTGGTCGGGAACGTAGACCCCGAAATGGGCAAGACCTACATCGTGGAGTCGTTCATGGTGGTCGTTGTTGGAGGCGTAGGAAAACTGGCCGGCACGGTGGTTTCGGCAATGGGAATCGGGATTCTCAACAAAATCCTGGAGCCGATAATCGGCGGCACGGGGGGCGCAATCTATGCCAAACTGTTCATCCTGGCGGCGATCATTCTCTTCTTGCAGCGCAAACCTTCCGGCCTTTTCCCGGCCAAAGGGCGGGCCGCAGAGGCATGAGGACGCCTTGGAAAAAGGAATGGGTGGTGATCGGCACGTTGGGATTCGTCCTTGTTGTCGGACTGCCTCTTCTGAATGTTCTGCCACGCGAGTCTTTCCTCTGGTTACCGGACTTCTACCTGAATCTGATCGGGAAATACCTCTCACTCGCAATTATGGCATTGGGATTGGGTCTCCTTTGGGGTTTCGCAGGAATCCTTAGCCTCGGGCAGGCTGTCTTTTTCGGACTGGGCGGGTACTCGATGGGAATGTACCTGATGCTTCAAATTGGAACCGAACAAAGCAAATACGGGGAAGCATTGCCGGATTTCATGGTGTGGAACCAGGTCAAAGAGCTGCCGCTCTTTTGGGAGCCGTACCATAGTTTCGCTTTTGCCCTGGGCTCCGCAGTCTTCCTCCCCGTGCTCTTCGCTACGCTCTTCGGGTATCTGACGTTTCACAGTCGTATTCAAGGGGTGTATGTCGCCATTCTGACTCAGACGCTGGCATTTGCGGCCTGGCTCACCTTCAACCGGAATGAAATGAAACTCGGAGGGACGAATGGGCTTACGGATTACAAGACCCTCCTGGGTTTCTCGCTCCTTGAACCGGCGACCCAAAGGGGTCTTTATATCATTACGGCCGTTTGCCTGGTGGCCGCCTACTGTCTCTGCCGGTGGCTCACAACCTCGAAGCTGGGAAACGTCCTGCGCGCCATCCGGGACGGCGAAAACCGTTTGAGGTTTTTGGGCTATTCAACAACGGGTTTCAAGATGTTTGTTTTTGCGGTATCCGCAGGGCTGGCGGGGCTGGCGGGCGCCCTTTATGTTCCCCAGGTGGGAATCATTACTCCGAGCCAGATCGGTGTGTCGCCGTCCCTGGAGGTTGTGGTCTGGGTCGCGGTGGGAGGACGGGGGGCGCTTGTGGGCGGCCCCTTGGGAGCCGTACTGGTTAACGGGTTGCGGAGCTTTTTAACCGGCGCCGTTCCGCAATTGTGGCCTTTCATTCTGGGCGGACTTTTTGTCGGCGTCGTTCTCTTTTTCCCGACCGGACTGGTTGGGCTTCCGGGCCAGGTCAAACGCTTCGTTGGATTGATGCGGCGCGGCCCGTCTCGCGCCGTGACTCCCGAAAACAGGTTCTGAAAATAGAGCGCGGCGGTCCATCATGAACACGATCATTTACCTTGAAGGCGTGACGGTCAGCTTCGAAGGTTTTCTTGCCCTTCGAAATCTCAACTTCTCCATGGAAAGAGGCGAACTTCGTTTCGTCATTGGACCGAACGGAGCGGGGAAGACCACGCTTCTGGATGTGATATGCGGCATGGTCAAACCGATCGAGGGCCGCGTCATCTTTGAAAAGTCAACCGATCTTCTTCCGCTGCGCGAACATCAGATCGTAAACCTCGGCATCGGCCGCAAATTTCAAACTCCTACGGTTTTCCCTCATCATACTGTTTTTGAAAATCTGGACCTTTCCCTGCGGACGAATAAGCAGGTCGTCCCAACGTTATTTGCACGGCGCACGACAGACGAGCGTGAACGAATCCTTCAAATCCTCGAATCGGTAGGTTTGCTTGAACAGACCCGCCACTTGGCTGGAACCCTCTCCCACGGTCAGAAACAGTGGTTGGAAATAGGAATGCTCAGGGCACAAAACCCGAAATTGCTGTTGATTGACGAACCCGTTGCCGGCATGACGGGCAAGGAACGGGAACAGACGGGACTCCTCTTGGAAGCCATCGCACGGGAGCATTCCGTGCTGGTGATCGAGCATGATA
>CAYJTJ010000112.1:0-5853 GCA_964372835.1 uncultured Nitrospirota bacterium
GATCAGCGGCTTCTGCCTTATGGCGCTGGCGGCCGAGGCGATCCTCGCCTACCTGATGTATTCCAACTACGCCATCCACATGGCCGAGTTGGGCCGGTACAACGTTCGCGAGGCCTATACCACCGGACCGATGGCCACGACGGCCAAAATCTTCTACGCCGTCTTCAGCGCCACGGTCGCGATCGGTCTCGGGGCCCCTCTTCTGGCGATCCTGACCCGTCTGTTCGCCAAAAATTCCCCGCCGGGCTGACGGCCCCCGCCCTACCAGGGTTTCGTCCGCGTCACCATGAAGAAGGTCGCGAGGATCGGGAGAAGCACCGCCACCGCCCCCCAAAAATTCCATCGCCGGAGGATTTTGTAAAATTCGTTCGGAACCTCCGAGCCGGTCTCGACCGCGCCGTGGACCAGACCGTAGAGCCAAATCTGGTATCGGATGAGGAAGCCCACCCAGATCATCCCGGTCAGGCCCAACAGGATGAACCCCGCCGTGATCCAACTCAACTCGTAAATTCCGCCGAGCCGCGTGGCCAGCGTCATCCCGTTGTAGAGGAGCAGGATCACGCCGGGACCGGTTAAGAAGACATCCATCCAATGTACCGCGCGGGCCGCAAAATGGATCACGGCCGAGTTTTCGGTGCGGGCGGCCATGGTCATCCAGATCGCCGAGGCGATGATGTTTCCCAGAAAAAGAATCGCGCCGAGGATATGGAGCAGCTTGTGACCGGTGTAGGGGAGGAGATAGGGATATTTCAGACCGATGACGCCCGGGATCGGGATCAGGAGGACCAACACGATCATGCCAAACAGCCATTTTGTGCCGGGATGCATTCTCTCCTCCTCCCCGCTCTCAGACCGGAGTATAAAATTCGCCGCCGAATTAATCAATTGGAATATCGAGGCGGGAGCCGGACGGCCCGCCGGGTCTGTTGCTTTGTTCTTCGCACTCCGTTTATAATGGCACCGAGAGGAGACCGGCTTGGCCCCGAACGAAGCAATCTTGATGATCGCCAACAGCGAGGTGGACTCCAACCTCTACTACGCCACGAAGTTTCTCGCGCCGGACCCCTTTGTTTTCGTCCAGGCCGATGGGAAAAAGGCCGTCGTGATGAGCGATCTTGAGCTGGACCGGGCCAAAGCCCAGGCCCGCGTGGACGAGGTCCTGTCCTACTCCGCGATCGAGGAGCGCGTCAAGGCGAAGGCCGCCGAACCCAAGCTGATCGACGTCGTGGACGCCGTTCTGAAGGAGCGCGGAATCCATGCGCTGCTCGTGCCGGGCGATTTCGGATTCCGCCACGCGGAGGAACTCCGCCGGCGGGGGTACGCGATCAAGACCAAGGCCGAGCCGTTTTTCGAGGAACGGGTCATTAAATCCGACGAGGAGATCGCGGCGATCACCCAGACCCAGCGGGCGACGGAGGCCGCCGTCAGCGCCGCGGTCGAGGTGATTCGTGAGTCGACCATCAAGAAAGATGAACTCCACTGGCGCGATGGCGTTCTGACCGCGGAGGCGATCAAGAAAATCATCAACGTCAAGCTCATGGAGATGGACTGTATCGCCCAGCACACGATCGTGGCCTGCGGAACCCAGGGGTGCGATCCCCATGACGAAGGCTCCGGCCCGATTCGGCCGAACCAGTCGATCGTGATGGATGTTTTCCCCCGTTCGGCCAAGACGCGCTATTTCGCGGACATGACCCGGACCGTTGTGAAGGGCCGGGCGCCCGAGCCGCTCAAGAAACTCTACGACACGGTCCGCCGCGCACAGGAAGAGGGGATCGGGATGGTCCGTGAAGGAGCGGAGGGGCAGGCGATCCACGGGCGGATCACGGCGATCTTCGAGGAGTCGGGATATCGCACGGGGCCGAAGAACGGCCGGATGCAGGGTTTTTTCCACGGGACCGGCCACGGGGTGGGGCTGGATATTCACGAGCCGCCCCGGATCAGCAAGGCCCCGTGGAAGCTGCGCGCGGGAGAAGTCGTGACGGTCGAGCCCGGCCTTTATTATCCGGAGATCGGCGCCGTCCGGATCGAGGACCTGGTGGTCGTCACACGGTCCGGCTGTTTGAATCTGACGCATTTTCCGAAGGTGCTCGAGCTGGGATGAAGGCCTTCTCGTTTCTGGACGATATCGCGATCGCGGATCTGGCCTTCGAAGCGACGGGCGATTCTCCCGCCGAGTTGTTCGAGGCCGCGGCACGGGCGCTCTTCGAGGCGATGGCCAATCCCCGCCGGCTCCGCCCCAAAGTTTCCAAGGAGATCCGGCTGCAACACGCCGAGCTGGACCAGCTCCTGTTCGACTGGTTGTCCGAGCTGATCTACCTGAAGGACGCCGAGCGCCTGCTCTTCCGGGACTTCTCGGTCGAACTGGAGAAAGGGGACGAGTGGCGGCTGAAGGCCGTCGTGAAAGGCGAGCCGATCAATCCCCGGCATCACAGCCTTCGGTCGGATGTCAAGGCCGTCACCTACCACCAATTCGCCGTCGGCCCCTCCCCCTCGGGGGGATGGATTGCCCGCGTGGTCCTGGATGTTTAGCGTCTGAACGAGGTCGGTCGTGGAGATCCAGAAGATCGGCGAAAACCTGTGGGAAATCCCTCCGTCGGAGAAGGAGGGAATGCGGGTTCCCGCCCGTATTTACGCGTCGGAAAATCTGCTCAAAACAATGGACCAGGGCGTTTTCGAGCAGATCACCAATGTCGCGTGTCTTCCCGGAATTCAAAAGCACGCCCTCTGCATGCCGGACGGGCATTGGGGCTACGGTTTTCCGATCGGGGGCGTGGCGGCCTTCCGGACCCAGGACGGGATCATTTCACCGGGCGGCATCGGGTTTGACATCAACTGCGGGATGCGGCTGATTCGGACCGATCTCACACTGGCGGAGGTCCGTCCGCGAATTAAGGAGCTGATCAACCTCCTCTTTTCCAAGGTGCCCGCCGGGGTCGGCGCGAAGGGTTTCGTCAAGGTCGGCCCGAAAGATTTCTCGGATCTGATGGTCAACGGGGCGCAGTGGTGCATCCGGAAGGGATACGGCTGGGATCAGGATCGGGATCGGATCGAAGGCGGCGGGGCGCTCCCGGGCGCGGATCCTTCAAAGGTCAGCCGGCAGGCGGTTTCCCGGGGCATCGATCAGCTCGGAACGTTGGGTTCGGGCAATCACTACCTTGAAATTCAGGTCGCCTCGGACGCGAACATTTATGATGAAAAGGTGGCCCGATCGCTCGGGATCTTCGGACGGGATCAGGTCGTGATCATGGTTCACTGCGGCTCGCGGGGCTTCGGCCATCAGATCGCGACGGATTATCTGCGCGTTTTCGACTCGGCCATGAAAAAGTACGGCCTCTCGGTGCGCGACCGACAGTTGGCCTGCGCCCCGTTCCAATCACCCGAGGGCCGGGACTATTTCGCCGCGATGAACTGCGCCGCCAACATGGCCTTCGCCAACCGGCAGGTGATCACGCATCGGATTCGCGAGTCCTTCAGCCAGCTCTTCAACGAGGACGCCGAACGGCTGGGGTTCGAGGTGATCTACGACGTGGCCCACAACATCGCCAAGGTCGAGACCTACGAGATCGACGGGAAGCCGGTCGAGCTGCTCGTCCACCGGAAGGGATCGACCCGATGCTACGGCCCCGGGCGGCCGGAGGTTTCGACGCTCTATCGGGATATCGGGCAGCCGGTGATCGTGGGAGGCTCGATGGAGACGGGCTCTTACCTCTGCGTGGGGACCGACAAGGCCGCCGGAGAAACCTTCTCCTCCACGATGCACGGCTCGGGCCGCACGATGTCCCGCAAGGCCGCCCAGCGGAGGATCCGGGGGACGGATCTCCAGCGCTCCATGGAGGAGCGGGGAATCTACGTGAAGGCCGTCTCGATGTCCGGACTGGCCGAGGAGGCCGGCGAGGCCTATAAGGACATCTCGGACGTGGTGGACACGATGGACGCCGTCGGGGTTTCCAAGAAGGTCGCGCAGCTCAAACCAATCGGAAGCATTAAAGGCTGAGATCACACGACTCCTTTCTCCGAATGAGAATCACCCTTCATATCCATAAATTCAATCCCGAGATCGACGCGCGGCCGCACGTCGAGCCCTACCGCCTGGACGTCGGGCGGGGGACGACGGTGCTCGAGGCCCTGATTCGGCTTAAGAACGAGGCGGACGGGACGCTCACGTTCCGGTACGCCTGCCGGAGCGCCATTTGCGGCTCCTGCGCGATGGAGATCAACGGGACGGAGAAACTCGCCTGCAAGACCCAGATCCGGGCCGAGTTCGAACGCCACGGGGAGATCCGGGTCGGGCCGCTTAAGAATATGGCGGTGGTCAAGGACCTCGTGGTCGAGATGGCCCCCTTCTGGGAGAAGGTTCGGGCGGTTACGCCCTGGGTTGAGCCGCGGCCGATGGACGAAGTCGATCCCCACGAGATGCGCCGGGCGTACACGGCCTTCCACAACGTCCAGGCCTGCATCATGTGCGGGGCCTGCGTCGCGGCCTGCACCGTCTTTGAGGTTGAAAAAGGATTTCTGGGTCCGGCCGCACTCGCCAAGGCCTGGCGGTTCGTGGCCGATCCTCGGGAGGCGACCAAACCCCGGCGGCTCGAGGATCTTCAGGGAGAGGGCGGCATTTGGGATTGCACACGATGCAATTACTGTGTCGAGGTCTGTCCGAAGGATGTCCAGCCGATGGAGGCGATCATCCGACTGCGGCGGGCCTCGATCGAGACCGGGCTTCCCCCGACGCTGGGTTCCCGCCATATCACGGGATTCGCCGAGATTATCGAGCACGAGGGACGACTCAACGAGGCCCGGATGCCGCTCAAAGTCGTCGGGACGCGGATAAAGGATTTTCTCCGCATCGCCCCGCTGGGATTTAGGATGTTTCTTAAAGGAAAGGTTCCCTTCCCATTCAAATGGAGGCCCGCGATCCCGGGGATCCGACAGGTCCGGGGAATATTCAAAGCGCGGAAGCGGTCCCGCCCCACAAAGGAGAACGCGTGAAATACGCCCTCTATACCGGCTGTGCGGCGAAGGGCGCCTGCCCGGAGCTTTACCAGTCCACACTGCTCGTGGCGAAGCGGCTCGGGATCGAGGTGGTCGAGATGCTCGATGCGGCCTGCTGCGGCGCCGGGGTCGTGTCCGAGGCGGATCCGGATCTCGCGCTGGCGATCAACGCGCGAACGTTTTCGCAGGCCGAGGCCATGGGGCTCGACATCATGACGATCTGCGGGACCTGTCAGGGCGTGATGGGGATGGCGAATTACCGACTCAAGAAGGAGGAGGGGTTGCTGGACCGGATCAATGCACTGTTGGAGCCGGAAGGAATCCGGTACGGCGGCCGAGTCGAGGTGAAGCACCTCCTCTGGATCATCGTGGGCGAATTGGGGCTGGAGGCCCTTAGGCAACAGGTCACCCGCCCGCTCGAAAACCTTCGGATCGCGCCGTTTTACGGCTGTTACATTCTTCGGCCGTCGAAATACCTCGGCTTTGATGATCCCGAAAATCCGGTCTCCCTCGAGAAACTGATCGCAACATTGAGCGCCCGGCCGGTGGACTACGAGGGAAAGACGAAATGCTGCGGCTTTCCTCTTGTGCTTGAAAAAGAACCGATCGCGGTCGCCATGGTCGGGGCGAACCTCAAAGAGGCGAAGGACGGGCTGGCCGATGCGCTTGTGACGCCCTGTCCCCTGTGCCACATGAACCTTGACATCTACCAGGAACGTGCGGAGAAGAAAATCGGCGAGCCGCTTGATCTTCCCATCCTCCATCTTCCCCAACTCATCGGTCTGGCGATGGGCTTTGATCCGAAGGAATTGGGACTGAACCGCCACCTCGTTCCGACCGATCGGGTGGTCGAGAAAATCA
>CAYJTJ010000113.1:0-5815 GCA_964372835.1 uncultured Nitrospirota bacterium
GAGCTGGGCCCCGGGGGCGAGATGCTCGGCCCGATAGCCGCGCGCACGCAGATGCTTGGCCAGATCGGGCGGGCCGTGGACGGTGTAGATCTTGGAAGGCCGCGCACGGCTGACGTATTCATTGAGCTCCTCGAAATCGGCGTGATCCGACAGCGGGATCGCCTCGTCCACGCCGAATCGGCGCGGCGCGTCCGGATCCATCGCCCATCCCGTCAGTACGGCCGTCCGGCGGTTCGCGATTTCTTGAACCCATCGAAACCGGGCCATGTACGGCGGCAGCACGACCACCTTGCCGCGAAGATTTGCTTGATCGATCCGCTCGTACCGTCCGAATCGAATTCCGAGCGATTCGTAGATTTTGACGATCTCGATCGTTTGACGGGGAAGGCAGACCGTGTGGCCGTGATCGGAGAGAAGTTTCAGCGCCTCCTGGCTCTTTCCCATCGCGTAGGCGAGAAGGATCGGGATCTTGCGATCATCCAAAGCCCGCTCGACAAAATCCAACACGCGCCGTTCCACGTCCGCCTCCGATGGAAAAACGTAGCGGGGTTTTCCGAAGGTGCATTCCATGATCAGCACATCGCAGGGGAGGGGATCGGCCCGCTCGGCGGTCCGGCTGGGTTTGAGGCGGAAATCGCCGGTGTAGACGATCCGCTGCGCGTTCTGGATAAGAATCTGAGATGCGCCGAGGATATGACCGGAGGGGTGCAGTTCGATGGCGCCTCCGTCCATCGCGTGGGGGGTCCGGACGTCGAGAAGAACGGGCTCCGGCCGAGAGCCAAGCCGTCGCCGGCAGAGCGCCCAGGTGGCGGGGGTCGCGATCACGCGGTGGTGTCTCGCCGTGTGATCGCCGTGGGCGTGGGAGATGAACCCCAGCGGCCGGACGCGTGTGGAATCGAGCCACAAATCCGTGCCGACGATCCGCATCCCGTGATTGAGTTCGATCTTCATCCCGGCGTCACACGGGCCATCTTATCCGCATCACGCGCCGATTGCAACTCGGACCTCCGGTTCGGGACGCGCCGTGGGAACTAAAGCAGATGGGAAAGCATCGTGGCGATTCCGAGGAAGCTTAAAAAGCCGACCACGTCCGTCACCGTCGTCAGAATGATCGAGGAGGACTGGGCCGGGTCCTGATCCATCGCGGTCAGGATCATCGGGATCGCGGCGCCCGCCAGTCCGGCCGCCACCATCGAGATCACCATGGAAATCCCGATCACCGCCGCGAGCCCCTCCGAGCGGCTCCAGAGATAAACGCCGAGGGACGTCGTCAGGGCCACCCCCAGCCCGTTGATCAATGAGACGTTGAACTCCTTGGTGACAATCCGGAACCACTGCTGGACACGGACCTCGCGCAGCGCCAACCCACGCATCGTCACGGCCAGCGCCTGGGCCCCCGTGTTTCCGGACTGGCCGGCCACGATCGGGAGCAGGACCGCCAGCGCCGTGAACCGGGCGATCGTGCTCTCGAAGATCCCGACGACGGCGGCGGCCAGGAAGGCCGTCGCGAGATTGATCTGAAGCCAGGGCAGCCGCTTTCGGACCGCGAAAGAAATCCGGGAGAGCGCCCGCTCTTCCTTGCTCGCCCCCACCATCGTCTGGATGTCGGCGCTGACCTCTTCCTGCGCGGCCGCGACCAGTGCGTTGTGCCGAATCACACCGAGCAGTCGGCCCTCCACATCCACGACCGGAAGGCTGTGCACGTTGGGCTGACCGAACGCCTCCACGACCTCTTCCCGCGTGGTCATGGCGTCCACGAAAACCGGCGTGCCCCGGATCAACGTTTCGAGGCGTTCGGAGGGCAAAGAGACGGCGATGTCATGAAGCGGCACCATGCCGATCAATCTTCCTTCGGGGTCCGTCACGAAAAGGTCATGGATCCGCTTCTGCCGGCTTTGACGCAGACGCGATAGGGCCTCCTTGACGGTCGAGTCCGCACGGAAGGCGGTCACCCGGGGGTCCATGAGGTAGGCCGCGCGGTCGGGGGGGTAGGTCATGAGTGACTGAAGCTCTCGGGCCCGTTGGGAATCCAGGGAGGCGAGGCGTCGGACGCGCAACTCGTCATCCAGGCGGGACAGCAGTATCGCGCCGCGCACGGGATCAAGCTGAGTCAGGAAGGATCGCGCCACGGGCTCATCCACCCCTTCGAGCACTTGTGCGGCCACCTCGGGGATCAACCGTTCGAGAACGCCGACCGCCTGGGGAACCGGCGCGGCTTGAAGGACTCGGACGATCTCACGAATCGGGAGGCCCTGAAGCATCCGGGCCGCCTCGTCCGGATACCGTTGAAGAAATTCCTGGAGGAGGGCATCCACGGCCCGTTGCGTCTTAGCGGCCATCCCGCATGCTCCCCGAGGAACCGGCCTCGCCTTCGTGCGGAAGGACCCGCGCGGTCAGCCCGTGGCTCAAGATCATCACCGTCTCCCAGTAGAGCCGGGCCAACGTCATCGGGATCGACAGCGCGGCCTGAGGATGTCGCCGCACGGCGGCGGCCTCCTCGAGTTCACGGACCGTTTCGTACCGGATCACGCCCATCAGCCGGCCCCCCGGATCCACCACCGGAAGCGTCGTGTAGGATCGCCAGCCCGGATGGGCCGCGATGTCCCTCCGATCCGCGAAGGCCGAAAGCCGGACGACGCGCGTCTGCATGATGGCGGCGATGAGCTCTTTGGTCGAGGCCAGCATCAGCTCTCGCAGCGTCAATACGCCGACGAGAATCTGGTTCCGATCCACCACGTACAGATAGTAGAGCGCCAGCCGGGAAAGCCGGCGGACCCGCCGCAACGCCTCCCCGACCTGAATATCGTCCGGAACCGAAAGGATCCGCGTGTCCATCAGTCCACCGGCCGTATGCTCCGGAAAATTTAGGAGCCGCTTGAGCGGCTCCGCGATCGAAGCCGACAGGGCCTCGAAAAGTCGATCCCGGTCGGCCTCGTCCATCCGGCGAAGAAATCCCGCCGCGCTGTCCATCCGAAGTTCGCCCAGGACCTCCGCCGCGAATTCGATCGGCATCAAGGCCAACCCGTCCGCCGCCACGGACGGGACCATGCGCGAAAAAGCCCGGGCCACCGCCGGGGCCGGAAATTCGGGCAGCACCGCGGCCCAGGTTGAAACCGGAAGGCGCTCCAAGGTGACCGCGGCGTCCTCCGGATGAGCTTCCAGAAAAGTCTGCGAGAGAAGCCGTTCCGCCTCCATCTCAACCTTCCTCCGCCAACAGAACCGAGGCCATCTCGCCGAAATCTTTTGCGGGGACCATCACCTGGCCGGAGGGCGAATCGAGGATCACCGCGGTGGGCGTGATCTTGAGGATTCGGCCCTCGACGCTTCCGATTCGGATCCGATGTCCCACCCGGTAGACCTGGGTTAGATAGTGACAGCCGAGGATATTGCTCACGGCCGTCCTCGCCCCCAGCCCGAAGGCCAGCGCCATCGCCCCGAAGGTCGTCCCGATGACGATGCCGAGCAGGACGATCAGGAACTCCACGTCGATCCCGATCTGGTCGATGGCGATCACAACGGCGACCAAGAGGATCCCGCCCTGCGCCATCCGACCGAGGAGATCTCCATAGGCGACCTGGGCCGCGGACGCCGCGCGGACGATTCCGCGGCGGGCGAGGTTGCTCAATAGAAATCCCGCGAAGACGATCAACAGCGCGGCCAGAACGCTCGGAAGATACTCGCCCGCTCCGGCGAAAAACGTCCGGGCCACCGGCAGCCCGAGAAGTTCCGTCGCCGCCGTGACGAACAGGATCAGCACCGTCCAGTAAACGAAGCCGCCGATCGTCTCGGAGGCTTGCCGGCCCAAACCGGACTGCTCAAGCCGTTGCGCCAGTCCCGGAGCGGGGACATGCCGGCCCAGCCCGGTCAGAAGCCGCACGACCGTTGCCCTCAAGACCCGGGCCAGTATCCATCCCAGGACGACAAGAATGAGGGCGCCCAGCAGGCCGAAAAGATGATCCGCAATTCCCGTCGCCAGCAGGTCGAGCGCTTTGTTTAAGGCGTCAAGCCATTGCGTCATTTCCATCACGTCTCTCCTTCATCTCGGCGCGCGTGTGAATACCGGATGCGCTTCTATCCTTCCATCGTAAATCCGAATGTGCTCCCAACGGAGCCCGCTACTTCGAGTGGCCGCGGTCGATCGTGCCCAGAATCGCCCCCAAAACGAACCCCACGGCCAAAAGGATAAAGATCATCAGAACGCGGGAGATTGAAAACTGCCAGAGAAGGAATTTGATGCTGATCGCGGCCGAATTCTGAAGCGTGAAGATCACGACGAAAATCAGCAGCACAATCCCGACGACCCATTTTCCATTCATCGCCCGCCCCCGGTTCATTTCTTCGTCAGATAGGCCCTGGCTTCATGAAGCTCCGCCCGGTCCGACTCGACCGGATCGCTGAGCGTAATCAGTTTGGAATAAAATGCCTTGGCCTTCTCCGCATTCCCGGCCGCTTGAGCCGACCGGGCCGCCCCATACAGTCCGCCGAACCGATTCGGCGAGGCCGAAAGCGCGGCCTCGAACTCCTTCAGTGCAAGGGCGGCCTGATTGATTTCGAGCAGGAGCTCCCCCAGCATCTCCCGAATCGGTACGATCGGCCCGGGCGTAACGGGATGCTTCCCGGCCGATTCTTCGCGATCGGCCGCGGCGCGCATGGCCTTCACGGCCTCCTCGTTCTTTCCCTCTTCACGGGCGATCCAGGCCGCCAGTGCAAGCCGTTGCGCCTCGACCTGATCCGCCCAGTAGGTCTGCTTCGCCTCGACGATGGACTGATTGAGCGACTCCAGTTTTTCGAGGTCCTTTCGCGCGCCGGCCAGGTCCCCGCTTCGCGCGGCGCCGATTCCCCGGGCGTAGACCGTGATCGCCTCGGTCCAAGGAAACTTCGACCAGGGGAATGACTCGGGCATGGGTTTCAGGCCCGCAGCCTCTTTCCAGAGCCGCTTTTCGATGGCGAACCGGGCCGGCATCGCGGCCAACGCATAGGCCGAGGCGAAATTCTCCGGGGCGGCCTTCTTTATCCCCCGAATCTCATCCATCAACGCCTTCGCCTGCTCGTCCTCGGCCCGCTGGAGATAAGCGTACAGGAGATAGTCCAGCGCGTGGAGCTCCTCGAACGACGCCGCGCCGGGGCCGGCCTGCGCGGCCTTGGCCCGGGCGGCGGAAGACGAAGCGCGGTTCGACCGGATCGACTCATCCCAGAGCCCCAGGCGTGTAAAGATATGCGAAGGCATATGCAGCGCGTGTGGGGCGGAGGGGGCGATCTTGGCATAGCTCCGCGCGGAGGCCAGCGCCAGGTGCGCCAGCGGGGGCGAGTCGTAGGCATGAATGATGTAATGCACGACGCCCGGATGGTTCGACTCTTTGGAAAACACCTTGTTCAGAATCTCTCCGGCCTTCTTTTGGTTTGCGAAGTTCTTATCCGTCGGCGGGGCGGTGGAATTTAAGGCGAGCGCGTAGAAAACGGCCGCCTCGCGATCCTCGGGATAACGCTCATAGACCGACTCCATCGCCTTCTCATAGGCGATCTGTCGGGTTCGATGATCGAGCTTCTCCGTATCCTTATAGAAGGCCTGTATCGCGGTGATGTAGTCGCGCTCCCGGTCGGTCTTTGCGCCGAGCGAGACGGCCTTCCCGACCGCTTCCGATCCGGCCTTCAGATCGGCCGGCCCGGGCGCCTCCCAGAGCGGGTGGTACAGACTCATTGCGATGCCCCAGTAAGCCATCGCGCAGTTCGGATCGGCTCCGGCCACGGCCCGGAAGGCCTTCTCGGCCTCGGAATACCAGAACGAATGGAGCAGGGCCACACCGCGCTCGAAGGG
>CAYJTJ010000114.1:0-5806 GCA_964372835.1 uncultured Nitrospirota bacterium
TTGCGCCCGGAGGGATTCGAACCCCCGACCCTCTGCTTAGAAGGCAGATGCTCTATCCTTCTGAGCTACGGGCGCATCTTTCACGCCTGACAATAGAGCAACAGAAAATAGACCGCAATGAGAGAATGGTTCATTGTTCCAATGTTCCATTCTCCATTGCTCTAGATT
The DNA here is from genome assembly GCA_964372835.1 of uncultured Nitrospirota bacterium. Classification (GTDB taxonomy): domain Bacteria; phylum Nitrospirota; class Nitrospiria; order JACQBZ01; family JACQBZ01; genus CAYJTJ01. The sequence continues at coordinate 169 of CAYJTJ010000114.1, forward strand.
TTTGCGAAGCAAAAATCTCGGGGTGCCCGGATTTGAACCGGGGACCCCCAGCGCCCAAGGCTGGTGCGCTACCAGGCTGCGCTACACCCCGATTGAAAGCAAACGCACGGGGTGCGTTTGCTTTAAAGCAATGGAGCAATAGAACAATAGAGCATCAGATAGAATTAAAAAACTCCATAGCGGTCCACGGCTCTAATGCTCCATGATCTTCATGCTGAATGTGTTTGAGTTACAATCTGTCCAAGGCTTCTCTCATCTTCTGTAAAGCCCGCGCCCGGTGGCTGACGCGGTTCTTCTCCTCGCGTGTCAGCTCGGCGTAGGTCTTGCCGATCTCCGGAATATAAAACAGAGCGTCATAGCCGAATCCTCCCTGTCCCTTTTCCTCCTCGGTGATTCGGCCGCGAAGCGACCCCTCCGTGACCCGGGTCTCGCCCGAGGGACTGGCCAGGGCCAGGACGGTGCGAAATAGAGCCGTCCGCTTCTCGCGGGGCACGCCGCGCATTTCATCCAGGAGTTTTTTCTTGTTTTCTGAAAACGTGACCCCTTCCCCCGCGAACCGGGCCGAGAAGAGTCCCGGGCGCCCCCCCAGGGCGTCCACCTCCAGGCCGGTATCATCCCCCAGGGCCCAGGTTCCCGTGAACTGCGCCGCGGTCCGGGCCTTTATGCGCGCATTCTCGGCGTACGTGGCGCCTTCCTCCTTCAATTCCGGCGCATCGGGGAATGACCCAAGAGCCAACCACCGGACGGGGAGCTCTCCCAGAAGAAACGTGATCTCTTCGAACTTGTGCCGGTTATAGGTGGCGATCACGATCTCCTTCGGCAAGGTCACGCCGCGGGCCCCCTTAAAATCTTTTTCTGATTCGCGATGAGCTCCCGAATACCTTCCCCGGCCAATTTCATCAGCCGGTCCATTTCGGGCCGACTGAAGGGGGTCTGCTCGGCCGTCCCCTGGATCTCCACGAATTCTCCGCGTCCCGTCATGACGACGTTCATATCGATTTCGGCCCGGGAGTCTTCCTCGTAACAGAGGTCCAGCAGATTCGTATGATCAACCCGTCCCACGCTGATCGCGGCCAGGAAATCTTTCACGGGGTCTCGAGCCAGACGCCCCGCCTTCTTCAACAACGCCAGGGCATCGGCCAGGGCCACATAGGCGCCCGTGATCGAGGCCGTTCTCGTCCCGCCGTCCGCCTGGATCACATCGCAGTCGATCCAGAGCGTCCGCTCGCCCAGCGCCTCCAGGTCCACCACGGCGCGGAGGGACCGTCCGATGAGGCGTTGGATCTCGTGCGTCCTCCCGCCAACTCGTCCCCGGGTGGACTCGCGCGGGATGCGTTCCCGGGATGACCGCGGAAGCATGCCGTACTCGGCCGTAATCCATCCGCGGTTCTTCCCCCGCAGGAACGGCGGAACCGTCTCCTCGATGGTGGCGCTGCAGATCACCCGGGTATCCCCCATTTCGATCAGGACGGATCCCTCCACATTTTTCAGATAGGATCGGGTGACCTTGACGGGCCGGAGTTCATCCGGTCGTCGCCCATCCGGGCGGCGCTCCTGTTTTTGCAATTCGGATCTCCTCGAGAGCCCGAGGGCCTTTGGACCCCCGCCTAACGGCAGGCACGGCCCGGCGCAGCGGGCCGATTATATCTCGATCCGTCGGGCAATAGCAATCGGGCGGGATCAGTCGGGCGGGGTTTCCGGGAAGGTCAGGCCCCGATGAGGGTCACGCTCAGGTGGGCCGTCACGTCGTGATGCAGTCGGATCGGGATCGTAAATTCGCCGACCTCCCTTAAAGGCGTTTCCATCTGGATCATGCGCTTATCCACGTCGACCCCCTCGTTCGCAAGGGCCTCCGCAATGTCCTTATTGGTCACGGATCCGAACAGCTTCCCTCCCTCACCGACCTGAACGGGGATGGTGATCCGCAGGGCCCTGACCTTCTCGGCCAGGGCCTCGAATTCCTTCCTGATCTTACCGGCCTTGGCCGCGATCAGCCGTTTCTCATGCTCGACGGCCTTGACCGATTTGCTCGTGGCCTCGACCGCCTTCTTCTGGGGAATGAGATAATTCCGCGCGTATCCGTCCGCCACATTCACCCGATCCCCCATACGGCCCAGCGTCTCGACATCTTCTCGCAATATCACGTCCATTCCGAACCCCTTTCCCGGCCCCGCGGGCCTCGTCGCCGATCGCGGCGGCGTCCGCCGTCCTTCGTAAAAGGGCTGTAGTATAGATCAAAGGGGAAGGGCTGTCAACCGCCCGGCGGACGGTTAGTACTGGACATAAAACTCGATACCGGTATAACCGGTGGAGGGATCGGCCGATGTGTTTTTATATCCCCCCTTGATGGCGACCGACAGATTCAGGGGCCGGTAGACCCGTTCCACGAACGCGCCGAACTGAAGGGATCGAAAATCGATATTCCGCCCGCCGACCACTTCCGGTCCGGCGAACCAGGAGACCGGTTGGGAGAAATCCGTGTTCGTGATCTGCCGTTTGAGTCGCGCCCGGCTCCAGACGAAGTCATCCCCGGCCGTGTAGCTGGCCAGCCCGGATAGGGAATGGATCCTCGCAAACCCGTAATCGAGTTCGCCCTGAACAAATAGACCATGATCCTTTTCTGTTTCGTGGGAAGCTCCCGGCCGGCCGCGGGTCGTGCTCCGAAAATCCTCCCCGATCATCAATCCCAGCGTCAGCGCCCCTTCGCGGAAGGACAGCCCGATCGAAGGCGTCAGGCTCCGCACATTCGCCGCCAGGGTCTCCCCGCCGGAATCGAAACGATAGCGAAGCTCGGCCCCGATCAGACGGACCCGGACCTGCCATTGATCATCGAGGGGATGGCTCAGCCCGATCCCGACGTACCGGTAGCCTTGCGATCGGCCGTCCCGCTCGGCCCCGGCCAACCCCTCGAGCCCGATCCCGCTCACCCGGTCCGGGAGAATCCAGACAAAGAGCCCGATCGCCCCCGCAAAACCGAGGACCCTCCGAAAAGCTATATTCCAATGCATCGTCACCTCACAGGTTCAGCCCAGGGAGGTCAGATCGAGATCCGTGGCCTCCAGAAAACGGATGCCGTAAATCCGATCCGGCCCGCCCGAAATCCGTTTCCGAACGACCTCGCCGCGGGTTCGGAACACCACCCGCCCCTCGTGGATCAGATGGATCGTCACCACCTTGTGAATCGGGAGCACGGCGTCCGTCCGAATCAGGATCCCGGTGTGGCCGATATTCTCCGTCACGCCTCGCTCGATGCAGTCTCCCTCTACCAGCTCGCAAACGAACCGGCGCTCGACCCGATGAGAAAACCTCCGGAGGATCCGATCCCGAATCATCGCCCGGAAGAGGGCCGTCGCCAGGTGCCGGAACGAACGCCAGGTCCCGGAGGTGCTTTCATGGGCCCTCTCCCAGCTGCTCGGTGAGCTGTACATCTGACGGATCAGGCCCTGTCGCTGGGACTCGCCGACCCGAATGAAGCGGATGCCGATGCCGACGCCGCCGTCCGGTGTGGAATCGTTGCGGATCACTTCCCCTTCGATCTCGGTCACCTCGCCGAAGTCGCTGATCAGCAGGACGCCGACTCGCGGCGGGAGGAGGACCGACTCATCCAGCGTCATCGAAAGGCCGGTCTCGGAGAGATCGGTCGTTTTTCCGGCCAGCCGACGGCCCGCGAATTCCAGCTCGCAGGCGATTTGGCGCACGAGGCGCGGCGCCGTCCGCTTCTGCGGCCGCTCCCGGGCCACAACGATCGCGGCCACCAGAATCAGCAGATTATAAATCGTCCAGGCGACGCTCAGAACGGTGGCGTCGACCTCGACGCTGTGGTGCCAGGCCCGATATCCCCCGACCGCAAGACCCCCAAGCAGGAGGCCAAGAAGAACCAGATGCGGAACGACATACGACCAGGCGAGTTCCGGATTCTCGAATCGCTCCCCTTTGGGGGTCACCTGGAACTGGATTTTCCGGGGACTCCACAGCGTCTGGAGATTCGCCCAGTTAATCGCGAAACACATCACGCCCTCGTAAACGTCCGACCAGAAGGGGTTTCGGAAGTTCCCGCTGATTCGGTTGAAGGCCATCATGGAGGTCACATAATACGGGACAAAAAAGTTTAGGAGAACCGGAATGGAGGACACGAGCGGAGGATAGCCGATGAGGAGATAGGAGAGGGGGGCCATGAGAAAGATCAGCCGCGGCCAGCCGTGAAAAAAATAAAAAATCGAGGCGAAATAATGGATTCGTTGAAGCAGGGTCAGCCCGGGCCTGATCAGCGGATTATCCAGAAGGAAGACCTGAACGCCCCCTCGGGCCCATCTCTGCCGTTGCCGGATGTAACTGCGGTAGCTCTCGGGCGCCAGACCGGCCGTGAGTGTCTTCGCCAGATAAATAGACCGGTATCCATTCGCGTGGAGCGTCATGCTCGTGTGGAGGTCCTCGGTGATCGTCTTGACCTGAAACCCGCCGATCTGCTCGAGCGCCGACCGCCGGAATATTCCTCCGCTCCCGGCGAAAAAGCTGGCGTTGGCGCCGTCCCGGCCCGGCTGGATCACATAAAAGAAGAGGTCCTGCTCGTTGACGATCTCCTTCTCCAATCGATGGTTTCTCTGATAGGAGTCGGGGTTGTAGAAATAGTGGGGGGTCTGGACGATCGCGACCTTCGAATCCTCAAAAAAGCCGATCGTCTCCTTCAGAAACGTCCGAACCGGAACGTGATCGCAGTCCAGGACCGCGACGAACTCGCCGGAAGACTGCGTCAGTCCGTAATTGAGGTTTCCGGCCTTCGCGTGCTCGCGGTCCTTCCGAGTCATGTAACGGCAGCCCAGCTGCGCCGCCATCTGTTTCACGTCGTCTCGCGGGCCGTCGTCGAGAACATACACCTGTATCCGCCCCGCCGGGTAGTCCATCGCTTTGCATCCGACGAGCGTGCGATAGAGGATGTCGGGCGATTCGTTATAGATGGTGACGAACAGGTCCACCATCGGCGGAGGCTCCGTCGCCGGGGGGCGTCCGGCGCGGCGGGTCGGGCTCACCAGTTGGACGTAAAAGAGGATCATCGAAAGGAGGCCGTAGACCTCCGCCGAATAGAGAGCCAGACTGATGACCGTACTGATGCCATCGGCGGTGTTCAGCGTGTAAACGCCGCGCCAGTAGAGATAACGAGCCCCCAGGAAAAGACTGATCCCGACGATCGCCCATCGACCGTCGAACAGCCGGAACCGCCTCTGGGTGAGTAGAAGGGCCAGAAGGATGAGAAGGATGGAAAGAAGATAGTCTCCCCCGGAAGCGGGGGAGAGGAATTGGTGCAATGTGGACCCGAGTGATTCTATGTAAATGAACCTCCTTTTACGAACACATCAGACCAAATATTTCGACATCCCACGGCCGCGCCGATATCCGATGGGGCGGATTGACACTCCCCCGCGCCTTTGTGTAGGATACGCGCGCCATGCGCCCCAAACGGGGTTCAAGGCCCGTCCCGGAAAACGCCGAAGTGGTGGAACGGTAGACACGCTACGTTCAGGGCGTAGTGGGGGTGACCCCGTGGGGGTTCAAATCCCCCCTTCGGCACCAATTATATTTGGGGGCCCGTGCGGTCCACCCGACTGCGGGGGCGGATCCTCCGATGCCCCCAAGCCCCGCG
>CAYJTJ010000115.1:0-5805 GCA_964372835.1 uncultured Nitrospirota bacterium
CGGAATTTCTGGTAGCGCGTCTCGATCAAGTCGTCGGTGGGTATCCCGTCCAGCTGGGATAAGTGTTTGAGGAGGGTTTTCTCAAGCGCCTCCGCCGTTTGAGGCGGATCCCGGTGGGAGCCGCCCAGCGGTTCCGGAATAATCTCATCGATCACGCCCAGCTCAAGAAGATCCCGGGCCGTCATCTTTAACGCCTCGGCGGCCTCCGGGGCCTTGGCGCTGTTGTTCCATAAAATGGCCGCGCAGCCTTCCGGAGAAATGACCGAGTAAATCGCGTGCTCCAGCATCAGAACGCGATCGGCCACCCCCAGGGCCAGGGCGCCGCCGCTTCCCCCCTCGCCGATGACGACCGCGATCAGCGGGACGGCCAGGCGGGACATCTCAAACAGGTTCCGTGCGATGGCTTCCGACTGACCGCGCTCCTCCGCCCCCATGCCCGGGTAGGCGCCGGGGGTGTCGATGAAGGTAAAGACGGGACGCGAGAATTTCTCGGCCGTTTTCATCAGGCGAAGGGCCTTCCTGTACCCCTCGGGATGGGGCATCCCGAAGTTACGGCCGACCCGTTCTTTCACGGTTTTTCCCTTCTGAGTTCCGATGATGACGACCGGCCGGTTCTGGAAAATACCGAGGCCGCCGATCAGTGACGGATCATCCCCGAACAATCGATCGCCGTGCAGTTCGACGAAATCGTGGACGATGAAGGCGATGTAGTCCTGGGTGGTGGGCCGGTTCGGATGACGGGCCAGCTGGGTCCGCTGCCACGACGTGAGCTTGGCGTAGATCTCGGCCTGCGAGGCCAGGGCCTTCTTCTCCAGCGCCTCGATCTCCCGGTGGATCAGGGGGTCGTTCTTCGAGAACGGTCGGAGCTTTTCGATCTTTTCTTCAAACTCGATCAGCGGCTTCTCAAAATCGAGGTACTCTCTCAATTTGCGCTCCGTCGCGCCGGGAATGCCCTCCGGGACCGGCGAGAGGGCGGCGGCGTCGCGATGGCCTCATCGAAGGACAACGCTTCCCCTTCCAAAGTCGCGCTCGATCTCGGCGATGAAAAGGTCGGACGGCTTGATCTTGACCTTGTCGTCCACGGCGATGGTGGACTCGATCCGGTTGGGCATGCCCAGGCAGAGGAAAACCGGGCAGGCGCCGCGGTGACGCAGCAGAATCTCCTTGAGATGCTCAAGATCGCGGGCCGTCAGGCCGGTCGAATTGATCCGGATCTCCACCCGGCGCGTCATCCGCTCCCGGACCTGGGCCATCGGCTCCAAAACCGTCGCCTTGACCTTCACCCCTTTTTCCCCTCGGTCCACGAATCCGGAAACGAAGAAGGGGAGATCCTGGGTCAAAAGAGACGAAACCTTCTTGTAGAGGTCCGGAAATACGAGAATCTCCACCGAGCCGTGCAGATCTTCGAGACGAAGGTAGGCCATCCGGTCGCCCCGCTTTGTGGTCGTGATCTTCTGTTGTGTGATGATTCCGCAAACCCGGACCTCGCGATCATCCGGCATGTCCGATAGGGTCTCCGCATTGGCCGTCGCGTAGTTCCGCAATTCCTCCGCGTAGCGGGCCAGCGGGTGGCTCGTGATGTAGAATCCGACGCTCTCCTTTTCGTATCGGAGAATCTGACTCTCGTCCCATTCCTCGATCGGGGGATAGGGGTCCGGGGAGGCCTCCGTATCCGAAGCCGGTTCCGACCCGAAAAGGGCCTCCTGTCCCTGGAGACGGTCCCGCTGATGGATGGCCCCCTCTTCCATGGCCCGGTCCAGGACCGCGGTCATCTGGGATCGTTTCGCGCCCGTGGAATCGAGCGCGCCGCTCTTGATGAGGCCTTCGATCGCCCGCCGGTTGACGCGCCGAGAGTCGACTCGTCGGCAGAAATCGAACAGCGAGGTAAATCGGCCGGCCGCCTCGCGTGCCTCTCGAACGGCGGGGATCGCGGCCTCCCCGACATTTTTGATGGCCGCCAGGCCGAACCGGATTCCCCCCTCCACGACGGTGAAGTCCCGCCGGCTCTCGTTGACGTCGGGGGGAAGGATTTTGATTCCCAGCTCGCGGCATTCCGAGATGTAGCGGACGACCTTGTCGGAATTCCCCATTTCGCTGGAGAGGAGCGAGGCCATGAATTCGACCGGGTAGTGGGTTTTTAGATAGGCGGTCTGGTAGGAGATGAGGGCGTAGGCCGCGCTGTGCGATTTATTGAACCCATAACCGGCGAAATAGGCCATGAGGTCGAACAGTTTCTCGGCCTTCTTTTCGGGAATGCCGTTGGCCTCGGCCCCTTTGATGAAGAGGGTCTTCTGCTTTTCCATCTCCTCCGGTTTTTTCTTTCCCATGGCGCGCCGGAGAAGGTCGGCCTGGCCCAGAGAAAAACCGGCCAGCCGGTTGGCGATCTTCATCACCTGCTCCTGATACACGATGACGCCATAGGTCTCGCCGAGGATCTCCTCCAACTCCGGCAACTCGTACTTGATGGGGATGAGGCCCCGTTTCCTCTTGATGAAGTCGTCCACCATTCCGCTCCCGATCGGGCCCGGGCGGTAGAGCGCGAGAATGGCGATCAGATCCTCGAACTGTTCCGGTTTCATTTTCACCAAGAGGTCGCGCATCCCGGTGCTCTCGAGCTGGAAAATCCCCGTGGTCCGGCCCGACGCGAGCAAACCGTACGTGGGAGCGTCGACCAGCGGGACGGCCTCGATCCGGAAGGGCGAGTCTGTTTTCCGATTCGGCTCGACTGAGCTCGCCGAAGTCTTATTGATCAGCCGGGTCGCCTGATCGAGGACGGTGAGCGTGCGAAGGCCCAGGAGGTCGAACTTCACCAGCCCGATCTTCTCAAGGTCGTCCTTGGCGTACTGCGTCACGATCTCGCCCTTCGCCCCTCGATAGAGGGGGACGTGTTCGGTGAGCGGGTCATCCGAGATCACGACCCCCGCCGCATGGGTCGAGGCGTGGCGGGCCAGCCCTTCCAGGGAACGGGCCACGCCGACGATTTCCCGAATTCGGGGATCGCTCTCGGTCAGTTCTTGTAGGCGGGGCTCGGACTTCAGGGCCTCGTCCAGCGTGATGCCGAGCGTCTGGGGAATGAGCTTGGCCACCTTGTCCGCCTCGGCGTAGGGCAGCTCCATCACGCGGCCGACGTCCCGGATGACGGCCTTGGCGGCCATCGTTCCGAACGTAATGATCTGGCAGACGTGGTCCGTTCCAAACTTTTGCGTGACGTACCGGATCACTTCCTCGCGCCGGTCCATGCAAAAATCCATGTCGATGTCCGGCAGTGAGACCCGCTCGGGATTGAGAAACCGCTCGAAAAGGAGGCCGTAACGGATCGGGTCGAGGTCGGTGATCCGGAGGGCGTACGCCACGAGGCTTCCCGCGGCCGATCCCCGCCCGGGACCCACCGGAATCCCGTTGGAGCGGGCGAAGTTGATGATGTCCCAGACGATGAGAAAATATCCGGCATACCCCATGCTGTTGAGCACGGCCAGCTCGGTGGCCAACCGGGCCTCATACAGTTCGGGCGGGGGCGCGTCCGCGGGCCGCGTCGCCAGACGCCGGCCTAACCCCTCTCGAGCCAGCTTTGCGAGAACTTGTTCGCGGGTGGCGCCCTCCGGGACCGTGTAGTGGGGGAGATGAAACTTATCGAAGCTCAGCTCGAGGTTGCAACGCTCGGCGATCAGCGTGGTGTTGTGAATCGCCTGCGGAAGCTCGGTGAAGTGCGCCGCCATCTCCTCGGCCGACTTGAAATAGTTCTCATCCGATCCGAAACGCATCCGATCCGTATCGCTGACCGTTTTCCCCGTCTGAAGGCAGAGGAGAATGTCGTGGGCCTTGGCATGGCCGCGGGTCAGATAGTGGGCGTCGTTCGTGGCCGCAAGGCCCATTCCCGTCTGCCGGCTCAATTCGACCAGTTCCCGGTTTACCTTGACCTGCGCTTCCAGCCCGTTGTGCTGGATCTCAAGGAAGAAGTTGCCCTTGCCCAGGATTTCCTCGTGTTCGCCCGCGGCGGCGAGCGCCTTGTCGTTCGCTCCCTGGGCCAACCAGGTCGGGATCTCCCCTCTCAGACAGGCGGAAAGGCCGATCAGCCCCTCTCGGTGCTGATGGAGCAGTTCCTTGTCGATCCGGGGCTTGTAGTAAAATCCGTCGAGATGCGCCGTGCTGACCAGCTTGATCAGATTCTTGTAACCCGTCGCGTCCGCCGCGAGGAGGATGAGATGAAAATACTCGTGGTGCGGTCCGCCGGACTCGCGGTCCCGGTGGCTCTTGGGCGCCACGTACACCTCGCAGCCGATAATCGGCTTGATCCCGGCCGCCCTCGCCTTTTGATAGAATTCGATCGCCCCGAAGAGATTTCCGTGATCGGTGATGGCCAGCGCCGGCATCCGGAAGGCGACGGCCTGATCGATCAGTTTGTCGATCGGGTTGGCCCCGTCCAGGAGACTGTACTGGGTGTGGCAATGGAGGTGGACGAAATCGGCGTGTTTCATAGGATTTTGGTCTAAACTACGGTTTAGAATCGGGTTTATTGTATCGTTACGGCCTTGAGAAGTCAATCGAATCGTGGTGAGGAGGAAACAGGGTTATGAAGCAACCTTGTGGAAGAATATTCCGGTTTTCATGGGAGCGGTTCAGTAGACATGTCGGCGATGTTTTACCGTGAGAACAAAGACCGTTTTGGAGGAGGCATGCGTTTCGTAGATGATCCGCCAGTCACCGACGCGAAGGGAAAATTCTCCTTTGTGGTTGCCCACCAGCGGTTTCCCCATTCGAGGGTCGTCCGCAAGCGATTGCAGGTTGTTGAGAATCCGATCGTAAAGCCGCCGGTCGGCGCGGGAAAGAGCGAGAAGATCCTTCTCGGCTTCCCGCGCAAGACGGACGGCATATCTCATGCCGGGCCGATCTTTTTCTTGAGTTCTTCCAGTGAAACGGTCCTGCCGCGGCGGACCTGGCTCTTTGCGCGGGTGATCGCGCGGCGCTCGGCCCGGTTCGATAGAACGTCGAGCGTCTCGATCAGGCCGTCGTACTCCTCGGCGCTGAGGAGCACCGCCTTTTCCACGCCGCTACGGGTAATCACAACGCGACGGTATTTTTCATCCGCTTCGCGGACGAGGGAAGAAAGATGTTTCTTTGCCTCGGCCAGAGAGTATGTTTTGTGCATGCCGCCCTCCGTAGTTGGTCATATTATAGACCAACTCGTAAACCGCCGTCAACCGCGCGGCGACGTCCGATCAGGGACTGCGGGTAAGGAACCAAGCGCGACCGGATCGAGCGCCTGACGAGCGTCGCCCGGCTTCCGGAGGCGCGCGTCCATCATGACCTTGTGCTTTCCAAGCGTTTTTCGTATAATCTGCCCGTCCCTGACGGCAGGCGGGTGTCCCGCCGAATTTATCTGTCTTTTTAGATTATCGTTGTACCATTGCGCCATCACGCCTGACTGCCGGCGGGCAGGAGGCCGACCACTGACAAGTAAATTAGTAATCCATGGCTCGCACGAAGAAGAAACAAAATAACAAATCCAGCAACGGCGCAAACCTCGGCTTTGAGGAAAAGCTCTGGGCCGCGGCCGACAAGATGCGCGGCCATATGGACCCGGCCGAGTACAAGCATGTTGCACTCGGGCTTATCTTCTTGAAATACATATCAGACGCTTTTGAGGAGCGTCAAGGTTATCTTGGAAGCGCCTCGGCCGATCCATCGAGCGATCTGTACATCACCGAGACTCGGGAGCGGGAGCGGTTTGTCGAGGAGCGCGACGAATACATCGCTGAGAATGTTTTTTGGGTCCCGAAAGCGGCCCGTTGGTCGCATCTTCAGGCC
>CAYJTJ010000116.1:0-5599 GCA_964372835.1 uncultured Nitrospirota bacterium
GCGACCAGACCTTGAAGGATCCGGCGACGCCGCATGATCGAGGGGATGCGCGTCCGGACCTGTTTCCGAACCTGTCCCAAAAGTTTTAGAAACCTTCCGTACTCGGAGCCGAATGACCGTTCCAGTTCCTGTCGGATGCGGCGGGCCAGCGCGGGGCTTTTTCCGCTCGTCGAGACGGCAATAATCAGGTCCCCTCGCCGAACGACGGCCGGGGCGATGACGTTGCAACGGGACGGGTCATCCGCCAGATTCACGAGCTGCGCATTCGAATCGATTTGATCCGCGATGCGGGCATTCTCCTTTGGGTCATTAGTGGTGACCAGCAGGAGAAAGGCCCCCTTCAAATCCGATGTCCGCCAGGGGCGGTGCCGGACCTTTAACGCGCCCGCTTGCGCCAGCCGGTCGAGCCCTGGCGTCGAGGCCGGACTGACCAGCGTGACCCGTGCGCCGCATCCCAAAAGAGTCCTCACTTTTCGCTCGGCTACCCGGCCCCCGCCGATCACGGTCACGGATCGGCCTTGAAGATTGAGGAAGACCGGATAGTACCTCATGATTTCGCGGGAGGGTTTAACCGGGACAGCCTCTGCCGGGCTTTCTCCCGGTAGATGGTGTCCGGATATTTTGTCAAGAGGTCCTCCAACCGGCTCGCGGCCATTCCCATATCCCCCTGTTGGGCGTAGGACTCCGCCAGATAATAAAGGGCGTCCGGAACGAGGGGATGGTCGGGATAGGCCCGGAGGAGCCCCTCAAACCGGGTGATCGCCGCCGGAAGCGCCCCCTGTTTATAGTAGAACCGGCCGACGTAAAACTCGTATCGCCCCAGATGCTCGCGGCAAAGTGCGATCCTCTTTCGGGCCTCTTCTTCATAACCGGTACGGGGATACGTCGCCAATAATTTTTCAAAGGATCCGAGGGCCTTCCTCACCGGCTCCGGATCCCGGTCGATGGTTTCGAACAGTTTGAAATAACTCATGCCGAGCTTCAGTTGAGCATAATCGGCCCACTCGTGAAGCGGATGGAGATCGAGAAAATGCTGATATTCGCCCGCCGCCTCGATATAGTCGCCCCGCTGATAGAGGCCCTCGGCCCGTTTCAGGATGATCTTCGGATCGTAATTCCGTTCGATGCTTTCCTTGTGTTCATCGGCGCTGTTCTGGGTCACCCCGAGCGCCTCCCGGATCTCGGCCCCCAGGGGATCTTTCTGAGCGGCGCAGCCGATCTGCGCCCCCGCCAGCAGGACGACAAACATTCCGAGCCGGAATTTCATCTGAGCCGAATCCGCCATGCCATCGCCCCCTCCCTCGCGGTACCGACGGGTAGAATATCAGAGGCCGTCCGGATTCGCAAGGCCGCGCGTTGACTTCAATGGGCTCCATCCCTATAATGGCGGAAAACTGAGGAGTTTTCTCTTGATCGCCCAAATTGCGGCCACCGGGTCCTACGTCCCCGAGCGGCGGGTTTTAAATTCGGAGGTGGGCCGTCCTCTCCGCCTGGACGAGGCCGGCATTCTCCGGCGAACCGGGATCCGCGAACGCCGGTGGGCCGACAAAGACCAGGCCGCCTCCGACCTGGCGACGGAGGCCGTCCGAGCCGCGCTCCAAGGGGCCGGCTGCTCTCCCGGGGACCTCCGGGCGATCGTCCTGTCCACCACCTCGCCCGACATGCTCTTTCCTTCCACCGCATGTTTCGTTCAGAATAATATCGGGGCGGATCGGGCGTTCGCCTTCGATGTCTCGGCCTCCTGCTGTGGATTTCTCTTCGCCCTATCGATTGCGGACCGGATGATCAAATCCGACCCGGGCGGTCCGGTCGCCGTGGTGGCGGCCGAGGTGAAATCCCGGTTCCTGGACCTTAAGGACCCCGCGACCGCCATTCTCTTCGGGGACGGGGCCGGGGCCGTGATTCTAAAGTCGGGAACGGGGAAGGCCGGCCTTCTTTCGATCCGGCTCCACTCGGACGGCTCCAAATGGCGGATCATCCAGATTCCGGCGGGCGGATCCCGTCGGCCGATCCGCCCCGAAACCCTGGCCGCGGAGGAGCATTTCATCCGGATGAAGGGAGGTTCGCTGTTCAAAGCGGCGGTGGGGCGGCTGGTGGAGGTCACGCGCGAAATCCTGAAGACCCACCGGCTGGATGCGGGTGATATCCATCACTACGTTTTCCATCAGGCCAACGCACGGATCCTATCGGCGGTTTCCAAACGGCTTCGGATCCCGTCGGATCGCGTCGTGATTACGTTGGACCGGTACGGGAACACCTCTTCGGCTTCCCTCCCCATGGCGCTCGATCACCTGGCCCGATCGGGACGGCTCCGGCCGGGCGAGCTCGTCTACCTGGGGGCGTTCGGGGGCGGCTTGAACTGGGGCGGCGCCCTGGTCCGCTGGTAGGAGGAGGCCCTTCCATTTCGACCATCGCTTCACGCGAGGATATCCTAAGGCAGATCGGGGAGCAGACTTCCCGACCGGCGGCGCTGCACGAGCTGATGCAGTCGCTGGGCATTCCAAAAAATAAGCATGCGGCCTTCCGCCGGCGTCTTGAGGAGATGGTCCGCGACGGCGAGTTGGTTCAGATCCGGGGAAATCGGTTCGGCCTTCCCAACCAGATGAACATGGTCACAGGAAGGCTCCAGTGTCATCCCGATGGGTTCGGGTTTGTTCGACCCGATCCCGAAACGGCGGCCGCGGGCGGTTTGCGGGAGGCCTCGGATATCTACATCGGCCGAGGCCGGATGATGGAGTCGATGCACGGGGACCGCGTCGTGGCCCGTGTGGAGGCAACCAAGCCGGACGGCCGGCGGGAAGGACGGATCATCCGGGTCCTCGAGCGGGGCATCACCCGGGTCGTCGGCCGGTTCGAGCCGGGTCCCCGTTTCGGATTCGTCGTCCCGACCGAGAAGCGGATCGGCCGCGATGTCCTCGTGACGCCCGACCACGACCACGGCGCACGGGCCGGCGATCTGGTACTGGCCGAGATCACGGCCTATCCGACGCAGCACCGCAGTCCCGAAGGTCGAATCGTCCAGGTTCTGGGCCAGGCCTACGATCCCAAAATCGATACCGAGATGGTGATCGCCGAGTTCGGCCTGCGCACGACCTTTCCCCCCGAGGTCCTCAAGGAGTCCGGCAAAATTCCCGAATCGGTGCCCGCCGAGGCGATCCGAAGCCGGAGGGATCTGCGGGATCTGACCACGGTCACGATCGACGGGGAGCGGGCGAGGGATTTCGACGACGCCGTCTCGATTCAGCGGCTTCCGCATGGCCGATTCCGTCTCTGGGTCCACATCGCGGACGTCGCCCATTATGTTCCCTGGGAAAGCGCGCTGGACCTCGAGGCACGGGAACGCGGCACGAGCGTCTATTTTCCCGACCAGGTCTCGCCCATGTTTCCGGAGCGCCTCTCAAACGGCATCTGCAGCCTCAACCCTCACGTCGACCGGCTCACCCTCACCGCCGAGATGGTCTTCGATGAACACGGCCTCCGGACCGAATACGACCTGTATGAGAGCGTGATCCGGAGCAACGAGCGGATGACCTACACGTCCGTCAAAAAAATCCTCGTGGACAAAGATTCGGCGCTCGGCCGGCAATACGATTACCTGCTCCACGATTTTGAGCTGATGGAGGAGCTATGCCGCCGTCTCATGGCGGTCCGTGCCCGGGAGGGCAGCATCGACTTCGATCTTCCGGAGCCGGAGATTCTTCTCGACCTTCAGGGCCGGCCCACCGACATCATCCGGGAGGAACGCCACATCGCCCACCGGATGATCGAGGAGTTTATGCTCGCCGCGAACCGGACCGTCGCCGAGCATATGACGGGGTTGAAGATCCCGTTCATCTACCGCATTCACGATGCGCCGGATTCCGAAAAGGTCCGCGACTTCGTCCAGTTCATCGCCAGTTTCGGCCTCCGCACCACGGGACAGAAGTCCGGCCCCCCTCCGGATAAGATCCAGCCCAAGCTCTTTCAAAATGTCCTTCAACAGGTCAAAGGGCGCCCGGAGGAGCGGTTGATCAATCACGTGCTGCTGCGCTCGATGAAACAGGCCAAGTATTCGACTCAAAACGTCGGCCACTTCGGCCTCGCGTTCGAGCACTACACGCACTTTACCTCCCCGATCCGCCGATACCCGGATCTCGTCGTTCATCGTCTGCTCAAGGAGCATCTCCTTCAGCGGGGGCAGTCCCCCGTCCGCCAATCGCCGCTCCAAAAAGTTCTTGCGGAAATCGCACAGACCAGTTCGGACCGGGAGCGCGTGGCGATGGAGGCCGAGCGGGAGGTGGTCGATCTAAAGAAGGTCCGTTTCCTGGCGGACAAGGAGGGGGAGGAGTTTTTCGGTTTCATCTCGGGCGTCACCGCCTTCGGATTCTTCGTCGAGCTCGAGGAGTTTTTCGTGGAAGGGTTGGTTCACATCAGCTCGATCCCCGATGACTATTACGTCTTTGAGGAAAAGCAGCACCGCCTGCTGGGCCGTCATCATCGCCGGATCTTCCGGCTGGCCGACCGCGTCAAGGTCCGCGTCGAGAAGGTGGACCTGATCAAACGCCAGGCCGACTTCCGGCTGGTCGAAGAGGGGCCGCTGAAGGAGAGGCCTTCAACGCACCGGCCGGCAGGGCCGAAGCGACGAGGCCGCCGCAGGAAATAACACGCGAACGGGAAGGTCGTATGGATTCCAATCGGAAAGAAATGGAAGCACTATGTCCGGAATGTCCAACAATTCCTAAAACGAGAGGGACAAATACGATACGATGGAGAATTCTGGCATCTGGCATCTTGAATCGGCCTTCATTTGGCTCGTCACAATATCTTGATTATTGATAAATGAAAAACCAACACTCCCTTCCTTATGTGCAAGATGATGGACTGCCGACCCAAGACGTTGGGTCCTGGGCTGAAGACAAATATCGGCTCGTCAATTCATATAACCGTTTATTTTCAAGAGGCATGAAGAATAAATGGGACTGCCGTGTATATGTTGATCTTTATGCTGGAAATGGAAGATCCAAGGTTCGGGAGACAGAGCATATTTTAGAGTCGTCACCTTTGCTGGCACTCAGCGTACCAGATAAGTTTGACAAATATATTTTCTGCGAAAAGGATGACAAAAAACTAGAAATACTAAAGCAACGTGTAACAACCAAGTATTCCGGGGTTAATGTATCTTATATCCAAGGAGATTGTAACTCAGAAGTCGATAAAATTATTGCAGCAATTCCCCGTCCCTCATCAGCCAGGAAGGTTTTATCCTTTTGTTTTGTTGATCCTTACAATATTGGAATTAAATTTGAAACAATAGAGAAACTCAGTGAACTATTTATGGATTTTCTCATCGTTTTGGCTGGCGCAATGGATGCAAATCGCAATGAGCGAAATTACACAAGACCGGCTAATAAGACTGTGGACACTTATCTTGGAATAAACGAGTGGCGGACAAGATGGGAGGACCCACAAAGAAGACGTTTCGGTTTTGCGTCTTTTCTTGCGTCAGAATATGCCGATCAAATGGAACGGCTTCGATATATATAAAACCCCCTTTTGACAAGAGGCCAGTGATTCGGTCCGATGAGAAGAACCTACCACTTTACCATTTAGCATTCTTTTC
>CAYJTJ010000117.1:0-5421 GCA_964372835.1 uncultured Nitrospirota bacterium
GGTTTTCAGGGTCCTCTGCAGGGCGGAAAACATCCCTACATGGTTAAGGGCGACAAGGTGCTCACCATTCCCAATCCTCACCGTGGCGAGATCGGCGTCGATCTCCTGTCCCGTATTCTGAAGCAAGCCGGCATCAGCCGAAAAGAATGGTTAGGCGAATAATAAACCGCTGCTCTCTTTGTCGAATTATACTCCTGCCGATATATCAGGCCGATCCCGGTAGCGGCCGCCCGATCAAGTCGTTTTCGATCGCCCCGGTCATCTCGACCCTTGCGAAATCCCCCGCGCGCGTGCGGTCCCCTTCCAAATAGACCACGCCGTCGATCTCCGGGGCCTGGCTTTCCATCCTCCCCTCCAAGGGCCATTCCGGCTCTTGGGAAGGTCCTTCAACCATGACCTCCTGGACCGTTCCGATCAGTGCCTGATGCTTTTTGGAGACGATCTCGGACTGAATCTCAAGCAGCCTCCGGCGGCGTTCGGCCTTCACCTCGGCGGGAATGGGATCGCCAAGGGCAAAGGCCGAGGTTTGGTCCTCCTGCGAATAGGTAAAGACGCCGAGCCGGTCGAACCCTATCTCATGGATGAATTCGGCGATCTCCTCAAACTGGGGTTCGGTCTCCCCCGGAAAACCCACGATAAAGGTCGATCGCAGCGTCACGCCGGGAATCGTTCGGCGGATCCGGGAAAGTAGATCACGGATCAGTCGGCTGGATCCCTTGCGGTTCATCTTGCGGAGGATATCGTCATTGATGTGCTGCAAGGGCAGGTCGACGTAGTTGCAGATCTTCGGCTCCCCCGCGATGAAGTCCAGCAGCGCATCCGTCAAATCGGTGGGATAGGTGTAGAACAACCGGAACCATCGGGGACCTTCAATCGCCGCCAGCCGCTTGAGCATCGGAATTAACGCATTCTTTTCCCGCCGGTCCCAGCCGTAGCTCGTGAGAGACTGGGCGATCAGGTTGATCTCCTTGACACCCTCCGCGGAAAGCCGACGGACCTCCGCCTCGATATCCTCGACGGGCCGGCTGACGAGATCGCCCCGAAATGAGGGAATGGCGCAAAAAGAACATCGATAATTACAGCCTTCCGAAACCTTGACATAAGCCCAGTGCTTCGGGCTCAGCCGGTTTCGCGGCGTGGCATCATTATACAGGTAAGTCGGTGAATCGGTCTGTCTGACACGGCCGGCCAGTGGCTTCAGCCCAAGCGAGACCGAGGCCGAGCTTTTCACCCCCCCGCCTCCCGCTTTAAGCCTCCGACCTCTATCCTCCAACCCTTTCCCCAACAACTCCCGCGTGATCTCGGCGATTTTTGGAAAGTCGCCCGTCCCCACCACGGCATCGAGTTCAGGGAGCTCTTTGAGCAGCTCATCCGGATAGCGCTGGGCCAGGCAGCCCGCCGCGATCAGGACGCGGCAGTTCCCGTTCCGTTTGAGCTTTCCGTGCTCGATGATCGTATTGATCGATTCAAGCTTGGCGGCGTCGATGAAGCCGCAGGTGTTGATCACGATCACCTCGGCCGCCTCGGTCTCATGGACCCATTCGAACCCGCTCCGGCCCATCAATCCCAGCATCACCTCCGAGTCCACAAGATTTTTGGGACAGCCCAGGTTGACGAGGCCGACTCGTATCGCGGGCCGGGAGGGCTTTGCGTCTTTTCGGCTTCGTTCTTCCATTTGACGGGGGCCTTTTCGATTAGGGAGAAGCAATCTTCAGTGGAATGTGGCCTTTGAACACGCTTACCCCTTTTCTCGTCCCGAACCACCGCCGGCCTTCCCGATCAAACGCCATGGACAAGACATTGTCATCCGGCAGCCCAAAGGAATGATCGATCGTCCGCCAGCGGGTCCCGTCAAACCAACTGGCGCCGCCGTTGGTGCCGGCCCAGATGAAGCCCTCCGAATCGATGCCCAGTGAAAAGATAAAATTGCCCCCCAGACCGTCCTCGGTGGTGTAATTCAGCCAGCGGGTCCCGTCAAAGCGGGCCAAGCCTCCGCCCCAGGTCCCAAACCACTTTTCGTTCCGGCGATCCACCAGGGACGCGATGATGAAATCCGGATTGGCCGTGACGTTCTGTTTTCCCGACGTCATGTGGTGGTTTCCGCCGGAGCCGCCATACCCTCTCTCGCCTCCTTCTCCGGATGGAATCGGCGAGAAAACCGCTTGACCCCCGGGGACCTCCTTGATCTTTGTCCCCATCCCTTCCTCGTGCGTATAGGTCGTCCAGGATATTCGGTCGAACCGGCTCACCCCGGCCTCGGTCCCGAACCAGAAGACCCCGTCCCGGTCGAGCGCAATCGTATAAACCCATTTGTCCGGAAGTCCGTCCGCCACCCGATAGGTCATAAACGACTTTCCATCATACACGCTGACGCCGTCCCAGGTGGCGATCCACATTTTCCCGTCCCGGTCGAATTCGACGTCATAAACCCAATTGTCCCCGAGGCCGTCCGCGTTCGTGTACCGCACCCATTCCTCCCCGTCGAAACGGGAGAGTCCTCCGCCGTACGAGCCCACCCACTTGCGGCCCCTTCGATCCACGGCGATCATAAAAATCCCGCGACTGGCCAATCCGCCGTTCGTATTATTGGGCGAAAATATTTCATATTCCCTTTTCTTCGTGTCGAACCGGATGATCCCCTTCATTGTCCCGATCCAGAGGGTATCCCCATCCATCGCGAGGGTTTTGACGGGGTCCTCGTTGGTCGTAAAATTCACCCAGATGACCGGGCCTTCGGGGGGTGTCGGATCTACGACCGGGTCGCGATCCGAGGAAGACCGATTCCCGGCGCAGGAAGCGAGGAACATCACCGCGGGAAGAATGATCCATCGGATCACCCGGTCTGAGATCCTATTCCTTTTCATGCCGGTCCCTGACCTTCTTCGGTCTTCCGACCGATCAGACTCCGGACTTGCCTTAAGTTTTTCCGGTCGGCGCCGGGCGAATCCTTTGGCGTCTCGAGCACCATCGGAATCGCCCGGAAGGCGGGGTGATTTAACCAGGCCCGGAATCCGCCAAGCCCAATCCCGCCCAATCCGATATGCTGATGCCGATCCACGCGGCAGTTCAAACCCTTCTTGGAATCATTGAGATGGATCAGTCGAATCCGGTCCCGTCCGATCCGATCGTCCACGCTCCGGGCCACCTCATCGACGCCCTCGGGCCGGGAGAGATCATACCCCGCCGCAAATAGATGGCAGGTATCAAGACAGACCCCGATCCGTTCCCGGCTCCTCAGGTCCTTCCGGTCATCCAACTCATCCAAGATGAGGCCGATTTCCTCCAGGCGCGATCCGACGTCCCCGCGCTCCCCCGCCGTGTTTTCAAGAAGGAGCTTCGCCGTCCACTCGCCCGAGCCCAGGACCGTCGCAAGGGATTCGCTCACCCGCTCGACGCCTTCCGCCTCTCCCCCGTCACGGGAGGAGCCCAGATGGACCACCAGATATTCGGCCCCCAATCGATCCGCCCGGTCGAGCTCGTCGATCAAGGCCTCGGCCGATCGCCGCTTGAGGCCCCCCTGCGGCGTCGCCAGGTTAATCAGGTAGGAGGCATGGACCGCGGCCGGCCGGATTCCGAACCGCTCGCGCAGTTCTGAAAAACGCTCCGCCTCCGGCCGATCGAGCCCCTTCGCCGCCCACATCCGCGGGCTCCGGGAGAAGATCTGCATCGCGGTGCAACCGAGCGCCCGGGCCTCCTCGACCGATTTCGAAAGGCTTCCGGCGATCGAGACATGGACGCCAAGCCGCAACGCTGTTCCGGGTCCGGTTGATTTCACAGGGGGATCATGATAGCATAAATCCTGAAGGGGAATCAAAGCGATCGCCCTTCGCACGCCCATGCCGAAACCCACCGAACAGAAGGACGCACGAAACGTCATTATCCTGGGCTCCGGCCCCGCCGGATTGACGGCGGCGCTCTATGCCTCCCGCGGAAACCTGAATCCGCTTCTCATCGAGGGCGTTCAGGCCGGGGGCCAGCTCATGATCACGACGGATGTCGAAAATTACCCGGGGTTTCCCAATGGAATACTGGGACCCCAGCTGATGAAGGAGATGCGCGCACAGGCCGAGCGGTTCGGAACCGAGCTTATCCAGGGCGACGTCACCGAGGTCGATCTCAAGAAGTCGCCCTTTAAGGTCAAGATTGAAGACGCCGCCTACCGGGCGAGGACGCTGATTATCGCCACCGGCGCATCGGCCAAGCTTCTCGGCCTTCCCAACGAAAGCCGGCTGATGGGGCACGGGGTGTCGGCCTGCGCCACCTGCGACGGCGCCTTTTTCCGTGGGAAAGAGGTCGTCGTGGTGGGGGGCGGGGATACCGCCATCGAGGAGGCGACTTTCCTAACCAAATTCGCAACCCAGGTCACGATCATTCACCGGAGGGATACGCTCCGGGCCTCCAAGATCATGCAGGATCGCGCCAAGGCGAATCCGAAGATTGCATTCATCTGGGAAACCGTGGTGGAGGAGGTGGCGGGAAAGGAATCGGTCCAGGGCGTCCGCCTTAAAAACCTGAAAACCGGGCTCCTGACCGATAAAAAGTGCGACGGACTCTTTATCGCGATCGGTCACGAGCCGAACACACAGCTCTTCGCGGGTCAGCTCGACCTCGATAAACGGGGTTACATCATCACGAAGAAAGAAACGACCGAGACGTCGGTCCCGGGGGTCTTTGCCGCGGGAGATGTCCAGGACCATCGATACCGCCAGGCCGTGACGGCCGCCGGGACGGGCTGCATGGCCGCCATGGACGCCGAGAAATATCTTGAGAGCCTGCCGTAACGCCCGGTCCGGGCTTGTACTCTCCCTCCTCCTGGCCGCCTGTGCCGGGGCCCCCGTCCAAACGAACCCCGCTCCCGGCTGCTACCGCCCGAACTGGCCGATCCCGTTCAAGATCGAAAAACTCCAACGAATCGCCCAGGAACCTTTCACGATGCATACCGGCTCGCAGAGATTCCTGACGATTTATTCTCCCGGGCCTTTCGATCGATCATTCTTTTTCGTGATGTCCCCCGAACCTTCCGACGGATCGGTTGCGATGAGCGAGCATTTCGGCGTCATGGCCGACTCGGACCGGATCGGGAAAGCGGACTGTTTCATCCTCAATGGGGGGATTCTCCCGGACGCCGATGGGGAGCCTGTGGTCTACAACTTTTTTGCGATCGACCAGGAGGGCGATGGAGAGATCGACGAGTTTATCAGCGAGGATCTCGACCTCGACGGGAACCAAGCCGTCGATCGGAACGTCCAGGCGATCTTGATGGAACGGGATCCCGAGGGGCATTTCCGGCGGGGGGCCTACCTTGTCCGGGGAAAGATCGTTCCCATTCCCAAGGACGGCAACACGTTTCTCTTAAAGAAACCTCTCTATAAGGACGGCTATCCGTTTCCGGACGATGAAGTGACGCGGATGATGCTCTTT
>CAYJTJ010000118.1:0-5343 GCA_964372835.1 uncultured Nitrospirota bacterium
CTAGGAGAAACGGATGCTGGAAATCACACTGAACCTGATCGTGGCCCTCGTCACGATCGGCGTCGTGATGGCCGTGGTGTTGCTCCACGTGGCCTATCTGACCTACTTCGAGAGGAAAATTCTGGGATGGATGCAGGACCGGATGGGGCCGATGGAGGTGGGATACCACGGCCTTCTCCAGCCGATCGCGGACGGCCTGAAGCTTTTCTTCAAGGAAGACATCGTCCCGGCCCAGGCCAACAAGATCATCTTCACGCTCGCCCCCATCATCGTCCTGATCCCGGCCCTGATCGGATTCGCCGTCGTCCCGTTCGGAAGGGACACAATCGAGATCTTCGGCCTGACCTTCCGTCCGTACGTGACGGACATCAATATCGGGATCCTGTACATTTTGGCTTTCGCCTCGATCGGCGCGTACGGCGTGCTGCTGGGCGGCTGGGCCTCCAACAACAAGTATTCCCTCCTGGGCGGCCTTCGGTCCGCGGCACAGGTCATCAGTTATGAGCTCTCCCTCGGGCTGGCCATCGTCGGGGTCCTCTTGATGTCCCAGTCCTTAAGCCTGGTTAAGATCACGCAGGCCCAGGAGGGCGGGCTCCTCCACTGGTTCATTCTCCCGCAATTCATCGCGTTCGTCGTCTACCTCATCTCGGCCATCGCCGAGACCAACCGGCTTCCGTTCGATCTCCCGGAGGCCGAGAGCGAGCTCGTCGCGGGCTTCTTTACCGAGTACAGCGGGATGAAATTTGCCTTTTTCTTTCTGGCCGAATATGCTAACATGATTTTGGTATCCTGCATCGCGACGATCCTTTTTCTCGGCGGGTGGCACGCCCCGTTCGGCTTCCTCGAGTTCATCCCGCCGATCCTCTGGTTCGCGGTGAAGGTTTACCTCTTCCTGTTTTTTTATATCTGGATTCGGGGGACGCTGCCGCGGCTCCGGTACGACCAGCTCATGATGTTCGGCTGGAAGGTGATGATTCCCCTGGCGCTGGCCAACATCGTGGTCACCTCCGCGGTTCTATATTTCTTCAGGTGATGGATGGGGACACTGAAACGGTTTCTTAAAAATATATTCTTTCTCGAAATTCTGACGGGCATGGCCTCGACGTTCAAGCACCTCTTTGTCCGCCCGATCACGCTCCAGTACCCCCACGAGAAACAGATCCTCCCCAACGGCTACCGCGGGTTCATCGGCCTGCTGCGGTACGACGACGGGACCGATAAATGCGTGGGGTGCGATCTCTGCGGAGCGGCCTGTCCGTCCCGGGTGATCACCGTGATCAGCGCCGAGGTGGAAGGGGAGCCGATGAAACGGTACGCCCGGGAATACACGATGGACATGACCCGCTGCGTCTTCTGCGGGTTGTGCGTGGAGGCCTGCCCCGTCAACGCGCTCGGCATGAGCAAGGAGTTCGAGTACGCGACGTACGATAAACGGAATCTCAAGCTGGATAAAAAACAATTGCTGACGATCGGGGACCGGGCCTTTCCGGTTCGGGAAAAACGCGTCGAGTTCCAGCATCCCCATGCCGCCTTCTTCAATGTGGCCCGGCAAGGTTATCCCGCCAAGTGACGGGGCTCGCCGTTCGGTCCGATTCTCTCCAAAGCGAACGGCCCCAAACCGTTCAAACCGATCCGGGCGGGGCGGGACGGGGTGACCGCGTCTCACGGCTCTCTCCAAGGGACCCATGACATCGGTTTTCTTCTTTTACTTTGCGGGCGTAATTGTGCTGATGGCGGTCCTCGTGATCGCGTTGAGGAAGCCGATCTACGGCGCCCTCGCCCTTCTCGTTCTGTTCTTTCACGTCGCCGGGCTCTACGTCCTCCTGGAGGCCGAGTTTATCGCCGTCATCCAGATCATCGTGTACGCGGGCGCGATTCTCGTGCTCTACCTTTTCGTCGTAATGCTCTTAAACGTCCGGCCGGACGAAGGCTACCACCGACAGCTCGGGATCGGTCTGGCCGTCGCGGGCGCCCTGGTGATCGAGGTCCTCTTCATCGTTTCTCGGGCCGTCTTCTCGGACCGGCCCTCGGTTTCGGCCCTACCGACCCTGGCCGCGACGGACGGGACGGCGCCGCCGGCCGGGCTTGGAAACACGGAATCGGTCGGACACGCGCTGTACACGACGTACCTGCTCCCGTTCGAGGTCGCCTCGCTGATCCTGCTGGTCGCGATGGTGGGGGCGATACTGATTTCAAAGAAGGGGATTTTCGATTCCTAGCGATCGCCGACAAGACGTCGTGAGGCGCATCTAACATGGTTCCGCTGTCTTATTACGTGGCCTTAAGCCTGATCGTTTTTCTGATCGGCATCACGGGAGTGCTGATCCGCCGGAACATCATCATCATCCTCCTTTCGATCGAGTTGATGCTGAATGCGGCCAACATCAATTTCGTCGCCTTTTCCCATTACCTCGGCGATCTGACGGGACAGATCTTCGTCTTTTTCGTCCTCACGGTGGCCGCGGCCGAGGTGGCGATCGGCCTGGCGATCATCATCGCGCTCTACCGCGGCAAAGACTCGATCGGCATCGAGGATCTCAACCTGATGAGGGGTTAGGAAGGCGCCCGATGCGAACGGCGAAATCGTTTTTCTATGCACTCATCCTGATCCTTATCGGCCGGGCCGGCGCGGAGGCGGCCGATGTGAAGTTCGGGGGCGAATTCCGCGCCCGCGGATTTTACACGCAGAACTTATCGGACGCGCGGTCCGGCGGGAAGGGGGCCTGTCGCGGTCCGGACGGGCTGACCGGAACGTCGGACGACACCTGCAACGATCAGGAGGTCTTTAACGATACCCGCTTCCGGCTGAAAATCATGGCGACGGAGGGGCTCGCCACGGGCGTCGTCCGGGTCGATTTTTTCAACGACTTCTCGGGCCGGAACGCCGCGACCCTCAACGCCCCCACGGGGAGCGGGACGGGCGACCACGTGTTGGGGGGCGAGGGGTTCGGCCGAAGCCTTGATACGGTGAGTCTCAAAGAAGGATATCTTCGGGTGAGCTGGCCCGTGTTCCACCTGGTCATCGGCCGGCAGGGAATCACGCTGGGCAACGGGCTGATCCTGGATGATACGGCGGACGCGATCTCGGCCGCCATTCCGATGAACTGGGCCACGCTGACCTTCGTGAGTCTTCTGCTCGACACCGATTCGCGCGGCTCCGGAAACACCTCGGCCTATCTGTCAAACCTGAACATCGCCCCCACGGCCCGGTACCGATCCAGCCTGTTCATTTTTTATCTGCGGGATCGCGGCCCGAACCTCTTCCTGACCCCGTGCGGAACGGGATCGCCCTTTTCCTGCGCGTTGTCCGAGTTCGGAGACGATCGGGCCGCGCTGACGACCTTCGGCTGGAGTCTGGATTACAAGGGCTCCGCACTCTCCTGGGGAACCGAGCTCGACTATCTCAAGGGGGCGATCCATACCGATGAAGGGACCGCGCGGAATCCGTCGGCGCGGACGATTGATCTGCGGGGCGCGAACGCGCTGGGCAAGCTCGGATGGGCCGGCGGGCGGTTCGATGCCGGGCTGACCGCGCTGTACGCAACCGGGCAGGAGGCGAAGAACTTTCCCCCGGGCGGCCACCGGATGAACATCAACGCCGTCTCGCCCAACTATGTTCTGGGAAATATTCTGGTGAACAACGAGACGGTCAGCGACCGGGACGGCGGGAACATCGGGGGACTGTCGGCCGCCAAAGTCAGTCTGGGATGGAGCCCGCTGGCGATCCTTCGGGGGGAAGTGGCCTGGATCCGCGCGATCATGACGGAGCGCCCCGGCCCGGATGCATCGAAGGACCTGGGCTGGGAACTGGACGCCAACGGACTCTGGCAGATCGATTCCAATTTATCGTTTCAAGTCGGGTCGGGAATACTTTTTGCGGGAGACGCCTGGAAGGCCCTGATGTCCGATCCGGAGGCGACCGACCGGATCATCAAGCTTTCATCCAAGCTCGTTTTCGTGTTTTAAACAGTGTTTCACAATGGGGGGTGTTCCCCCGCTTCTCAAAAGGAGGTCAATATGAGTCAGGAACGATATTGGGTCATCATCGCCGTACTGATCGGGATTTTCTTTGCGTCGGGAGAGGCCTCGGCCGAAAACAGCCTGAAAACCGGTTCCAAGGCCCTGTCTTTCGGAATCGCGGCCGGCGACATGGAAGTGGCGGGACGATACTTTATAATGGATGATCTGGCCGTTCTCCTCGGGTTCGGATTCGAGTTCAGGGACAACAGCGAATCCGAATCGGATTACGCCGTCTCCGGGGGAGTCCGGAAATATTTATCCAAGACCGATCTGGCGCCGTTCATCGGGGCGGGACTGTCTTACCGGTCCGAAGAACACACCGTCGAGACGGGGCCCGGAAAGACCAAGGTGGAGGACGAAAACACCTTTACGATCGACGGCCATTTCGGCGCCGAGTATTTCTTGGCCAAGCTGGTCAGCGCGGAGGCCCAGGTCGGGTTCGGCCTGAGCGATACGTCGAACGGGGCGGACGTGACCACGATCGGGACCTTCCGGTCGGGCGTGCGCGTCAACATCTATTTCCCGTAATGGCCCCGGACGAAACCTCCGGGCTCGGGTCTTCTTGACGACGGCTCCGTCCGGCTGATAGAGTAATCTCCCTCAACAGGCGGCGTAGCTCAGTTGGCAGAGCAGGTGAATCATAATCACCGGGCCGGGGGTTCGAATCCCTCCGCCGCCAAAATTTTTGCGAAGCAAAAATTTGGAGCAATGGAGCGGTAGACAATGCAACATTGGATACGGCTCCCATTGCGGTCCATTCTCCATTGTTCCATTTTCGGGGTTCATATCAACCTAAAAGGAGGTTCTCAATGAAAAAACTCGCAGTACTCTCCGTATTGGCCCTGCTCCTTGGCTTCATGGCAAGCCCGGTTTGGGCCGCGGAAGGGGTCAAGATCACGACCTTAGTGCAAGGGTCGGAAACATTAAACGGCATGAAGATCGCCTACCCGAAAACAGAGAATGCCGAGATGACCGCGCTCATGGCGGAGGTTGCTCCCGGGGCCGAGATCGGGCTTCACATGCACCCCGTTCCGTTGGTCGTGTATGTGCTCGAAGGCACCTTGGATGTCGAGATGCAGGGCGGCGCCAAGCACCAAATCGAGGCCGGGAAGGCGTTCCTGGAAGTGGTCAACACCTGGCATAACGGGATCAACCGGGGCAAAACGCCCGTGAAATTCCTGGTCGTGTTCGCGGGTGAAAAAGGAAAGCAGAACCTGATCCGCGCCGAGGCCAAGTAGAAAAACCCGGCTCCGCCCCGCGATTCCCATACCGTTTACCCGAACGTGGATTGAAGCCTCGATCCATCGCCGGGGCGCGCCCCGG
>CAYJTJ010000119.1:0-5314 GCA_964372835.1 uncultured Nitrospirota bacterium
AATTTTTCCTTCATCTGAAGGATCCGGAGGGCGGACTGATCGATCCGGGTCTCGGAAATCCGTTTTTCTCGAACCGCACGGCTGACGGCCCCAAGCGCGGCCTTCTGCCCGACCTCGTTCCCGCAGAAAAGCAGTAGGTCCGCCCCGGCCCCGATCGCGGCCACGGCCGCATCGCCCGGCCCGGCCCGATCCGCAATCGCCCTCATTTCAAGATCATCCGTAAGAACGACCCCCTTGAACCCGAGCGTATCGCGCAGCAGCCCCGTCACGATCGGCGCGGAGAGCGTGGCCGGCTCCTTCGGGTCAAGCTGAGGATAGGCCACGTGCGCCGTCATGATCGAGGCGAGACCGTTTCCGATCGCATGATGGAACGGTCGGATCTCCACCTCCAGAAGCCGCGCGATGTCATGGCCGACCGTGGGGAGTTCCTTGTGCGAATCGGCCGAGGTATCGCCGTGGCCGGGAAAATGCTTTCCACAGGCGATCACGCGGTTGTCCTGATAGCCCGCGATCATCGTCAGGCCCAGCGCGCCGACCAGGGTCGGATCCGAGCCGAAGGACCGATCGCCGATGATCGGGTTTTCCGGATTCGTGTTGACGTCCAGAACGGGCGCGAGATTCATGTTGATTCCGACGGCCCGGAGCTCCTTCGCCGTGGCCTCGGCCACGCGATAGCACCGATCCGTCGAGTTGAGACCCGCGAGATGCGCCGGGCCGGGAAAGAGAGTAAACCCTTTCGGCAGTCGGGAGACCCGTCCCCCTTCCTGATCGATCGCGATCAAGAGCGGCATCGGCAAGGATTCGCGCTGGAGGGCGTTGGTGAGACGGGCGGCCTGCGACGGGCTCTTGAGGTTTCGTTTGAAGAGAATCACGCCCCCGATATGGAACTCCCGGATGAACCGGAGGATGGCCCGAGAGGGAGCCGCGCCCTCGAACCCGAGCATGAAGAGTTGGCCGATTTTCTCCTTCAGCGTCACGCGCGTTTCCGGTTCGCGTCCCCGAGCCACTGAACCAGCAGACGGACGCCCACCCCGGTCGCGCCCTTGGGCGTGTAGGGGCGGGCGTCGTCCGCCCACGCCGTGCCGGCAATATCCAGATGCGCCCACGGGATGTTTCCGACGAATTTCTGGAGAAAGGCGGCGGCCGTGATCGCCCCGCCTCCCCGGCCTCCCACATTTTTCATGTCCGCCACGTCGCTCTTGATCTGCTCCTGGTAGACCTCCCACAGCGGAAGCTCCCAGACCCGTTCCCCGCACCGCTCGCCGGCCTCCCGGAGCCCGCCGATCAGCTTCGGATGGGTCCCCATGATGCCGATGGCGTGGCTGCCCAGGGCGACGACGCAGGCCCCGGTCAGCGTCGCCAGGTCCACGATGGCCGAGGGCTTGTACCGGCCGGCATAGGCCAGCGCATCGGCCAGAATCAAGCGGCCTTCGGCGTCCGTGTTGATCACCTCGATCGTTTTTCCGGACATGGACCGAACCACGTCGCCCGGCTTGATGGCCGTTCCGGACGGCATATTCTCCGTGGCGGGAAGGATCCCCACGATCGGAACGGGCAGCTTGAGCTGAGCGACGGCCCGGAGCGTTCCCAGGACGGCCGCCCCGCCGGACATATCGGTCTTCATCTGCTCCATTTTTTCGGCCGGCTTGATCGAGATTCCCCCGGAGTCAAAGGTGATCGATTTCCCGATGATCACGACCGGGGGCTCCGTTTTCTTTCCCCCGGCGTATTCAAGGATAATAAACTTCGGCGGCTCCTGGCTTCCTCGCGCCACGCCGAGAAAAGCCCCCATGCCAAGCGTTTCGGCTTCGGCCTTCTCAATAATCCGGCACGTCAGGCCGAAATCCTTGCCGATCGAGCGTGCCTCGTCCGCCAGCCGGGAGGGGGTCACGACGTTGGACGGGTGGTTGCCGAGGTCCCGGACGTAGTTCGTCGCCTCGGCCAGAATCCGACCGGTCCGCGCCCCGCGGGCCACCTCGGAAATCTTACCCTCCGATCGGTCGACCAGCGTGAGCTGCTCGATCCGCTTAATTTCATCCTGCGACTCGGTGCGGTAGGCCGTGAACTGATAAAGACCCAGCAGGCATCCCTCCACAACCGCCTGGGCCGAATCCGCCGTCGAGATCCGATTCTGCCCCCGACCGTGAAGGGGGATCGAGAATCCCTTCAGGCCGCCCTCGCGGACCCGCCGCGCGGCGGAACCCATCGCCTGGCGGATCTTCTCAAGATCCAGATCCTTTTTTTTCCCCAGGCCGACCAGGAGGATTCGCTTGGCCGGGATCTCGCCTCGCCCGTGGATCCAGACCATCTGGTTGAGCTTGCCCTTGAATTCCCCGCTCGCCAGGATCTCACGGATCTGACCCTTGAGCGCCCGGTCCACGACGGCGGTCTCTTCCCGCAGCGACGTCTCCTCCTCAAAATGGCTTAAGACGATCGCCTCGGCGGTTTCCTGCTCGATCTTTCCCTTCTTGATCTTGACCTCCATGCCGCCTCCTCCGCCTATCCTTCCCGCCCCGACCCCATCGTTCGTAACCGAATGACCCGCCCGATCAAAGCCGGCGGATGTCCTCCACGGCCTCGTTCGAGATAAAGATCTTAAGATTATTATCCTGGGGGTCCGCCGGAAAGATCGAAAACCCGTTCGATCCAGGATCGGCCGCGGCGAGAAATCCCTTCTTCCATGGAAATTTTTCCCCGGTATACCCGCACAGAATTTCTCCGTCCTTGAACCGGACCATGACCCGATCTCCCCGCCGGGGGGACTTCTGAAAATACCGCTTCCTTCTGGACCGGCGATCGCCGGTAAGCGAGCGGACGTAGTAGATCGCCTTCAGGTCCGAGAAGCGGGCCTCGCTCGGCTTGCCGGTCGATTCCGATTCCAAACGGACGGCCACCGATCCGTCTTTCGGACTGAATCGGATGAGATACCCCTTCCAGAGTTTTCCGCTTCGGAGATGAACCACCACGCGATCGCCGGAGGGGACCGGTTTGGTTTTGGCGCGGGCCTTCATCACACGCCCCGTGCCAGGGGATCCCAGATGTACTTGTGGAGCTGAAGCTGGAGCCGGACCCCAAGCCCGTCCTCAAGGATCCATTCGGCGAGGCGGCGGGGGTCCATCTCGGAAAACACCGGGGAAAACAGGATCGTCCGCCGTCGAAGGATTTCGTACCGATCGAGTATCCCGACCGCCCATTCGTAATCCGCCCGGTCCTTGATTACGAACTTCACCTCGTCCGTCGGCTTGAGCCAATTCAAGTTCTCCCACTTCATCGCCTCGGTCATCCCGCTGCCGGGGCATTTCACGTCCATGACGATGACGGCCCTCGGATCGAGCCCCCGGATGTCGAGGCTTCCGCCGGTCTCGATCAGAACAGCGTACCCGCGATCCAGCAGCCGCGAGACGAGTTCCGGGGCCTCTTTCTGAAGCAGCGGCTCCCCGCCCGTGAGTTCGACCAGTCGGCAGGAATATTTTTCCACCTCGGCCATTATGGCATCGAGGTCCATTTCCCGGCCCTCGTGAAAGGCATAGGGCGTGTCACACCAACGGCAGCGGAGGTTACACCCGGTCGTCCGGATGAAGATGCAGGACCGGCCGGCATAGGTGGATTCCCCCTGTATGCTTGAATATATCTCGTTGATTTTCATCACTGGCGTTTTAATCTTGCGGCCGGGCCGCGCGGGTGGGCCTTCATCCTCAGAACGAAATGACGGAGCCGGACTCGGATTGATCACCCTCCCTTCGGACGGACTGCCGGCGGTCCTTAAAACGGCGCTGCCAATGCCGGCGTTCGAGCCCCAAATAGAGGACCGGGCGATTTTTTCGGCGGGAGGGACTGTAGCCGCGTATTTCCAGGCGCCTTTCGGTCTGATTTCGCTTATCCATTCTCTATGGACCCATCCAGTTCGGAATTGGGGCCGACCCCAGACGGGCCTCATTATGCCACCGAAGACCTTCTCAATCAAGGGGAAAATCGGGTAGGAACGAGCCCCCGGTCGGTTTGATCCGGCGGCTACCACGCAAGGACCGGCCACCCCCGATCCATCGCGATCCGCCTCATTCGTGCGCCGGGATTTACGGCCCGCGGGTATCCCACACTGCATAAGACGGATAGATCGGCCGGACTATCGGCATAAGCAAATGAATCCTCAAGATAAACACGGTTTTCTCGGGCCCAGCTCAGAAGAAGAAGTCGCTTGGCCTCCCCGTAGGGGTGAGGCGGAATCAGTCGACCGGTCAAGCGACCCTCTTCCACCTCAAGCCGTGCCGCGATCACGGAATCGATTCCAAGGGATTTCGAGAGCGGAAGCACGAGGAAGTCCGGGCATCCGGTCAGGAGGATCAGACGGCGGCCCGTTTGGCGGTGGTCTTCAAGAGCGGCCAGGGCCTTCTTGGATAGGACCTTCCGAACAACCTCTTGATAGAAGGACTCGGCCAGGCCCGCTGTCTCCTCGATCGATTTTCCGGCGAGGTATTCCTTGTTCGTTTTGATCCGTTGTGAAAGCGGCCCCTGCTCGCGGAGTAATACGGCGATCATGAAGCGATATAAATCGCCCGCCTTCAGATCCCCGCGTTCCCAGAGGCGGCGGATGAACATCCGTTCAAGCGAGGTTCGGGGAATCAGTGTGTAATCCAGATCGAACACGGCCGCGACGGCGTCGGTTTTTTTTGAGCGGTTCGGATGAAGCGCCGCGCCGAGACTACCGTCTCCGGACATACCCCCACCCCTCGATCAGCACCGGAAGACCCCGCACGAGGCAGAAGGCCACCGTAAAGTAGACCCATCCCGTTCCGAGGGCGAAGATCCATGGCATCGACTCCTCCAACCGACCGATCGGTAGGTCCTCCGCCTGGGCCCGGATGAGCGCGGAATAGAGAATCAGGTAGGAAAACGCCGCCCCCTTCGCCGTCGCATAAACGGCGCGCGAGGCGCGCGAAGCGACCAACGCGCGCCCGATCGAAGACTCCATCATCGTCCGCTCCTCCCCGAAGGCCGTCCGGCCCCGGGCCAGGGCCAGCGATCGGACCGCGTCGGTGGCCAGCCCCCGGACGATCACCACGAGCGGCACCCAGACCGGGATCAGCGCCCGATGGGCGAAGACGATCCAGAGGGTCGATTCAACGATCCGGTCGCCCAGGATGTCCATCGTGGCGCCCGTTTCGTCGGCCCGTCCTTCCCGGCGAGCGATCATGCCGTCCAGACCATCGAGACCGATGACCGCCACGACGATTCCAAAGGCGATCAGATGGCCCGGGACGGTGTTGGAGTAGATGAACCCGATTCCGACGAAGAGGAGCAGAATCCGAAGCAACGT
>CAYJTJ010000120.1:0-5222 GCA_964372835.1 uncultured Nitrospirota bacterium
GAGATTCGGGCTTCGTCCCGGCCACTCGGTGTAAAGAATCACCTGCACGTCGGAGAGATCCGGGATGGCATCCAGGGGAGTCTTGGCCACGGCCCAGTAGCCCCAGGCCGAGAGGAAAAAGACCCCCAGCAGAACCATGAAAGGGTTTTTCGCGCTGTATTCAATGATGCGTTCAATCACTTTATTTCACCTCGATGGTAAAGCGTGTTTTGACCGGCTTCGCCCGGCCTCGCACAACCGTCGCATCAATATTCCACCCGCCCTTCATCCCAAGGTCCACGGTGGCCTCATAGGTTCCGTCTTTCGAGTGCTTTGCCTCAACCGTCTCAATTCCCATTCCGGGCATGGCCATCGTATAGCCAAGAGTCACCTGCGCATCAGTGACGGGCCCCTCCTTGAAGCGGACTATCAGGTGGATCATGTTTTCTCCCTTTTTCGGCGGATCCGGCATGGTCGAAAGATGCAGAGTCAGGCCGTCAACCGTCTGCTCACGACCCGTGGAGCCCTGAGCCGTTTCCATCCCTTTCATTCCCTTCATGTCGCCCATCGGCATTCCTCCCATCTCCATCTCACCCATCCGGGCCTGCTCCATCCGGATGCCGCCCATCCCCAGCATGCCCATCATATTGGCGGCCGCCATCAGCTTGCTTTCGGAATCGATGAGGAACGTGGCCGACGTCACCACCGTCTCGCCGCCGTTTAAGCCCGACCGCACGGGATAGAACCCATCCCGCGGGGCTCCGACCGTCACCTCCCGAGGCTCATACATCCCCCGGCCCTGATCCACGAAGACGAGCTTGCGGATTCCCGAATCGATGACCGCGTCCATCCGAATCGCGAGCGCCTTTTCGGCTTTCGTCCGGATCATGACGTTTCCGTACATCCCGGGTTTGAGCCTTCCCCCCGGATTGGGAAACTCCATCCGGATCTTCACCGTCCGTGTTTCGGTATTGAGATAGGGATAAAGATAGATCACCCGCCCGCGAAACTCCTCTCCCGGATAGGCCGCGAGCGTCACGACGGCCTCCTGTCCGACCGTCACCATCGGGCTTTCGTATTCGTAAAGATCCGCATAAACCCATACGGTCGACAGATCCGCGATCCGGAACAGCTCCATCTCGGGGGTGACGTACATCCCTCCAAGAGCGGACTTTTCGATCACCACACCGGTCATGGGTGAATGAATCGTTACATTCTGTTCGGGTTTTTGCCGCGCTTCCAATGCGGCGACCTGCGCCTCTGAGAAGTCCCACCGAAGCAGCCGGTTTCGGGCCGACTCCAGCTGGGCCCGGGCCGCCTCCCGGATACGGGCCACGGGGCCGGCCCCGACCCGCTCCAGCGTTCTTTGCGCCAGGAGGTATTCCTCCTGACTGGAGAGGAGATCCGGGCTGTAGAGCGTGAAAAGCGGATCGCCTTTCATAACCGGCTTTCCGGTGTAGTCCGCCGATAGATCCGTGATCCAGCCCGAGATCCGAAGATGGATCTGCCGGATCCGCCGCTCATCGTAGTCTACCGTTCCCACGGTTCGGAGGGTCGTCTCCAAATCTCTTGCTTCGACGCGGTCGGTCTTAACCCCGATCAGCTGCCGCCGGGCCGGTGAAATCATCACGGCGGCCTGCGCCGCGCCGGGTCCCGCGCCGGAATCCGTCTCCATGGCTCCCATATCCATGCCGGCCGTTCCCTCCATTTCCATGCCGCCCTTGGGCGGCGCCGGATGAAGCCGGCTCCGAAGATACCCGGTGCCGGCCGCAACGATCAATGTCACCGCAACCCCGATCACAAAACCCCAAATCGCTTTGCTCTTCATGGCTTCCTTCCTCCGTTTGCGAATGCGTTAAGACTGAATATCGATGTCGGATCCCATGACACGCTCCAACTCGGCCATGGACTGCCCATACTGAACCATCGCCCCGTAGTATTCCAGATGAAGGTCGAGGAGCGTGCGTTCGCTGTCGATCACGTTGAGAAATTCGGTCTTTCCGGCCTGATACCCGATCCGGGCCGAATCAAGCGACTGCTCGGCCAGCGGAAGCACCGTGCCTCGATAGGTTTCGATGAGATGCCCGGCCGTTCGGATCTTTGTGAAGAGATCGCGGAGTAAAAACAGCGTCTGGTTCCGAACGGCCGCGTATTCCGATCGGGCCTGGTTTTCCTCGGCCGCGGCCTGACGGTCCCGGGCCCTGTATTTTCCCGTGAAGATCCAAGGAAGGTTGATCTTCCCGGCCGCCATCCATCGGTTCGGACCCGAACGGACGTCCCAGTACATCAGCTCAATCATCATATCCGGAAGGTAATTTTTCCGGGCCAGGGCTTTCGCCTGTTCGTGCTGACGAATCATGAAGCCGATCGCTTTCAGCTCCGGCCGCTCGAGCACGGCCCGGTCCGTCAGCTCTTCCAGCGTCAGCGGAAAGGGCGCATAGTCCGGCTCTTCCGGATGACCCAAGGGATCCGTCGCGGCCGTGTCGAGAAGCCGATGGATTTCGGCTTCGGCCGAAACCTTCTCCTGCTCCAGAACCATCAGGCTGTTGTGCAATTTTGAGAATTCCACTTGAGCTTTGAGGAGATCCTGTTGAGAGGCCTGGCCGACCGCGTACTTCTGCTCGACGCCGGCGATGAATTCCTCCAGAAGCGCTTGGTGCTCCCGATGAAGCTCGATGCTCTTGTGAGCCGCGAAGAGCCGGTAGAAGGCCGACTTAACCGAGGCCGTGACTTCGCGGACTTTCGCCCGGTAGTCCTGCTCCGCCGAATCCGCCGCGCGGGCCGCGATCTCGCCCCTCAAGGACCGCTTGCCCGGAAAGGGAATGGACTGCCCGATGCCGATCCAGGTTTCGTCGGCATCGGTGAGATCGAAGTTCGACGGGATGGACCACTGCGTGAGGCTTAATTGCGGGTCCTCAAGCGATCGGGCCTGCGGAATCTCGGCTTTGGCCCCTTCCCAGCGGTCCCTCATCGCGCGGATTTCCGGATTCTGATCCAGCGCGAGCTCGACCAGCGAAGAGAGCCGAAGCGGCGGAAGGCCCGCAGCATTGGAATCGTCAGGCCAACCGTCCGGGGCCCATCCCAGGCAGGCCATGAGCAATACGAAGACCGAAATCAAAGACCGAGGGGACACGTTGATTCCTCCCTGTTTTAAAATCCGGAACAAAAGGATAAATTCACGAGCCGCCAGACCTTGCGCGTGCGGCAGACGGCAATGGGCCCGCGGCCCAAAGCGGATCTTTTAGGCTTTGGGAATCAGATCAGGAGGGATCGAATCCGGAGGTAGATCGGGACGGATGGGCGCGTAACGGAAGCAATATTATCGGTGGCCGGCATCAAGAGGGCGAGCCGGTCGGCCGGCGGATTTTCGGAACGGGCCAAGGGGCTCGCGTCGGGCAGGTCGGAAACGGTGAGATGACTTATGGAGGCGGTCGGCCCGGGCACGACCTGCGACGGGGCCGATGCGGATCGAGTCTGCTCGCAGGCTTTCTTCGCGGCCTGCGCCGTACTTTCCATCCGGCATTCCTGCTCGCAACAGGCCATCGTTTCCCCCCCCGCCATGTCCGGCATCGAGGGAATCAGGCATGCGAGGACGGGATTGCCGACCAGGAGCAGGAACGTCAGAAGGACGAGCAGATGATTCAACCGATTTTCAAAACGCATCTTCATCGTATGATCGATTCTCGGGCGGTTACAGCGCAACAATCATACCACCTATTTCTTCCATAAGCAATGGCCTCCCTTCGCTCATGGCTTCACTTGTAATATCAAGGCGATCGAAACGTGCCAGCCGATGCGACCTCGCAAAACGATCAGTGTCAGCGTAAATCAAACCGGGCCTGATCCGCTCCATCGGCATCCTTGAGCGCGGATGAATACGCCGGCAAGGTCGTCAGCCGCTTGTCCTCCACCGGCCCGCCGACCGTGAAGTGATAAAGGTCCTGAAAGCGGCGGTCGTTCAGGCCCAGCACGCGGTGCATCGAATCATCGAAGAAACAGCCGATGCCCGTGCTGCGTATGTCACAGGCCTCGGCCTCCAGATAGAGCACCTGGCCGATCGCGCCGGCCTCCCAGAAGAGGCGCGGATAGAACCAGGCGCCGTAGCGTTTCAACGGCTCTTCATACTCGGCGATCATTCCCAGGCTGAAGCATCCGTCGGCCGCGATCTCCTGATGGCACGAGATCTGCTGAGCCAATTCGCGGGCGTCGCCGGTCACAAGACGGAACAATTGGAGACCCTCCGGGCAGTCCTCGGGCTTCTCCCACGCGAACTCCTTTTTCATCGCGTCTTTCAACTCTTCGAGTCGGGCCGCATCCCGCGCAAGAAAATACAATCCCGGATCAAGATCCTGTACGCGATGGATAAAGATCCCAAAATGAATGAACGGCCGCCACGGCAGCGCGCTAAATGGAAACTGGGCCGGACCGGGAATCATTTTCCGCATGATCTCAAACAGCGCGTTTCGTGCGATGCCGGTCGTGCCGTCCAGCGCCAGACAGCTCCTCCGTTGATGGACCATTTTCCGAAACGAGACCGGAGCCGAGCCGATCTCAAGCGGTTTCCCGATTGGGCCGGCGGATTCATAAATCTTTTTCGTGACCGGCTTTTGAGTCGCCGCGGTCACAAGATCGATGATCGGCCAGTCGACGTGGGAAGGGCTGAGCCGATTGGGCATGCCCTGCCAAGACAGAAACTTAAACGATTCGATCACCTCTTCCGGTAGTGTGCTGATCGTAAAGTTTTTCCCTTGAGGGTAGACCGCCAATAGACAGTCCGGCCGCTCCGGCTCGGCCCCCTGCGGATCGGAAACGCCGAGCAGCGTGGCCAGATCCTCCGTCGAAAGATCATCCAGCAGCGCGGCCTTCCAGCCCAGCGCGGCGGCGGCCAGCGTCACGGCGGCGACGGCATGGCCCGCGTCGTGCTGGCAGTAACGAAACGCCCGCTCGCCGTATTTCCAAGCCTCGCGCCAATGGATCGAGGTAAGCCCCACGAAGATCGTGCCCTCCGGAAGTCCCGCGGTCAGCGTCTTCCAGGTCGAAAGACCAAACTCCGCGCGTCGCTCCAGTGCATGCTCTTTCGGCGCATAATGGCCGACCATCGGCATTGCGCCGACTCCTTCGATCGGGCCGCAGATTAGATACCCTTCGGTGGGATGGAGATTTCCGCTGGAGGGATTCACGCGCAGCGACCAGCGCACATCCCCCACCTGTTTCCAGGCCGAAAGCGCCAGGCTGTCGTAGAA
>CAYJTJ010000121.1:0-5155 GCA_964372835.1 uncultured Nitrospirota bacterium
GGCCTTAATCCAATACTCCACCGGGGCGTTGGGGAACCGGTACCATTTCTTGACCCGGTACCAGGTGTATGTCCCGTCGAGCTTATCGCCCTGCACCGTCCCTTTCCAGACCATCCGGCCGGCTTTAGGGCTGAACGTCTTGGCCTCGAAGACAATCGTATCGCCGTTGGCCGTCATCTTGTAGTCGGCGGCGGCGAAGCCGTAGGGGTCGCAGGCCTTGGAGCGGAACTTCCCGTCCTTGAAGATCAATTCATCTTCCCCATTGGCCCTCTTTCCTTTCTTTCCGGTTTCACCGATGAAGGTCATCCCATCCAGCGTCCCGGCCGTCTCGGCCGCACGGGCCGCACCGCCTCCCAAGACGGCCGCAAGAATCAGGACCAACGTGGGCTCAAGGAATTTCAAAAATCCCTCCGGGCTGGCTGATGAAACCGGGCCGAGTATAGTCCTATGTATTCGGGGGCGTCAAGATGAGGGAATGACCGGAGTAGGGCGAGACCGCTACACAATTTCCCGTAAATATGATAGCCTGTTGATGTTTTAATCCGGGCTTTCCCATGAAGGGCAAAATCAAAAAGATCGTTTCCGGTCGGTGCTTCGGTTATATCGTTTCGGAGGACGGCCGGGAGTTCTTTTTCCATTACGATTTTCCGGACCGCGAGCGATTCGAAACGATGAGGCCGGGGGATGAGGTGGAGTTCGAAACGGACGAGTTCCGAGGTCCTCGGACTCCCCGCGCCTCAATCGCCACGAATGTCCGGCGCGTTCGAGGCCGTCGGCCGGCCCCGCCGTCGTGATCAGGCCGCCTCATCCGGGACGATCCGTCGGGCCGAGATGAGAAACGCGGTATGAGCCACCATCCGGTGATCCGGCCGGACGCTCCTCCCATCAATGTTCCAGGTCCGAAGGAGTGTCTCGAACGACTCGATGAAACCGAAGGCCGGCTGGTCACGAAGCGCCGCCACAATCTTTTCGACCTGCGGGACCGTCGGAAGGAGACAGAGGAAGATCCCGCCGGGGCGAAGCGCCTGAATGGCATGGGGGACCACCTGCCAGGGCTCCGGTAGATCCAGAACCAGACGGTCGACCGGGCCGTCCTCGATTCCCTCGTAGATGTTCTTCATCCGCACCACCAGGTTCGGGACCGGCCCCAAAAATTGCTGGATATTTTCAAGCGCCCGCTTTGCGAAATCCTCCCGTATCTCGTACGAGATCACGTTTCCCTTATCGCCCACGGCACGGAGCAGCGCCATCGTGAGCGCCCCGGAGCCGATCCCGGCCTCCAGAACTTTCGCACCCGGGTGGATATCGGCCCAAATCAGTATGGTGCCGAGGTCTTTAGGGTAGATGACCTGTGCGCCGCGGGGCATCTTGAGGACGTAGTCGGCCAGTGTGGGGCGGAGCGCGATGAAATGCGTCCCGCGGGCGGTCCGGACCGAGACGCCCTCGGGCCGGCCGATGAGGTCGTCATGGGGGATCGTCTCGCCGCTATATTGGAACCGTCCGCCTTTGTGCAGCACGGTGGTGTACCGACGGCCTTTGCGGCTGACGAGATGGATGCGTTCGCCGGGGTGTAGAGTATTCATTGCGGATCCTTTAGAAGGGGTTCGTCGGATCAGGCCTCAGCTGGACGGCTGAAATTCTTGACGGTCTGCCCTGGAATCATGTCGTGGCCTTGACCTTCTCCAGAATCCGGCAGTAGGAGCAGACCGGCGCGGTGGTCGGCTGGCCGCACCGGGCGCAGCCGTGCAGCTTCGCGTCTTCCTGGGCGAGGTCCGTGCCCCGCTGGCGCTCCAAAAATCCAAGATAGAAGGCCTGCTTCGTGCCCGGGGACTCGGCCTCAAGACGGTTTAAAACCTCCTTATTGACGAGCATTTTGGAGCCGACGCTCATGGGACATTCCTCGATCACGTAATCGATTCGGTTATGGACCGCATAGGCCGTGATCTCCCGTTCGGCCAGACGGTAGAGCGGCTTGACCTTCTTGACCAGTTTCTCGTGCGTGGCCGGAAGGGCCGGGGACTGCTTCGCGAGATAATCCTCCTGCCACCGGAGGATGTTTCCAAGGAGTCTTGCGGCCTCGTCGTCCAGGTTATGGCCGGTGGCCAGAACGTCAAATCCGCGGTCGTGAGCGATCTTATTGAAGTTGTATCGCTTCATCACGCCGCAGGCCGAGCAGGGGCTGCGGTCGGTGAGCTCGGCCAGCTCGAGGACGCCGGCGCCTTCTTCCTCTTTAAGCGAATGGAGGATCAGTTCGGTCCCGCGGGAGGCCGCGAACGCGACGGTCTTCCGGTACGACTCTTCCGAATACTCTCCGATGCCCTGCTGGATATGGAGCCCGGCCGTGTTGTACTCAAGTCGCATCAGGACATCCCACAACATGAGGCTGTCCTTCCCGCCCGAGACGGCCACGAGAATCCGGTCCCCGGGCGAAAACATCCGGTGTTCCTTGATCGCCCGCTTGACCTGCTCGAACACATAGGCGTTTAGGCACGACCCGCAGACGGACGTGTTGTGACGGGCCATCTTTAGGATCGCTTTTTCACCGCACCGACGGCAACGCATCATTCCCCGCTTCCCCCGGAAATGACCGGGCGGATCTCGATCGTGTCCTCCTCATGGAGACTCTCATCTTCCGTGATCAGCTCATCCTTCCGGATCACGAGAACGGACTCGGGAAGGAGCTCGAGCCGTTTGAGTAACTGGGCCACGGTCTTTGGCCCCTTGATTTCGGTTTCCCGTTTCGGGTGTTGGAGGAGCACTCGCATGGGGAGATGATACCCCCAAATGGAGCGAGTTTGCAACCGTTGACAGGGGGTGGTTTTAATGGCACAATCGGGCCATGCTGGACCCACGGTCCATCCTTCCCGTCTTAAAAGATGAGATGGGAATCCATCCCGCAGGCCTTGAGATCACTCCCCTGCAGGGAGACGCCTCCAATCGATTCTACTACCGGTTAAGGTATCTCGAATCAAACCGTCCGGCCACACTGATCGTGATGGAGCTGGCCGAGCCCGAGGCGATCAAGGCCTCGGAAGAGGCCGTTTCGGCCTCCACCGTTCAAGTGGACGAGCTTCCCTTCATCAACGTGCTGAACCACCTCGCAAAGGCGGACGTCGCCGTGCCGAAATTGTACCATTACGATCGACCGGCGGGGCTTCTTTTCTTAGAGGATCTCGGCGACCGGACCCTCGAGATCGAGATGACGGCCTGCACGCCCGAGAGAGCGATGCAATATTACCGGCTCGCGCTGGGCGAGCTGGCCAAGATCCAGGGGCCGGCCACACGAACGGTGGGTCCGGCCTGCATCGCCTCCGGCCGATCCTTCGACGTCCCTCTCCTGATGTGGGAGTTCGACCACTTCCTGGAATACGGGATCGAGACGAGGATGGGGATCAAGATCCGGCCGGCCGATCGCGAGGTGATCCGAGGCGAATTTCTCAAGATCAGCGAGATTCTCTCGGCCGAGCCGAAGGTCTTCACCCACCGCGATTTTCATAGTCGAAATCTGATGATCCATCAAGGCCGGATCCGGCTGCTCGATTTCCAGGACGCCCTCATGGGCCCGGCGGTGTATGATTTGGCCTCCTTGTTGAAGGACTCTTACGTCGTCCTTGAGGAAGGGATGGTGGACGCGCTGATTGAACACTACCGGGGGATCGGCCCGGCCGTACCATCCGACCGTTCGGACTTTCGAAGGCGGTTCGACCTGATGAGCGTTCAAAGAAATCTCAAGGCGGCCGGGCGGTTTGTCTATATCGCCGTCGTCAAGAAAAAGCGCCACCTTCTTCCGTATGTTCCCCAGACACTGGCTTATGTCGGGCGAAACCTCGAACGGTATCCGGAGCTCAAGCGGCTGCGGGAGGCGCTGATCCCCTATGTGGATGAGTTGAGGGTGTCCTCATGAAAGCGATGATCCTTGCGGCCGGACTGGGAACACGCTTGAGGCCGCTGACCGAAAATCTTCCCAAGCCGCTCCTGCCGATT
Organism: uncultured Nitrospirota bacterium; assembly: GCA_964372835.1. GTDB lineage: Bacteria > Nitrospirota > Nitrospiria > JACQBZ01 > JACQBZ01 > CAYJTJ01. The sequence goes on from CAYJTJ010000121.1 coordinate 3,985, forward strand.
GAAGGCCGCCCGTTAATCGAATATACACTGCGGCTTCTTCGGAAATACGGTCTCACCGAGGTGATCATCAATCTGCATTACCAGGGCGATAAGATCATGTCGGCCCTCGGAAACGGTTCGCACCTGGGGATGAAGATCCTCTATTCGGAGGAAGCCGAGATTCTGGGAACGGGGGGTGGGATCAAAAAAGTCGCAAAGTTTCTGTCCGACGGTTCCTTTCTCGTGATCAACAGCGATATCCTGGTCGAGATCGACCTGGACCGCCTGATGGCGTCTCACCGACTCCAAGATCGCGCGGCCACGTTGGTGCTCCGGGAAGACCCGAATGTAGCCCAATGGGGAAGCCTCGGCGTGGATTCGGATCTGCGGATCCGTCAGATCCTGGGGCGTCCCGAATGGACGGGCGGGCCGCTTTCGCAGCGGATGTTCACAGGGATCCATATTATGGACCCCCGCGTCCTCGACCCTATTCCGGAATCCGGGTTTTTCAGCATCATGGAGGCCTATACGGGAATGCTCGCCAAGGAGGAACGACTTTACGGTTTCATTCTGAAGGGCTACTGGATGGATGTAGGGACGCCGGAGCGTTACGCGAAAGTTCAGAAGGATGTTCGGCAGGGTCTTTTTAAGCCGGCCTCGTAGCGGGGATCATATTTTATGGGAATGGGCCTCGACCCCGGTGCCCATTTCAATCCGGTTTCGACCGCCCCGCTTGGCCTTGTACAGCGCGTAATCGGCGCACCGGATCAGTTCCTCTTTGGTGTTGATCTGTGCGTCGGGAAGCCCCGCGATTCCGATGCTGACCGTGATGATCCGGCCGCTCGGGATTCCCGCAAAGGCGTGGCCCGCGATGGCTTCCAGGATCCGCATCGAAGGTTTCCAGGATTCCGGCGGGGCTGTTTTCGGAAAGAGAATCACGAATTCCTCCCCCCCGTACCGCGCCGCGACTTCGAAGAGACGCACCCCTTCTTTCAGGATCTTCCCGATCTCGCCTAGGACCAGGTCCCCCGTGGGATGGCCGAAGGTGTCGTTCACCGTCTTGAAATGGTCGATATCCAGCATGAGGCAGGTCAGGGGCTCGGAAAACCGTTTGGCGCGCGAGAACTCCTTGTCCAAAAGGTCATTGAAATGCCGCCGGTTAAACAATCCGGTGATCGTGTCCGTGATCGCC
>CAYJTJ010000122.1:0-5069 GCA_964372835.1 uncultured Nitrospirota bacterium
CGCCTCGCGGCACTGGCTTCTAAGGCCAGCGTGTCTCCCATTCCACCAGGCAGCCGATGCATCTGGTGGGCCGTGCAGGGCTCGAACCTGCGGCCCGCTGATTAAGAGTCAGCTGCTCTACCAACTGAGCTAACGGCCCACCAAACAGTTAAAGATCAATGGAACAAGCGAGCATCCGGCTCGGCCGGCGCGAGCGCGGGGCGTGGGGGCATCGGAGGACCTTTCCTCGCCCCCTCCGCACGGGCCCCCACATATAATTGGTGCGCCTGGCGGGATTTGAACCCACGACCCTCGGCTTCGGAGGCCGATACTCTGTCCGCTGAGCTACAGGCGCGGCCCCATCCATACGCTTATTCCAATCTCCCGGGTCCAGATAAAGAATTCCTCACGGATGCGGATTGCGATTATAGCACAATCCCATTTCAAGTTCAAAAAACCGCATCGGATCCGAACGGGAACACTGAAAACCCGGCGGGATCTAGCGGCTAGTACATCACACGGAGGGACGAGGCCGCCTTCCGGGCCAGATCCCGCGCGGCCGAACCGTCCCGTCCCGGGGCGAGCACCACACCCATCCGGCGATTCTTCCGGCAGTCGGGTTTCCCGAAGATCCGGACCTGGACGCCGGGAAGGGCCAGCGCTTCGGAAAGATCGTAGGAAGGGCTTACCGCCTCACGATCGGCCAGAATCACGGCCGAGCCTCCGGGCGTTCGAATGACCGGCTCGTGGATCGGAAAACCGAGGATGGCACGCGCGTGGAGCGCAAACTCCGAAAGATCCTGTGAGATGAGGGTTACCAGACCGGTGTCGTGCGGGCGCGGCGAGACCTCTGAAAAAAAGACCTCCTCCCCCCGCACAAACAGTTCAACCCCGAAAATCCCCCATCCCCCCAAATTCCCCGTGACCGCGGCCGCGATTTCCCGGGCACGGGACAGCGTCTTCGGGGTCATCGGGTGGGGCTGCCAGGATTCGCGATAGTCCCCGTCGATTTGGAGATGGCCCACCGGCGGACAGAAGAACGTGCCGTTGACGCCCCGAACCGTCAGAAGGGTGATTTCGTAATCGAATTCGATGAAGGACTCCAGGATCACCTTCGCTTTCCGGCCGCGACCGGCCGATAGAGCGTAGGCCCAGGCCTCAGACAGCCCGTCCGCCGCGGCCACGACGGACTGGCCTTTCCCGGAGGAGGACATGACCGGCTTCATCACACACGGGAAGCCGAGTTCGGCCGCCGCGGCATCGAGATCCTCGGGGCGGTCAATGAACCGGAACCGACTGGTCGGAAGACCCAACTCCTCGGAGGCCATGCGTCGGATTCCTTCTCGATCCATCGTGAGCCGCGCCGCGCGGGCCGTGGGGATGACCGTGGTGGTCTTCTCGATCTCAAGGAGATAATCGGTGGCGATCGCCTCGATCTCCGGGACGATCAGGTCGGGCTGCTCTTTATGAATGACATCGGCGAGCCGGTCGCGGTCCAGCATATCGACCACGTGGGAGCGGTGGGCCACCTGCATCGCCGGGGCGTGCGGGTATCGGTCCACGGCGATGACCTCGACCCCCAGCCGTTGGGCCTCGATCGTCACCTCTTTCCCGAGCTCCCCGGAACCCAGGAGCATCATCCGGACGGCCTTCTTTGAGAGCGGCGTCCCGATCACCATCGTCCTTCCCCCATTCGACTCACTCGAAATCCGCGGTCCGGACTTTCTATGGACCTCACCGGGTCCGTCTCGCCTCGGGTTTTTCAGGAGCGATCGGCTCGATTTCGAGCTGCGCCCGGAGTTCGGGTTGAAACCGATCCGGCCGCTGTCGAGCAAATTCCCGGAACTTCAGCCAGAGATGGAAGAGACGGTCGGCCACGGCCGTCGCCCCCATTTGCAGATCCTCGCCCGATGAGCTCATGAGGAATCGCTCGCCCTGATCGTGGTAGGCGAAGTAGGCGTACGGAAAGGCTTCGATAAAGTCGCGGATGTGCCGATTCATCTCCCGAAGTTCGACGGGGTCGGGCCGGCCGGGGCCCCGCTCCGCCCGCATCCAGTAGGCCAGGGCGATGTTGTACTTGGTCACCGCGTATTGGAAGGGGTGCTCGTTTCGGGTCAGAATCGAGAGTCCCTGCTCGAACGCCTCCACCGCATGGGCCAGATTCTCGGCCCGATCTCCCACCGGTAATTCCAGATAGGCCAGCCCGAGGTTATTCTGCGTCGCCGCGTATGAGATGGGATAATCCCTTCGGGTATATACCCGAAGGGCCTCTCCGTAATGGACGATCGCCTGTCGGATTCCTTCGCCGGGAGGGGAAGCGGGCTTGAGCCACTGGGCCATCGCCAACTGGGTCTGGATCCGCGCGTACAATTCCGGAAACGCCTCCCGTGTATAGGTGGTCAGGGCTTGTTCCAGAACTTCGACGGCCTGTTGGAGGGAGGCCCCCCGGTCGGGGCCGGGCATCTCCAGATAGGCCTTGGCCAGCTGCCACCGAACCCGGGCGGAGTCCTCTTTCCGCCCCAGGGCCTCCCAGAGGGGGATCACCGCGCGAAACGACTCGGACGCTTTCGAGAGGGACTCCGCCCGGTTCCCGGTCGGAAGATCGGCGTAGGTCAATCCGAGACGCTCCAGCGTCGTGGCATAGGCGATCGGGCGGGTTTCGGGGACCAGGATCGCGAGCGCCCTCGTGTGGGCCTCAACCGCCTTGGAAAGATTGGCGTTAATATCCCCCGTCGGCATCCTCCAGTAGGCCTGCCCGAGTTCGCTCTGGATGAACGCGTTGGCGGCCGGATCCTCCCGGTCGCTGATGACGGCGAGCGCGGATCGATAGGAGGCCGCCGCATTCTTAAAATCCTCTCCGCCCTGCGCGGCCGCCCGTGCGGCGTAAATCCGCCCCAGAAGATACTGCGAGGCGGCGAACGCAACCGGATCGCTCTCCCGCTTGAAGAGGGATCCGGCGGAGCCCAAGGCGGTCACGGCCGTGTTAAGCCCTCGGGCTCGCTCCACCGGGTCGGTCTCGGCCTCGGCGGAATGGAGGAAGGCCAGCGCCTTGGCGTGGGACGTGGCGGCGTGTTCATAGGGAAAGTCGGCCTCGGTCCAGACCGAGAGCGCGGCGTCGTAGGCCTGCGAGGCCGGCGAAAGGTCTTTCCGGGTTGAACCGAGGGACAGGTCCGTCAGCGCATCCCCCAGGCCCCGCTGCGCCCTGGCATAACCCTGTTGAAACCCCTCCTTGGTCCAGACCCTGAGAAGACCCTCGAACGTTCCCGCGGATCGTTTCAAGTCTTCCGGGTCGATTCCCCGGGCCCGTCTCCAGTAGGCCCGGCCAAGCGCATACCGAGCAAACCCGCTCCATTCGGAAGAGGCATCCGCCGGATCGTGCTCCAGGACTTTTTCGAGCCAGCCGATGGCCTCGTCCAGATTCGTCATGGGGAGCGGGGAACGGATCAGCGAAAGGAGAAGGGTGGACCTTATAATGGGGACTTGCACCGGAAACAACCCTTCCAGGCCCGGAAGACCCGCTTCCAGTTCGGCCAGGGCTCTCGCCTCCAGCCCGGAGGAATGGAGTCCCCCCACCGCGAGTAATCGCCCAAGCGAGGGAAAATCCTTGATCCCCAAGGGGGGCAGCGACCCTGTCGGCGGGAGGGGAATGTCGTCCGGGATTCGGGCGAAGGCTCGGATGGGGGCCGACTCGGGCATCCCTCTTTCCGAAAAAGGCCGCTCGGCTCGGACGACCGACAGCCGGGTCATGTGCAGCTTCGCCACGTCTCCCTCCGCGGTTCCCCACACGAGCAGGCCGGCTTTTTCCCTTCGGCCGATTCCGCGAACCGTCTCCTCCAGGTTTTCCGAACCGCCGATTTCCGGAAGACGGGCCACTTCCCTCACGTCCAGGACAGATCCCAGCCCGGCATCTTTCACAATGGTCTTCAGGGCGAGATGAACCGCATGTTGAAATTCGTTTTCACGATCCCCCGGCAACGGATAGACCAGCACGATCGTCTTGGACACGCCACCGGCACGGGAAACGGGGAGTTCCAACCGCAGCGGATCAAGCCACGGGCTCATTCGATCTCCGATGCGGCCCACCGAAAGCGCGTCTTTGTCGAGAACCACAACCCGCGACGCCTTGAGAGGGGCCCCGCTTTTTTCTGAATCGATTTTTGGGCTCATGAATACCACGGTGGGAAGGTCAAGCATTCCGGCTTTCGTCCATTCCTCCTCAAGGGCCGTAAAGGCGCCCGCATCCGGCGGCCTCTCGGCGCAGCGGGGATCGGGGCAGGTCCGGATCCAGGCGGAGCGGTGGCTCGCGGGATCGATCAGAACGAGGCGGGCGAGCTGAAGCTTTATTCGGGGCGCTTCGGAGCCGAGCAGGACCGCCTTGCGCGCGACCATCGCCCCGGGTCCGTGGGCGATGAGGGTGATCTGGCCGTATCGGCCCATCGCCCGACCCACGAAGGCCCCCAACTCGCGGGCCGCCGTTTCGATGCCGTCGGATCCGGCCTTAACCCCGGAGGAATAGGTCATGATGCCGACATCGAATGAGGCCCATCGCGGGTCCGTTGCGAGAAGTTCCGGGATTTTTCCCCAGGTCAGTTCGGCAGGCGTTCCAGGGGCCTGCACAAAAAGGAGGACCTGGGTATTGGGTGGACGATTCTCTTCGCTGTGCCGAAGGAGAAGACCCTGCTCGGTCGGTACACGGACCAGCCCTTCCTTGGAGAGGGATCCCGACACCGACGCCCCGGAGGCGCATCCGGCCAAGACAATGAAAATTAGGATCGCGGTACGGCCCACGCCAGCCATCGTCCTGTTGTCCTTAGGCCTCCGTTCAGGTCGGGGGTTCAACGAAGATCAAGCCCAATCTAGAAACAAAGCGAGCATCCGGCTCTGCCGGTGCAAGCGCGGGGCGGGGGGGCATCGGAGGACCTTGCTCCTTCTAGCCGCACGGGCCCCCACATATAATTGGCGCGCCTGGAGGGAGTTGAACCGCCCTCCCTCGCTCATCCGCCGCCGTCGGATTCGCTCCCGCAAGGGGGCCCGCCCCCTCGCGGGCTCCCCATGAAGGGGGCACACCCCCTTCAAAACCCCCCGGTCGG
>CAYJTJ010000123.1:0-5054 GCA_964372835.1 uncultured Nitrospirota bacterium
AAGACCGTGAACTTCCCCCAAACGGCCATCCCCGACGAGGTCCGGGAGGCCTTTCTCATGGCCCACCGCGAGGGCTGCAAAGGGGTCACGATCTACCGGAGCGGGAGTCGAGACCAACAGGTTCTGACCTGTGCGAACATCGAATACTGTTAAAGGTCCCGGAACCGGGTTTCGATTCTCGCCAACGGACGGAGGCCCATGATGCTTTCATTCCCTCTCCTGGTCGGGGCCGTGGTCTTCCTCCTCTTGACGGGGCTGGGGCTCATTCTGTGGTTGGGGCGCGCCGCCCGACGATTGGAAAGTCAAATCGCCCGCCTGAGGACACAACTCGAAATCAAGGAACGAACCCTCGCCCAACAGGGAAAATCCCTCTCTGATCTTAAACAAGAGGCCACCGTCCTATCGCGTTTGATGGTCGTTCTCCCGGATCTGGCCCGCCATCTCTCCCTGGCCCGCACGACCCGTGAACTCGAGGAGAGTATCCTCACCCTCGCCCAACAGTTGCTGGACGCCCGGGAGGTCAGCCTGTTCACCGTCGAGCAGGAAACTTTGGTCCTGAAAGTCCATCGGGGCCTCTCGCCCGAAACGGCGGCGGCGGCCCAGCGGATCCCGATCGGCGCGGGCCGAATTGGATGGACGGCCGAGAAGCGGGTGATCATGACCGCCGGGGATTTTGAAAATGAGAGTAATCTCGTGCGGGATCAAATGAGCCGGGGGCCTTCTCCCCCGATCCGGACGGACCTCTGCGCCCCGCTCATTCACCGGGATCGATTTTACGGCGTGCTGAATGCGGGCCGCGTCGACGCGAACCCGGAGAGCGCCCGCCGTCTCATCGGTTTGATCACTCATCTGGGCGTGATCGCGCTCGAGAATGTTCTCCTCCTGGACGAAATACAGCAGCAGGCCGATCTCGACGGTCTGACGACGCTTTACAACGTGACCTACCTTTATAAATACCTCGACCGGGAGATTTGGAAGGCCCAACGGTACGATCGGCCCATCACCGTCGTGATCTTCGACCTGGACCACTTCGAGCCGTTTAACCGGATGTTTGGGAGGGCGGAAGGGGACAACGTCCTCCGGATCGTCGCCCGTCTGATCAAAGACGGGCTCCGGACGATTGATATCCCATGCCGGTACGGCGGAGAGGAAATGGTCGTGATCCTCCCGGAGACCGATCGGGAGAAAGGGATGTACGTGGCGGAACGGACACGGAGGGCGGTGGAGGCACATCCGTTCTCGCTGAAGAAGGTCACCCTCAGCGGCGGCCTGGTCGTCTACCCGTCGGATGGAAGGGAATCCAATGAACTCTTGAAAAAGGCCGAGGTCGCCCTGGAACAAGCCAAGCGGTCGGGGAGAAACCGGATCGCCGCCTACTCGAATGCCCCCCGTGCGCCTTGACAGCCCTAAGGCAGTGTGCTACGGTCAGATCAGTTGTTCAAAAATTCCTTCCCATTACGGGAGCTTGGACCCTCCCGACCGATCCGATTCGGGTCATTGGAAAGGCGTCCCGAAATGACCAAGAAGCTCCTCGTCGTTGATAGCAATCTTGCCATCCAAAAACTCGTCGAACACAATCTGCCCCAACCCCGGTTCGCGGTCACCTGCCTGAACGACGGTCTGTCCGCCCTGGACCTGTTTGATCAAATCGCACCGGATTTGGTTCTCGTGGATTATCACTTGGAGGGGATCAGCATCACCCGATTCTGCGAAAAACTCAAGCAGAAACCGACGGGGGTGGAGCGTCCGATTCTCCTGCTCGTGGGTCCGACCGACAGCTACGACGTGAACCGGCTACTCGCCCTTGGCGTCGTCGACTTCGTGCGAAAGCCGTTGGACCCGAAGGAGCTGATCGAGAAGCTCAATAATCTTTCGGAGGAAACCGCGACGGTCGTGGAGCGGACGCCCGTACCCGCCTCTACGGCCATGGAAAAGAACGCCCCCGAAACCGCCCCGACCCCCCCGCCCGCGGCGCCGGCCCCGCCGATGGCGCCGTCCGATATCGCTAAGATCGAGGAGCTCCTCGGATGGTCTCTCCCGGGGGAAAAGAAGGGGACCCCCGTGCCGCCGACGGTCATGGACAACCCCTCCACCCCGGCCATCGAATCTGTGCCCCCTGAGTTGCAGGGCGATTCCGTTTCACGGGAGGAATCCATGACGGAGGTCGCCGCCCCACCCCCGGCCTTAGAGGACATGGAGAAAACGATGCTTTCGACCCCGGGGCCTTCTCCCGGTCTCAAGGCGCAGCCGCCTCCCTCCGAACCCGCCCCAATAACCGGCGGTACGGCGGCTCCACCGGATGAGGCCCCCCCGCCCATTACCAAGGAAACGCTCGAGACGGTCTTCCCGCAGCTTTACTCCGTTCCGGACTCGATCAACGCCCCGACCGCGCCGGGGCCTTCCGATTCCGGGACCTCCGCAACGGCCGCTCTGTCTCCGGAGGCGGCCCAGGCGATCCTGAAGGAATCGGCCCGGGAAATCATCGAGAAGGTTGCCTGGGATGTGGTTCCACGATTGGCCGAGGCGATGATTCGCGAGGAACTGGAGAGGCTTAAGAGCGAGCGTCCGGGTTGAGGATTATTTCTTCCCCCGGGACCGAGCGGCTTTTTTCTGGGCCTGGCGGTTTTCCCTCCGCTTGCGATCCTTCTTCCGGTATTTCCTCCTCAGTTCACGTTCCCGCTGCCGACCTCGCGCCATCGACATCTCTCCTTGGGTGGGGGTTCAACAAACCCGGTCATTAAACCCCGCCTCTCTCGGATTGTCAAGCCCCCGGCGATACCGCTTCGCTTGCCGCCCTCCTTCCCTTCATGTTAAGATGATCGCCTTATGGCCTCGAATCCCCAACGGTCCGCCCCGACGCGTTTCGATAAGCCGTATCGCCCGAAGGACGTGGAAGAGGGCTGGTATCAACGCTGGATGGAGTCGGGCTACTTCTCCGCGGATGACCGGGACCCTAACCCGAAACGGTATTCCATTGTCATTCCCCCGCCCAATATCACCGGCTCCCTCCATGTGGGACACGCCCTGAACAACACCCTTCAAGACATCCTGATTCGATGGAAACGGATGCAGGGGTATGCGGCCCTCTGGCTTCCCGGAACGGACCATGCCGGAATCGCGACCCAAAACGTCGTCGAGCGCCAGCTGCTGGCCGCCGGGACAAGCCGCGAGAAGATGGGACGCGTGGCTTTCATTGAACGCGTCTGGAAATGGAAGGACCAGTCCGGGGGTACCATCGTCTCCCAACTTAAACGACTCGGGGCCTCGTGCGACTGGACGCGCGAACGCTTCACGATGGACGACGGCCTCTCGGCCGCGGTCCGGGAGGTGTTCGTCCGGCTTTACGAGGAAGAGCTGCTCTACCGCGGGGAGCGCTTGATCAATTGGTGCCCCCGGTGCGAGACGGCGCTGTCCGACATCGAGGTGGAACACGGAGAGGTCCCGGGCCGAATGTACTACATCAAATACCCGCTGGCCGATGATCCTGAAACCTTTCTGACGGTCGCCACGACACGGCCCGAGACGATGTTGGGGGACACCGCCGTCGCGGTGCACCCCGAGGATCCCCGATATACGAAGCTCATCGGCCAGGGCGTCCTCCTCCCGCTGACGAGTCGGCGCATCCCCATCGTGGGAGACGCCATGATCGTGGACCGGGAGTTCGGGACCGGCGCCGTGAAAATCACCCCCGCGCACGACTTCAACGATGAAAAGGCCGGCCAGCGGCACGGTCTGGCTCGAATCTCCATTTTGGATGAAAAGGCCCGGATCAAGGCTTCCCTGCCCGATGTGGATTCTGCGGTCATGGGCGAAATTGCGATGCTGGAGGTATCGAAAGCCCGGAGCCGTGTGGCCGATCGGCTGGAGCGACAGGGGTCATTGGTCAAGGTCGAAGACCATCGGCATGCGATCGGCCATTGCTACCGCTGCAAAACGGTGGTAGAGCCTTTCCTTTCCGCTCAGTGGTTCGTCCGCGTGAACGATCCGAAAAGCTCTCTCGCCGCGCCCGCGATCGAGGCCGTCCGTTCCGGCCGCATTCGCATGATTCCCGAAGGCTGGAAAAACAACTACTACGGCTGGATGGAAAATATCCAGGACTGGTGCATCTCGCGCCAGATCTGGTGGGGGCACCAGATCCCGGCATGGTACTGTCGAACCTGCAACCGGGATTCCCTCCTTCCCGCCCGCCCGGACGGCACGCCGATGATCGGAAAGGAGGCGGTTCCCATCGTATCCCGGAAAGAGCCCGCGGCCTGTCCCGCATGCCAAGGTCGCGACCTGGTCCGCGACCCCGACGTGCTCGATACCTGGTTCTCCTCGGCCCTCTGGCCCTTCTCGACGCTGGGATGGCCCGAGAAGACGGACGCGCTTCAACGCTTCTATCCCACGGACGCGCTGGTGACCAGCTTCGACATCCTTTTTTTCTGGGTCGCCCGGATGATCATGATGGGCCTGAAATTCATGGGGGAAGTTCCTTTTCGCGATGTTTACATCCATGCCATCGTCAGAGACGCCGAGGGGCAAAAAATGAGCAAGTCGAAGGGCAACGTGATCGATCCCTTGCAAATCATGGATGAATACGGGACGGACGCCCTCCGCTTTACGCTGGCCTCGATGGCCTCGCCCGGGCGGGACATCAAGCTCTCCGAGGAACGGATCGAGGGCTACCGAAATTTCGCGAACAAAATCTGGAACGCCGCGCGGTTTTTGATGATGAACTGCCCGAACGGCGCAAAAGCGAATCTTAAGATGAACCTTCCGGATCCCGCGACGCTTTCGCTGGCGGATCGCTGGATCTTAAGTCGCCTGCAAAAAACCATCGCGTCAATGAATCGGGAGCTTGAAGCGTACCGCTTTGACGAAGCCTCTCACGACCTTTATCAGTTTCTCTGGCATGAGTTCTGCGACTGGTATCTGGAGCTGATCAAGCCGGTTCTTTATGGAACGGACACCGAAGCGGTTGATCGAACTCTCACCGTCGCGATCCGGGTTTTCGAAGAGGTGTTGCGCCTGCTTCATCCGTTTATGCCCTTTATCACCGAGGAGATCTGGCA
>CAYJTJ010000124.1:0-5025 GCA_964372835.1 uncultured Nitrospirota bacterium
CGCGGGGCTTGGGGGCATCGGAGGATCGGCCCGGCGAATGCCTGGGGCCGACCGCACGGGCCCCCAGATATAATTGGTGCCGAAGGGGGGAGTTGAACCCCCACGGGTTTCCCCACACGCCCCTCAAACGTGCGCGTCTGCCATTCCGCCACTTCGGCCCACTCATTTCGCAGGGGCCGTATTATAGGGGGCCGGCGATTTCTTGTCAATCGGCCGTCTTAACCGGATCTCCCCGGGCGGGGCCGATCGAGCCACTGGACGAGGTGACAAGCGGCCATGGCGCAACAGGTCGGGTTTAAATCCGGATCCATTTCCGGATTACACCGTCTGAACGGGGGTGACGAGGGTTGCCGAAAAGGAAAACGGGGGATCCCGCTCTACATCCGCTTCTGGCCCCAGGAAGAATCGGAAAGCCAGCGTTCAAGATCCTTGGGATGGACCGGACGTCCCAGGTAATAGCCCTGGGCCGAATCGCAGCCCAGTTCGATCAGTCCGTCTAAGGCCTCTTGGCCTTCGACCCCCTCGGCCACAACCTTCAGGCCCAGATTATGGGCCAGATCGATGGTGGAGTGGACGATAACGTGGTTGTCCTCGTCTATCATCATGTCCGTCACGAAGGACTTGTCAATTTTGATTTCATCGATCGGCAGTTTTTTGAGATACCCCAGCGAGGAATAGCCCACCCCGAAATCGTCGATCGAGATCCGAAGCCCGGCCGCTCTCAATTGGGCCAGCGTCTCCTTGGCGTGGACCGGGTCGGCCATGATCGCGGTCTCGGTGATCTCGAGCTCCACGGTCCGGGCCGGGAGGCGGGAGGATTTTAGCCGCTCGACGATCCTCTCGGCGAGGTCCGGATCGAATATCACACGGGCCGAAAGGTTTACCGAGAGGCCGAAATCATACCCGGCATCGTGCCAGGCGCGGCACTGGCGAAAGGCGGTTTCAAGAACCCATTGTGTCAAGGACCGAATCAGCCCCGTCTGCTCGGCCACGGGGATGAACTCATCGGGAAGGATCAGGCCGCTCTTGGGATGCCGCCAACGAACGAGCGCCTCCACGCTGACGATCCGTCCGGTCCTTAAATCGACCCGGGGCTGGTAATGTAGCACGAGCTCCTCCCGCTCGATGGAGTGGCGGAGCTCGCCCATCAAGGCCAGCCGCCGGGGACTGTGGCGGTCCTGGTCCAGCACATAGACGGAATAACCGCTCCCGGACTGCTTGGCCTGATACATGGCCACATCCGCCCTCTGGAGGAGGCCGTCCGCGTTTGACCCGTGATCGGGGTAGATGGCGATCCCGATGCTTAAGCCCACATCAATCGGCAGTCCCTCGATTTGAATCGGCGTCTCCATGACACTCAATATCTTTCGGGCCGTCCGGATCGCGGCCTCGCTGTCGGCCGAGGGGAGCATCACGGCGAATTCATCGCCCCCGAGCCGCGCGACCGTGTCCGATTCCCGGAGAACCGTTCGGAGCCTCGGCCCGATCTGCTGGAGTACCAGATTTCCGCGTTGATGGCCCAGCGTGTCGTTGATCTCCTTGAACCGGTCCAGATCCATCAGGAGCAACGCCGCCGGTTTTCCCTCCCGTTGGCCGGTCAGTATCGACTGCTGGAGACGGTCATGAAGCAGCAGCCAGTTCGGAAGATCCGTGAGGAGGTCGTAATAGGCAAGCTGCTGGACCATCGCCTCGTTCCGTTTCCGATGCGTGATGTCGACCATCACGCCGCGCAGCTTGGCGGGCCGGTCTTTTTCAACCACGACCGTGACGAGATCCCGCACCCAGACCGTGCGCCCATCCGCCGCGATCATCCGGTATTCCAGATCGTTTGTTCTTTTCTCGGCGGTCGCTTTGGTGCACGAGGCCACGACCCATTCCCGGTCCTCGGGATGGATATGCTCCGCCCAGAATTTGGGGTCCGCGGTCCAACGATCAAGCGAGTAGCCTAAAATCTCCTCGGCCCGTTTGCTCACGAAAGTGAATACAAACGTTTCGGCATCGGCCTCCCAGACGATCCCGTTGACGGTATGGACAAGCTCCTCGTACCGGCGGCGGGATTTATCCAGCGCGTCCTCGGCCTTGCGGGAGTGGGTGATGTCCGAGGCGATGACCATCGCCGCCTCGACGCGCCCTTCCTTACGAATCGGATTGATCCGGGCAAGCCAGCGCGTCGGCCCGACCGCGTCCATCTCTACCGTCCTGGGTTCGCCCAGATCGAACGTCTCCCGGATCGCCTGCATATACCGGCGGGTGTCTTCGGCCGAGAGATACTCCCGCACGTTCGTCCCAAGAACACCCTGAACCGTGTATTGAGGCAGCGTTCGGTTGATGAAGAGGATCGTCCCGTTTCGGTCCAGCATCATGATCACGTCCGGTGAATTCTCGACCAGCACACGAAAGCGCTGCTCGGATTCCTGCAGTTCCTTCTCGGCCCGTTTCCACTGCGTGATGTCCGTGATGTAGCCCTCAAGCGCCAGGAGTTCGCCCTCGGCGCCGAACAGCCCCTGCCCCTGCTCCCAGACCCATTTCCCCTCCCCCTGTGCGGTGCCGATCCGGTAGATCAATTGGTAGGGCCGCCGGGCCTTTAGGGCCGCCTGAACCGCTTCCCAGACCGGCTCTTTATCATCGGGGTGCATCAGTCGGCCGTACGAGATCTTTCTATTTTCCACGAAATCGACCGGGGTATAGCCGGTCAATTCAATGCAGCCCTCGCTAATGTACTCGAGAGTCCAGTCCCTATCGTTTCGGCAGCGATAGATCATCCCGGGCAGATAGCTTAATAGGTTAGATAGGATTTTCTGGGGATCTTTCAGCGCTTCGGAAGGGAACTGATGGGGGTCAGGCATTGGAACGGCTCCTAACTAATTATTCCTAAGGAACACGGCAGGAGGGGTCGCTCTGGACCGGGGCTTAAAATATGGGGTTATCCTCCCCGCAGGACTAAATATAGGCGGATCTTCCTAATTTGTCAATGGATTCAAGCGGCCTGTGCGGATTCATCTCGACCCAAAATAAAGCCTCTGGCAGGGAGATCGCCCGACTCCCGGGTCAAGCCGCTTTGGAATCCTTCTTGCCCCCAGGCCCTTTAAATCCCCACGGGGACTCGTCGAACCAGCGGGTGAGCTCTTCGGGCGGAATGGGCCGGCCCATGTAATATCCCTGCGCCTCGTCGCAACCCAGGGCGGACAGCCGGTCCCAGATATCCTGGTTCTCCACGCCTTCCGCAATAACCTTGAGACCCAGATTGTGGGCCAGGTCAATCGTCGAGCGCACGATCACGGCATCGCTTTGATCTCCGGCCATGTTGATCACAAACGATTTGTCGATCTTGATCGCATCCACCGGCAGCTTTTTGAGATAGGCCAGCGAGGAATAGCCGATGCCGAAATCATCGATCGAAAACCGGATGCCCATCTCATGAAGCCTCATCAGAACGTCCAAGGCATGCGCCGGATTGGCCATGATGGTGCTCTCGGTGATCTCAAACGTCATCCAGTCGGGTGCCGCCTCGGCCGAATGAAGCTGCTCGGCCACCTGGTCCGGCAGCTTCGGGTCCAGCAGGTTCCGCGCCGACAGATTGACCGAGACCGTGAGCGCCGTTCCGGACTCATGCCAGGCTTTACACTCGCGCATCCCGGCCGCCAAGACCCAGTGGGTCAAGGGATGGATCAACCCGGTCTGTTCCGCCGGAAGAATGAACTGATCCGGAGGGATCATGCCTCGGTGCGGATGTTTCCAGCGCACCAGCGCCTCCACCCCGATGACACGTCGGGTTTTCAGGCTGATCTTGGGCTGATAAAACAGGAGAAGCTCGCCATGCTCAATGGCATGGTGCAGCTCGCCCATCAGTGCGAGACGCTGAGGACTGTGTTTGTCCTGGGCCGGATCGTACACGGTATAAGAGATTCCGGCCTGCTTGGAGGCATGCAACGCAATGTCGGCCCGTCGAAACAGGATCTCGGCCGCCCGACCGTGATCGGGATAAAGCGCGATACCGATGCCGGCTTCAACCCGGATCGGAAGGTCCTCGATCAGAAAGGGCGGATCCAGCGCTTTCAGTATCTTTTGGATGGCCACGTCGATATCCTTTGCGTTCGCCATATTCAGCAGCAGAATCCCAAATTCATCCCCGCCCAAACGTGCCACGATGTCTTGCTCAAATATCACCTCTCGCACCCTCCGGCCCACTTGCTGTAAGATCTGATCGCCCCGGTCATGCCCCAACGTATCGTTGATCTCTTTAAAATGGTTCAGATTCACAAGCAACAGCGCCGATGGTTTCCCTTTACCGGCATCGGTCCGGATGGCGTTCAGCAGTCGGTCGTAGAGCATGTTGCGGTTCGGAAGATCGGTGAGCGTGTCGTAAAAAGCCATGTGCTGAATCATTTTCTCCGCCTGCGCATGCGACTGGCGCATCTCCGCCTCGCGCAATTCCCGCTCGATGGCCGGAATCAACCGCGTCAGATTGCCCTTCATGATATAGTCGTGCGCGCCGGTCTTCATCGCGGCCACCGCAATGTCCTCGCCGACGCTGCCGGATACGATAATAACGGGCAGGTCGAGCCCGCTTGCCTGCAACAGCGTCAAGGCCGCCGGCGCGCTGAAATTCGGCAGGTTATAATCACAAATGATGACATCCCAAGCCTGTTTTGCGAGCGCGGCCGTCATGGCTTGGGCCGTGTCGACCCGTTCAAACGTTGGGTCGTAGCCGTTTCGGCGCAGCTCACGGACGAGCAACGCGACATCATCCGCGGAATCTTCGATGATCAAGGTGCGAAGGGGCTTTTCCATCTTAAGATCTCCGGTTGTTCCGCGGCGGGGGTTCGTTGATGACGAGCCAGTACAGCTTCAACTGCCGGACGGCATTGGCGAACTGCTCAAAGTCCACCGGCTTTCGGACGTAGCTGTTGGCGCCCAGTTTGTAGCCGTTGATCAGGTCCTGCTCCTCTCTCGATGAGGTGAGGATGATGACGGGGAGGAGTTCCGTCCGCGGATCGGCGCGGAGTCTTTTCAGTACTTCCAGGC
>CAYJTJ010000125.1:0-1152 GCA_964372835.1 uncultured Nitrospirota bacterium
GGCCCTGAGCGCGGAGTCACCCGGAGCCACCTTAGAGAAAACGCCACCCCATTGATATAACCATAATGGCCGAAGGCCTTTGGCCGGTGACGATGGAAGACCCGTACCATCGTTGCGACTTGTGACTCAAGCGAGGGGCCGGGGGTCGGCGGCTTGCTTCCTTATTTTTCTTCGTCGCAGATGAATCGGTCATGCCGTGTCGTTTTCTCCTCACACCGCTCATGAAACCACCGGTTGGATACTGGACGCCTATCCGTCTCCGGAGGGGATCATCCTCTGGCTGATCGCCGCGGACGGACGCCGGCTACGGCTCACGGACGTCTTCCGGCCCTCGTTCTATATTGACGGTCCGCCGGTTGCGGTCCGGGCGGCCTTCCGGATGCTGGCACGAGAGAACGCGCCGGTCGAGGCGGGGCGGGTCGAGCGGATCGATCTCATGCGGAACGCGACGGTCCCGGTGATTCAGGTGACGGTGGCGGATCCCACGCGGTACGCGGGGATCGTCCGGCGGCTCACGCGGGCCGGCGATCGGCTCTCGTTTTACAACTGCGACCTCGGCCTGGCCCAGTCCTACTTCTTCGAACAAGACCTCTTTCCCCTCGCCTTCTGCGCCGTCAGCTTCACCGACGCGGGGAAGATCCTCTCGATCCGGGCGCTCGATTCGGCCTGGGACACCGACTACGCGATGCCCCCGCTCCGGGCGATCGCGCTTCGATTGGAAGGCGATCCGATCAATCCCAACCACGGCGGGATGGGGCGGCTTGAGCTCTTAGACGGGCCGGAGAGCCGTCTGCTCGAGGCCGAAGGTCCGGAGGAACTCGTGGGCCTTCTGAACGATCATCTTCGGCGGCGGGATCCGGACCTGATCTTCACCGACTGGGGCGATTCGTTCATCATCCCTCGTCTTCGGCGGGCGGCCGAGCGGTGCCGCGTCCCGCTCGCCTTCAACCGGGACGCCGCGATGCCGATCGCCGGCCGGGGTCCGCGCTCCTACGCTTCCTACGGACGGATCGTCAGAAGCGCCGGCGCACAGACCTTCTTCGGCCGGTGGCATATCGACCGTCAAAACTCCTTCATTCTGCATGAGGCCGGCCTGGACGGACTGATCGAGCAGGCGCGGGTCACGAAGCTCCCGATCCAGCTTATGGCCCG
>CAYJTJ010000125.1:1252-5016 GCA_964372835.1 uncultured Nitrospirota bacterium
CCCGATCCAGCTTATGGCCCGGACCTCGACCGGCACCGGCATCACCTCGATGCAGCTGGAGACGGCCGTCCGGGACGGGGTCCTGATCCCCTGGCGAAAGCGCGAGCCGGAGGCGTTCAAGTCGGCCGAGGAGCTGCTGACGATCGACAAGGGCGGGCTGGTCTTTCTTCCGCCGGTCGGTTTCTACGAGGAGGTGGCCGAGCTGGACTTTGCCTCGATGTATCCGGCGATCATGGCCCGGTTCAACCTATCGCCCGAGACGGTCGGATGCCGATGTTGCCCGGACAGCCGCGTTCCCGAGACGGGATACACCGTCTGCCGGAGGCGGCGAGGGTTGGTACCGAGAACACTGGAGCCCCTGCTGGCCAAGCGCGCCGAATACAAGCGGAGGCTCTCGGCGGCGACCGATCCGGCCGAGCGGGAGCGCGACGACCGGCGGCAGAACGCGCTCAAATGGCTCCTGGTCGTCTCGTTCGGGTATCTGGGCTACAAAAACGCGCGGTTCGGCCGGATCGAGGCGCACGAATGCGTCACGGCGCTGAGCCGGGAAAAGCTCCTTCAGGCGAAAGAAATCGCGGAGCGGGGCGGTTTCCAACTGATGCACGCCATCGTGGACTCGATCTGGGTGAAGCGGGCCGGCGCGGCCGAGGAGGACTACCGGGCGCTGGCCGACCGGATCTCCCGCGAAGTCGGTCTCCCGATCAATCTGGAGGGGATCTACCGCTGGATCGGCTTTCTTCCATCGCGGATGCGGCCGGACGTCTCGGTTCCGAGCCGGTTCGTCGGCCTGTTTGGGACCGGAAAGCTCAAGATCCGGGGGCTGGAGATGCGGCGTTCCGACAGCCCGCCGATCGTGAAGGCGGCGCAGACCCGGATGATCGAGATCTTAAGCCGCGGCCGGAATCTTGCGGAGTTTGAGCAACGGATTCCGGAGGCGATCGCGGTTCTGGCCGAGGAACGCCAGCGGCTGGCCGACGGCGGGGTGCCGTTTCATGAACTCGTCATCCGTCGGCGTCTCTCGCAGGATCCGCGGCGCTACGAGAAGGCGACGCTCTCGGCCGTGGTGGCCCAGGAGCTTCTCGCCCGCGGGATCCGGCTTGGGCCGGGCGAGTCGATCGAGTACATTATCACCCACGCGGCGGATCGCGACCCGGCCGGACGGGCCCGTGCGTATGCCACACTCTCCCCGGACTACTCCTACGACACCGAGAAGTACACCGAGCTGCTTTTAAAAAGCGGGGAGAGCCTTCTGTCCCTTTTCGGTTACGATCAAAAACGTTTGGCCGACCTGACCCGCCCGGCGGGATGAGAGCCGGGGAGCCGTTGCGGTGATTGAGGACAACGTGATACGATCATCTTTGGGAAGGACGGAACGTCGGATCTCGCCCCGGATCGATCCGAAACTTTCTTCAATCTTAAGGCCCGTCAAGTACTACGCACAGACTCTCGAGGCCTTGTTGAAGAAGGGCTGAAAAGGCCGTGGAAAACCCGCAAACCGAAAGAAAATCTAATACTTGACACCTCTCCAAAGGGTTATTCATAATGAATCTTCAGGGGAAGGCCTCAGGTGACGAACAAACGGCGGCATAAGCGCGTCACGATCAAATCGGTCGGGGATATTTTCTGTGTGGACGACAACCGCCGGTTTACGGCCTACATCGGGGGAATCAGCCGCGGGGGGCTTGAGATCTACGCGCCGGAACGGGTGAAGCCGAAATGCCGGCTGGAGATTCAGCTGACGTTTCTGGATAAGGACGGAAAGGAGACCGTCGCGGGGCTGACCGGGGAGGTCCGCTGGTCGGCGCCCTTTCGGGGCGCTTTCATCGCGGGCATCCAGTTCGATGTGATCGTGGACGGGACCGTGTCGCCCGAGCTTGATCAGTATCTCACCACGGCCGAAGAATATTTTTAGTTAGCTCGTCGAAATTGCGGGCGTGAAATTCATCAAGGAGAGAATTTAAGAGGCGTGCATTCCGTCATGTCAACCCGCGGACCGTTTATGGTCTGCGAGGCGTGTTACACGATGCTGAGGGACGGCCGTCTGGTGGACGACCACGGCCGGGCGGTCTCGGACGCGGTCTGCGAGGATTTTTGTATGAACTGTTACGACCGGAATAAGGTCCTGATCGACGACCTGGCCGGAAGCACGGAGTAGGGGAATGGATGAAGACGATATCGAACTCCCGGTTTTGCCGCCGGCCAAGCCCGGCCCCGACTGCCCTTTCTGCGGCGAGCCGATGATGAGCATCGATGGCGACTACATCTGCCTGGACTGCAACGGCGCCACCTACGGCCCCGAAACGGGTTAGTGGACCGGCGCCCGCCGAACTCGGTTTACCCCCCTTAAGACATTCACCCTCTGACCCGAAGGCGGGCGGACCGGCCCGATCAACGATCCCGAGAAGACGGATGTTTTCGAACCGCAAAACCATGGCCCTCGCCGCCGGACTGATGATCGCGATGGCGGGCTGCGCGACGCCGCCCTCGGCGACGCCGCCTCCGGAGCGCCCCGTCCGGACAGATCGCGGGAGGGAATTCGGGAAACAATTCCTTCTGGAGGCGCGCAAGCAGTACCGGTTCGTCAAGGATCAGGAGGTGGTGGACGTTGTGAACGCGGTCGGCCGCCGACTCGTCACGGCCTCGGGCCGGAATCCCGATGCGTTTCATTTTTTCATCGTCAAGGAGGTTTCGCCCAACGCCTTTGCCATTCCCGGAGGATATATCTTCATCTTCGAAGGACTCCTGACGAAACTGGGAAGCGAGGATGAGCTCGCGGGCGTCCTGGCCCACGAGATTGCGCATGTCACCCACGACCACTTTTTCAAGGACGAAAACAAAGTGCTCGCGCTGGATCTGGCGACGATGGCCGCGATTCTTCTGGCCCGGGGACAGGTCGCGGCGCCCGCCATCACCATGGCCGCCGGGATCACGGCTCAGCTCCAGTTCAGCCGCGAGAACGAGATGGAAGCGGATGCCTCGGCCATACCGTATCTCAAGCGGGCCGGCTACGACCCCCGGGGGCTTATGACCTTTTTCCAAAAATTGCTGGGACACGGCAATATCAACCGGGTCGATATGCCGGCCTACCTCTCGACCCACCCCGCTCTTCCGGATCGGATTGGGCTGGTCGAGCTCCGGCTCGATCGTCCGGCCGATTCGGTACTGGAGACACCCCGCCGGCCGGTGGACTGGGACAGGATCCAGGTCATCGCCCGGGCACGGGACCAGGAGACGGTTGGGGCCGCCCGTCTCCTTGCGGATGCCTCCCCCGAGCGATTCTCGGAGGAGCGCACCCATTATCTGTCGGGGCTGGCAAACCTCACGACCGACCGCATCGCCCAGGCGATACCGGAATATGAGGCCGCGTTGTCCGTGGACCCGGAGAACCCGGTCTATCACGCCGATCTCGCGATGGCTTATCTGAAGACCCAGGACGTCGAGCGGGCGAGGGCCGAGGCGGCGCGAAGCCTCGAGGGGGCGAAACCGGGAGAGGCGCCGGAAAACGCTGAATGGGTTTTGGGCATGCTGGCCTCGCATTCGGGGAATTATCCCGAGGCGATCGAATGGTTCGAGAAGGTGGTCCGTCGCAACCCCGATCACGCCTTTGCCCATTACCACGCCGGGCAGGCCTACTTCAAATCGAACCGACCGTTGGAAGCCGCTTATCATACCGGCCGTTATCTGCGGCTGAATCTGGAGCCCGAAGCCGCGCTCCGTGAATTTCGCCGCGCGAAGGATCTGGCGGGGGATCGACCCGAGATGGC
>CAYJTJ010000126.1:0-4928 GCA_964372835.1 uncultured Nitrospirota bacterium
GCCTCCCCCTCTCGCTCGCCTGGCTCGCTGGGTAGATCCCCACGGGCAAGCCCGTGGGAATCTACTCGAAGGCCTCGGAAGGTGCGATCTCATTATATTCATGTCCGCAATGCCTGCAGCGGACAAAATGCCGGCTTTCGCGGACGCTTACGGTGCAGCGAAAATCCAGCTCGGCCCCCGTCTCCTCGCACTTCGGACATTGCATGGCCTTATGCCAGATGTCAACATCGGGATTCGAGCGCCGGAAAAGGGTGATCTCGGCGCTGACCGGGAAGAGATACCGGCAGCCCTTGCAGTGGGCGGTGTAGGATCGCTCGCCGTCCGTATTTTCGGACTTCAGCGCGATCTGGAATTCGTTCTTCCGGCAGATGGGGCAGGCGATGGAAACCAGCCGCTTCTGCAGGGTTTCGATATCGGTCATTTCGCGGCCCCGTGAGTGGGGAAGGAGTATATCAGACGCCCGTTCACGAGCGCAACCCCGCTTAAGCGGGAAGGGCCGTTGGGGATGGGGGCGGGGACAGGCCGGGCACTTGAAAAATCGGGATGATCTGTGTAAGCTCAAGGCACTTCATTCCATCGAACCATGCCCTAAACCGCGAGGAGGTCCGCCATGCCCACCTATATCATGCTCAGCACACTCACCGACCAGGGCCGAAAAACCATCAAGGAAAAACCGGATCGGATCAAGCAGGTGAATCAGGAAATCGAGGGGATGGGCGCCAAGGTCGTCGCTCAGTACGCCGTCCTGGGGCCGTACGATTTCGTGAATATCGTCGAGGCCAAGGACAATAAGGCGATCGCCAGGATCTCGGTGGAACTGGGATCGCGTGGGACGATCCAGTTCCTCTCCATGCCGGCGATCTCCATTGATGAGTTCGTGTCGAACCTTAAATAGGGCGGCCGACCCGATGCGGGCTCACTGGGCCAGTGCGGCGATCCTCGGCGGGCTCATTTTCTTGGGGCTGGGCTGCGCCTCGGCGCCCCCCCCGCTCTATTCGCTGGAGGATCGCGAGATCTTCATCGCGCCCCGGCCGTACCGGATGAATGTGGCCGTCGCTCTCTTGGCGGACCGCCGCCCTCCCGAGGAGGTCGCCTGGGGCGGCGAGATCGGCCGGCGATCCGAACTATCCCCCGACATTCCCTCGGCCGTCACGGATCGGCTGGTCAAGCATCTTCGTATCTCCTCCGTCTTCAACGAGGTTGTTCTTCTGGGCGGAGCGTTTGATCCGTCCCCTTCCGCGTTTACGGAGAGGCCGGTTCCGGAGGGAGTGGATGCCATCCTCGTCGGAAGTCTATCCCATTATTTCGGGAAGTCCGGGCCGGATCGCCAGATCGAAGGCCGTGTCATGATCTCGGAAGTCCGGCTGTTTGGCCGGAAGTCCGGCCGGACTCTCTGGGAGGGGCAGACGGATAAACGACTCCGGCGTGAGGAGGTGCAGCCGAGGCGGGACACCGATTACGCGGGGGAGGCGCTTCGGGGCGCGATCAATCTGCTGGCCATACAGCTCGCCGACGGTCCGCTTTCACCGCCGGAGGAGGGGGCCGGTACCGGGGAAGGAATCTCGCGAGGAAAGGTCGGCATACTGCTGCCGGAGGATCGGCGGCCGCTTGAAGAGCGGGAGGCGGGAGTTCGAAGGCTTCTGGGGGACCCGGACTATTCCCTCTACAGCGATAATATTGGAGCGGTCGACCTTCCGATCGCCTGCGGGATCTTCTTGGATTGCGCCACGTCCGAGCGGGAACCGGCCCCGTTCGTCGGCGATGTGGCCCGGATGTGGGTGGCCGGGCTTAGATCCGCGCATATTTTTGATAATGTCTTTCTGATCCAGACCCGCGCGTTTACGACCGAGGAGCTCCGGGAATGGGCCGGTGAAGGGCTGGATCTCGTTTTGGTCAGCGAATTGACGCGGTCCACCGCATCGGTGGTGCCCTACCGCGGAAACGCCGGATTTCCAATCTTAAGCGGGGGCATCGCATACCCGCGTCGCCTGAAGGCCTCGGCCATGACACAAATCCAGAACATCAGGCTGATCGAGACCCGAACCGGCGAGGTGATCTGGGAGGGAGAGGCCGAGTTCGGGTTCGAGCGGGAAATCAGCCGGTGGGAGTCGCCCATGAAAATAGTTAAAGAATCAATAGAGGGAACCCTGCATAAAATATCTGATAAACTGTCAAAAATATCGTATAGACCCGGTCAGGAATAAGACACTTCGCGATGGGCCGAAAGACCTATTGCGGGCTGAATAAGTAGGTCTTTTTTTTTGTTGTTGCCGGTGCCGATTCCGGATAAAATAGGGCTTCGTTTCAGGGGTAAGCGGCTCGAAACGATCAATAGATTTGGGAGGCCAATAGGATGGCGAAGGTGCTCGAAGGGCCCGGGATGGGCCTTCTGAAGAAATGGGAAATGAACGTCCCCGGCTATCGGGTCGTCCGTTCGTTGAAGGATTTTGAAGACCAGGCCGAATCGGATCTTTGGCTCAAGAATTCCCGTCTGGTCGTCAAGGCCCATGAAGCCGTGGGTTCACGGATGAAGCTGGGTCTGGTCAAGGTCGATCTGGATCTTCCGGGGGCCAAGAAGGCCATCAAGGAAATCCTGGGGAGGGATCTGGGGGGAGGCATGGTAATCTCCCAGGCGATCGTTTCCGAAATGGTTCCGCACAAGGAGGAGTTCTACATCGCCGTGAAATCAACTCGGGAGGGTGCGGACATTCTGCTGGCGGCGCCGGGCGGAATCGAGATCGAGTCCAATTGGGAAAAGGTGAAAAAGCTGGGCGTGCCGGTCGGGGAGACTCCGGGGAAGGAGGCGCTCGGCAGACTGGTCAAGGAGGCCGGGTTTGGAAAGGAGATCGCGCCGAAGATGGCCGAGTTCGCCGCGAAGCTTTATCGGGCCTTCGATCAGGAGGATGCCCAGTACATCGAGATCAACCCGCTGGTGCTGCGGTCCGCGGATCAGGAGCTCGTTGCACTGGATGCCGTGACCCTTCTTGACGCGGATGCCCGATTCCGGCACCCGGACTGGAACTTTCCCTTCGCGGCCGAGTTCGGCCGGCCCTACACCGAGAACGAGACGGCCGTGATGGAAGTGGATTCTCGGATTAAGGGCTCGGTGAAATTCATCGAGATTCCCGGCGGCGATACGGCGCTGCTTCCGGCCGGGGGCGGCGCCAGCCTGTTTTACACCGATGCGGTCGTCGCGCTCGGCGGCAAGCCGGCCAACTATGCCGAGTATTCGGGAGATCCGCCCGACTGGGCCGTGGAAGTCCTGACCGAGAAAATCTGCGCCCTTCCCGGAATCAAACGCATCATCGTGGGCGGCGCCATCGCCAACTTCACCAACGTGAAGAAGACCTTTGCCGGAATCATCGCCGGGTTCCGGAAAGCGAAGGCCGAGAGGCGGCTGAGCGGCGTCGAAATCTGGGTTCGCCGCGGCGGTCCCTATGAGCAGGAGGGTCTGGCCGCGATGAAGGCGCTCGAGGCCGAGGGATTTTTGATCCACGTCTACGACCGGCGGACCCCGCTCACCGATATCGTCGATATGTCCCTGAAATCGAAGGCCCCGGCCTTCCTCCCCAAGCCCGGGAAAGAAACAAAAAAATCGAAGCGGTAAAAGACGAGTGAAAAACGAGGTCGTTCCATGAGCATTGTCGCCGATCGTGATACTCGCGTCGTCATCCAGGGCGGGCCGGCGGGAGTCAACGCCGCGCGTCGGATGGCCGAGTTCTCCTATCTGATCAAGCAGCCCCCGAACCTCGAAGCCTTCGTCTTTCCCCCGGACGCGGGGAAAACGGTCGAGATCCCCCACGGGAGCCAGCTCATCACCGTTCCGGTCTATAAGACAATGGCGGAGGCCGTGACCCGTCATCCCGGGATCAACACCTCACTGGTTTACGTCGGTCCGGACCGGGCCTACGCCGCCGCCACGGAGGCGCTGGAGACGAAGTCGATCCGGCTCGTTTCAATGATCACCGAGGGGGTGCCCGAGAAGGACACAAAGCTTCTATCCCGAAAGGCCGCCGAGAAGGGAAAGATCTTCAACGGCCCGTCCGCGATCGGGATCATCTCGGCCGGTGAATGCCGTCTGGGGGTGGTCGGGGGCTCCTTCGACAATCTGATTCTAAGCAAGCTGTACCGACCCGGCTCCTTCGGCGTGATCACCAAATCGGGCGGGCTCTCGAACGAGATCATCTGGATCGTCAGCCAATTCGCGGACGGCATCACGACCGCGATCGGGATCGGAGGCGACGCCTATCCCGGCTCCGACTACGTGACCTACCTTGAGATGTTCGAAAAAGATCCCCAGACGAAGGCGGTCGTGATCGTCGGGGAAATGGGAGGCGATCTGGAGGAGCGCGCCGCCGCGTGGTACGGCGCGAAGAAGCGGCGGATCAAACTTCTGGCCGTCATCTCCGGCTTCTGCCAGGAGGTGCTCCCCAAGGGGATGAAGTTCGGGCATGCCGGGGCGAAGGAAGGAATGAAGGGCGAGGGGAGCGCGCGCCACAAAAGCGACGCGCTGAAGAAAGCCGGCGTGATCGTTCCGGCCACGTTCGGCGGCCTTGGGCCGGCCATCAAGGAGATGTATCAGGACTGGCTAACAAAGGGGGTCGTCAAGCCCATTTCCGAGGTCTCCCCCGAATCGCTCCCCAAACTTCCCAAGACGGTCGAGGAATCCCGCAAAAGCGGCGAGGTCTACGTCGAGCCCTTGGTTAAGACCACGATCACGGACGACCGAGGGGAAGAGCCGTTGTATTACGGCTACGCCGCCTCCGAACTCATCAACAAAGGGTATGAGATCCCGCACGTGATCGGGCTGCTCTGGAACAAGAAGCTGGTCACGCCGCAGGAGGCCGAGATCATCAAGCGGATCATCATGCTATCGGCCGATCACGGCCCGGCGGTCTCCGGCGCCCTGGCGACGATCATCGCGGCCT
>CAYJTJ010000127.1:0-4867 GCA_964372835.1 uncultured Nitrospirota bacterium
CGATGGCCAAGGTGAGCCTCCGAACCATCGTCATGGACGTCCCGCCGCAGGACGTAATCACGCGGGACAACGTCTCGGTCAAGGTCAACGCCATCATCTATTTCCGTGTGATCGACGCCGAGCGCGCGATCATCCAGGTGGAGGACTACCTGTACGCCACCTCCCAGCTGGCCCAGACCACGCTCCGGAGCGTCCTCGGGCAGAGCCAGTTGGACGACCTCCTCGCCAAGCGGGAGGAGATCAATGCGAATCTTCAACAGATCATCGATCAGCAGACCGAGCCCTGGGGCGTGAAGGTGTCGGCCGTGGAGGTCAAGAATCTGGACCTGCCTCAGGACATGATCCGCGCCATCGCGCAGCAGGCCGAGGCGGAACGGACTCGCCGGGCCAAGGTGATCCATGCCGAGGGCGAGTTCCAGGCGGCCCAGAAACTGGCCGAGGCGGCGACTGTTTTGAGCCAAAACCCCGCCGCGATCCAGCTGCGGTATCTGCAGACACTGACCGAAATCGCCAGCGATAAGAATTCGACCACGATCTTTCCGGTCCCGATTGATATTCTGGAGATGTTCCTAAGGCGGCGCGAGACCGGAAAGGGGTCTTAGGGGATAGGCGGCGAGGGATTCCCGGGGTAAAGATCCGATGAATGGCGCCACGTTGACAGAGCGGCTGCGGGCGTTCCAATTGACCCCCACCCAGATCCTCATTTCGGGTTTCCTCCTTGTGATTCTGGCGGGGACCGCACTGCTCTCCCTTCCCGTCGCGGCGGCCCCCGGCGCCTCGATTTCGCCTCTGGACGCGCTGTTTACGGCGACCTCGGCGATCTGCGTGACGGGGCTGCTCGTAAAGGACACGCCGGTCGACTACTCCCTATTCGGCCAGATCGTCATCCTCTTCATGATCCAGATCGGCGGGTTGGGCTATATGAGCGTCGCCACGATCCTGCTCATCGTGCTGGGGAAGCGGATCGGGCTGAGGGAGCGGTTGATCGTCCAGGAAACCTTGAGCACCTTCACGTTGGAAGGGTTGGTCCGGTTTCTCATCGGGATTATGAAGTTCACCATTTTGGTCGAGTCCGCCGGGGCCGTCATGCTGGCGGCCCGGTTCTTGGAGGACATGCCGCCGGCCGATGCGATTTATTTCGGGATATTTCATGCGATCTCGGCTTTCAACAACGCCGGCTTTTCCCTTTTTTCAAACAGTCTGTTAAATTATCAAACCGATCTGGCCGTCAACGGGATCGTGATCGCCCTTATTATTTTAGGCGGGTTGGGTTTTCTGGTGTATCAGGATATCATAAGACGAATCAACCGAGAGGTTCTTCGCCTCTCGCTTCATACCAAAATGGTGATCGCGACCACGGCCGTATTGATTCTAGGGGGAACGGCGGCCTATCTCCTGTTTGAAGGCCAGAACCCGGATGGAATCACCGGATCGTGGGCGTGGCTCGGCCTAACCGGTCTGTTTCAGACGGTTTCGGCCCGGACCGCCGGTTTTAATACGGTCGACACGGCGAGCTTGAGTGCTCCCACGTTGTATCTCCTGGTCCTCCTCATGTTCGTTGGGGGGTCGCCCGGCTCGACGGCGGGGGGAATCAAGACCTCGACGCTGGCGGTCATGGCGGCCGCGCTGTGGGCCACGATGCGAGGACGCAACGACGTGACGCTTTTTTACCGGAGGTTACCGGTCCAAGTGATCGCGAAGTCCTTCTTCCTCGCGGCGATGGCGATGATCCTGGTTACGGGCGTGACCCTGATCCTTCTCCATTCGGAGGGAAAGATGATGCTCCCGACGCTTTTTGAGGTCGCCTCGGCGGCCGCCACGGTGGGATTGTCGACCGGGGACGGCGGGAGTCGAAGCCTTTGCGCACTGTTCAGCGATTTTGGGAAGAGTGTGATCATCCTCACGATGCTCCTGGGCCGGATCGGGCCGCTGGCGATCGGAATGACGGCCATGACCCATGTTCAGCATGTCCGCTATCGATATCCCGAGGGACGAGTGATGATCGGGTGAACCGGGGTCATTCGGGCGAGTCGAGCGGAATTTCAAGACCGATGAATTAAAAGGCATAAAATGGGAGGTTGATGATGCGCCAAGTGGCCGTGATTGGACTGGGCCGATTCGGATACAGCGTGGCCGAGACGCTGATCAAGAAAGGTTGCGAGGTTCTGGCGATCGACCGGGACGAGAGGAAGATCGAGGCCGTGAGCGATTTCGCGACCTACGCCGTCGAGTGCGATGCGGCGGATGAGAAGGCCCTCAAGGCGATCAGCGCGCAGAACGTGGACGCCGCCGTCGTCAGCATCGGCGAGAACATCGAGGCCAGCATCCTGATCGTGATGGCCCTGAAGGATCTGGGGGTCAAGGAGATCATCGCCAAGGCCGTCACGCCCGTTCACGGAAAGGTCCTGACGAATCTGGGCGTCAGCCGCGTCATCTTTCCCGAACGGGACGCCGCCGTCCGGCTGGCGCACAGCCTGATCGCCCCGAACGTCCTGGAATATCTGGAACTGGCTCCCGGCTACAGCGTGGCCGAGCTCCCGGTTCCCCCGTCCCTGGCCGGCAAGACGCTCGTGGAGAATGGGCTCCGGACGAAATACGGCGTGAGCCTGATCGGGACGCGGAAAAAGGTGGAGAAAACGGTCAAGGGCGTGACCCAAACGGAGGAAATCTTCAATCTAAATCCTTCGGCCGAAGACCGGCTGGAATTGGGCGCCATCATGGTCGTGATCGGGAAGGAAGAGGACCTGGACCGATTGAGCCGTTTATGAAGCGAAGACCGGCAGAGCCCTCAGGCCGTGGCCGACCGGGTCGAGGATTCCCGTTCCGCGGCCGGCCGTCCGGTTGAATACCCGTTTCCATTCGCGTCCAGTTTAACCGAGACCAGCTTGGAGACGCCGGCCTCCTCCATCGTCACCCCATACAGGAGATCCGAATGTTCCATCGTCCGCTTGTTGTGGGTGATGATCAGAAATTGGGAGTGATCCAGCATTTTCCGGAGGACCTTCAAGAATCGCCGGATGTTCTCCTCGTCCAGTGGCGCGTCGATCTCGTCTAAAATGCAGAACGGGCTGGGATGGATGAGGAAACTCGCGAACAGAAGCGCGATCGCCGTGAGCGCCTTTTCCCCGCCGGAGAGCAGCGTGATGCTTTTTAGACGCTTGCCGGGCGGTTGGGCGACGATCTCGATGCCGGACTCCAGCGGGAGGTTCGTATCCAGGAGCACCAGGTCGGCAAGACCCCCCTCGAAGAATTCCGCGAAGACCGTCCGAAATTTTTCACGCAGCGCCGTGTAGGCCGATAGGAACATCTCACGCGTGGTCCGATTAATCTTCTGGATCGCGGAATGGAGATCCTCCATGGACTGTTTTAAATCGGACTCCTGGCCGGTCAGGAACCGGTATCGTTCGTCCAGTTCCCGGTACTCCTCGATGGCGGCCAGATTGACCGGTCCGAGGGAGTCCAGCCTTGATTTGATCTCCTGGAGATGCTGCCGGACCTGGGCGGGGATGATCGCATCCGCCGGCTGGGACGCGGCGGGCTCCAGCGAGATCTGATAGTGTGTGGCGGCCTGGTCGACGAGATGGATCTGCCGCAATCGGGACTCGGATTCCCGGAGTTCCAGTTCCCTCAGAGGCCTCTCGACCCCGCCGAGTTCGGAGCGAACCTGGGCGAGTCCGGTTTCCAATCGCTTGATCTCGGCCAGATCGACGGCGCACGATTCGGACTGGACGGAGAGCCTCCTCTGGGTCACGGTCAGCTCTTCCGTCTGCGAGCGGATCGCGGCCTCGGTGGCCTGGATATCCCGATGAGCCGACTGACGCTTTGAGGCCAGCGCCTCCAGCTCGGAAACGATCCGGCGCTGCTGTTCTTCGTTTGAGGCCTGCTCCTCCCGGAGGCGGGCGCGCTCTTGATCGAGGGACTCGGTCCGATGGATCAGCGAGGAGAGTTCAACCCGAAGCTGTCCGGTATCCGTCCGCGTCCTTTCCCGTTTCTCGGTCAATTCTTCGAGCGCCCTGTTAAGATTCCCCAGTGCCGTTTCCGTCTCGGCCTGTGTGTGCAGGTGCGCCTCGAGCTCCCGCCCCGCCTCGACCCGCCCCGCCTCGACGGCGTCCGCCTCCCGGGCCTCCTCGGCGAGTTCGACCCGGAGAAGATCGAGGCGTTCCTCGAGGCGCTGCCGATCGGCCTCAAGCAGCGCGATCTTCTGGCGGAGGGCGGCCGTTTCCTGATGCCGCCGGCCTTTCTCCTCCCCGAAGTCGTGCTGTTTTTGGGCGAGGGCCTCCATCTCCTGGGCAAGACGGGACTGCCGGGATTCGGCCGAGGCGAGTTCAGAGCGGATCCGGCCGATTTCGTTTTCCAGTTCTCGGATGACCCGTCGCGTTTTGAGGTGGCCCGTCTCGGATTCGGATCGGCGCCCGGCCCAAACCGGACCGCTGGGCTCCAACACGTCCCCGTCCGAGGTGACGAACGTCCATCCCGATGATCGAGTTGTCCAGACGGAAAGCGCGGTCTCGATATCCCTCACAAGGAAAACCGATCCCAGGAGCGTCTGCGCGAGGAACTCGTAACCGGGCCTGACCTGGACCTGGTTTAGAATCGGGCCGATGAGGCCTTCTCCCTTCGGGAGGGGGGCCGGGATGTTTTCGGGACGCGGGTTTTGGGGGAGAAACAGGCCTCGTCCCATGGCGTCCGACTTGAGGCGCTGGATCGCGAGCCGGATCTCGGCATGGTCATGAAAAAGGATTCCCTTAAGCCGTTCTCCCAGCACGGCCTCGACGGCCGGCTCAAGGGCCTTCGGCACCTCGAAGAGATCCGCCACGACGCCCCGAAGGCGGCCCTGAAACTCGGTTCGGCCTTTCAGATAATCATA
>CAYJTJ010000128.1:0-2411 GCA_964372835.1 uncultured Nitrospirota bacterium
CCGCCGTTTTCTTGGCGGGCATGGTCATCGGGCAGTTGTATGCGTTATATGTCCTGGTTTATACCGGGGCCGTGTTCATGATCGGCGTTTTCATCGGCGATCGACTGGAACGAAAGCTCGCATCGAATACCGTCAAGGGGCCTCCATCCGAATCCGATCCGGGGGTGGCCGAGGCCCGTGAATCGAGCGAATTAACATTAAAGGAATGATAGACCGATCCGGGGGGGTGAGTGGAGTGAAGCATTTCTTTTACGCCGTCTACGTCCTTTTTTACACGGGCGCCGTATTCATGGCCGGAATTTTTATCGGCCAGATGCTGTATCGCTCCCGGACAAGCCGAAAGACACCGTCATCCGAACTGGCGGCCTGGCCCACCGGTTCCAGTACCAATGGCGAGGCCAGGCTGGGCGAGCCTCGGATCGCCGCGACTGGACGAAAACGGTAAACCATCTCCCTCGGCCGGGCACGAATCCGATCCGGTGATTTTTTCCGGACGATTCGAGATTCTGAACATCGATCCATGTGCCGATGGGACTCTTCCCCGCCACCCTAATTTACCGTAATCCGTTCCGGAAGGATACATTCCCGGTTCCTTGCTCCAACCGGTTTGCTGGGATCCCGCTGCTCGGAAGGATGCGAAGCCGAAATGAGTAAATACCTGATCACGTTCTATCTCGCCCTTGTATTCGTCATCCTAGCCCTGATACAGATCGGCATTCGCAACGATGAGGGGCCCTCTCTGGTGGAGATCGAATCGGATCCAAAAAAGGGATTTGAATCCAAGGCCGAGATGGTGGCCCGGGTGACCGAGGAATCCCGCAAGGCCGAGTTGGAGGTTCGGCAGGCCCGAATTGATGGGGAGTTCGATGAGATGATCTTGATTCCGGCGGGTGAGTTCATCATGGGGAGCGAGCGCGGACCCGATGACCAGCAGCCGATTCGAAAAATCTATCTGGACGCCTTCTATATCGATAAATACGAGGTGACCTTTGCGCAATATTACGCCTTCGTTACCCTCACGGGGCAGCCCAAACCGCGGCTGGCCGGATATCTCTCCAGCGGCGTGACCGAAAACCTTCCACTCTTTATCAGGCCGCTCAATCCCGTCGTCGGCGTGAAGTGGTACCAGGCCGTGGATTACTGTCGGTGGAAAGGGAAACGACTTCCGACAGAGGCCGAATGGGAAAAGGCGGCTAGAGGAACCGAGCCCCGGATATGGCCGTGGGGTAACGACGAGACTCCGGAAAATGCCAATCTGGTCGGGATGGAGGACGGGTTCCCATTCACCGCCGAGGTGGATCAGTTTGCCAAGGATGTGAGTCCCTATGGAATTCGGGGGATGGCCGGAAACGTCATGGAGTGGGTATCGGATTGGTTTGATCAGGACTCCTATCGTCTCCTTCCGGTCCATAATCCCTTGGGTGCCCAGCATGGCCAGCAGCGGGTGATACGAGGAGCCTCCTGGAATGATTCGATCAAGCGAGCGGAGGTCTCAGTTCGGTTTAAAATGTATCCGGAATACCGGGACGTAACGATTGGATTTCGATGCGCCCAGTCATCATAGTAACTTATTGATTTTAATTAAATATTTAGTCTTTAAGCGGTTATAAAGCACCGTATCGTACCTCTTGAAGTCCGGACTTGGTTTTTTTGCTTGACAGAACTTTACGGATTGACTAAAATAGTTAACGCTAAAATTTATGTTGCCGTTTTCCTGAAGAATTGCGGAGGAGAGTTGGGAATGGACTACATCCAGAAAAAAGCGGGACCGATCCTCTACATCGTGACTTGGATCGCCACCCTTTGGTTCTTCATCTGGCTGGACGGGCTTGCTTAAAATAGACCCGCGTGCGGCGTGCAGGGATTCTGGATTAATCAGGTTTGGGCTGACCACGATCATATAGAGGGGAGCCTTCCATGAAAACGGTGATCGCTTACGTGTTGTTTTTCGGGGTTTGGGTGGTTGTTTTCCAAATTATTAATATTGTATTTATGAAGATACAGGGGCTCGATTATTTATTCCTTTTTCGTTGAAATCAAGACAAGCGAGGTTTCGATCGTTAATTTCCATTGCGCGTCACGTTCCGGGGGTCAAGGCGGTTTGAAGTAAAAATAGAAAAGGGGGGATGAGCCATGAAGACAATGAGCAAAAGGATCCGGTTGTGGTCTCTGTTGACGATGGGGACCCTGGCGGCATTTCTTCTCTTAACCATGGTCATGCCGTTGTTCACAACCCCGGCCATGGCGGCGTATAATAAGGGCCGTCCGATCCCGATACCCGAAGGCGCCGAGAAGGCCAAGGACGTTTACTTCAAGTTCGAAGGACCTGTATCAGGACCCCCCGTCCCCGAGCTCAAAGATACGGACTACCCCAGCTACACACTGCCGTATCCCCTCAGTGAAAATCGAGT
>CAYJTJ010000128.1:2511-4850 GCA_964372835.1 uncultured Nitrospirota bacterium
CCAAGTGGGTCCATGCCAGCCTTGGGGTTCTGCTCAACGTTTTTGGAACCGTTCTGATGATGCTCGCCAATTCCTGGGCGGCCTTCATGATGTCGCCCGCCGGCGTGGATGAGCAGGGGCGGTATCTGGGAAGTCTGTGGAACCTTCTGCATACCGCGTTGTGGGCGCCGCTGAACGTTCACCGAGTCATCGGAAACATGGTGTTCGGAGGCGGTATCGTGGCGGCTTATGCGGCTTACAAGTTCCTGTCCGCGAAAACGGCCGAGGAGAAGGCCCACTACGACTGGATGGGTTACATCTCGATGTTCATGGCCGTGGCCTCCTTGATCCCGCTTCCCTTCGCGGGCTACTGGTTGATGCGTGAGGTCTACGGATACCGCCAGCAGATGGGGATCACCCTGATGGGCGGCCTCCTCGCGTGGCTGTTTATTATTCAGGCCGTGCTGATCGGGGCGCTGTTCTTTTCGACGAACTACTACCTCTTTAACGGAATGCAGCGGATGAAAGGCGCCGAGCGATTCGAGAAGTACATCAAGTACATTCTCTTCCTGACGACGGCGGCCTTCCTGGTCTGGCTGACACCCCATACGCTTGTGATGCGCCCGGCCGAGCTGAAGGCGATCGGGGGTCAGCAGCATCCGATCATCGGAAATTTCGGCGTGATGTCCGCCAAAAACGGCGCCGTGAATACGATGATCATGACCACCATCATCTCGTTCCTTCTCTATCAGCGAAGCAATAAAATCATAACGGTGAAGTGGGAGACCTGGGGTAACGCCGCCTTGGTCGCCATGTTCGCGGTTGCGATGGTGAATAACTGGTGGTTGGCGATCTACGGCTACTATATCCCGGCCAACATCCGCGTGGGCCTATCCGTACCCCAGGTGATGGGAACCCTCACGACGCTGTTCGTGGGCAGTGCGATCAATATCGCCATGATGAAGGGGGCGAAGCTCACCGGCCCGATTGAGTGGGGCAAGATCTCGGTGAGATCTCAATACGCGCTGTTCGCGCTGGCCGTCTCCTTCACGTGGTTGATGGCCCTAATGGGGTATATCCGCTCCTCCGTGAGGCTGTTCTGGCACGCCATGGAGGTCTTCCGCGATAACTCCCCGTGGGCATTCACGCACACCATCGGGTTCGCCGCCAATGTGATGTCCATCAACGTGATGGTCTTCTGGCTGTTCGTGCTGTTTGTTTTCTGGCTCGGCGAACTCACCTCCAAACATGCCATTGCGCAGGCTCGAAAAGAAATGCCTCAGCCCGTCATGGCGGGTGGGTCGGAGTAAGCCAACATAGAAAACTAACCCCTGGGGGCCGGCGTCAAAGCCGGCCCCCAACCCTTACCACTACAGGAGAACGAACGTGACTCAAGGGGTGTTATCGGCTGTTATCCTGTTCTCGTCGCTCGTCCTTTTCCTCATCGCCTACAACTTTCCCAGGGTCCGGGGGATCATGGCCGCCATCGGTTTCTACATGGTCATGACCGGAATCTTCGCGACCTACTCCAACTGGCTTCCGCAGACCCGTGGGGAAGTTCCACCCCCCGCCCCGAAAATCGATCCGAGCGCCGTGGATACGATGCCGGTTGAAAAGCTGGCCGAAATGGGCGAGACGATTATTTTCGGCAAGGTCGGAGGGTTTGCGGAGAGGGGAATTGGAAAGGGGCAGTGCCCGTTGTGCCACACATTCAAACAAGGGGACATCGGAGATCGTGCCCCCAATCTGATCGGGATCGGCAAGCGGGCCGCCGAGAGGATTAAAGAGCCCCGGTATACGAATCCGGATACCGTCCAGGTCGAGTCCCATAAGGGGAGCGGCCGTGCGACGACGGCCCAGGAGTATATCTCAGAGTCCCATGCCTGTCCATCCTGTTACGTCGTCGTGGGGTTTGGCATCAAGGGAACGGATGATCGGGAAAGCCCGATGCCCTTCATTCATAAACCCCCGATCGGACTGACGATCGAAGAGCTGATTGCGGTCGATACGTGGCTGTTCTTCAGGGAAGGCGAGACTCCTCCGCCTGCCAGGGAGATTCGCGCCGCCTATCTGAAATTTATTCCGGAAGCCGACCGTCCCAAAGCGGGGGCGGCTCAAACCGCCGCGGCGCCGGCCGGCCCGCCGATCGCCCTGGCGACCGATACGCCCGAGCAGATCGTAACCAAGATGACCTGCTTCGTCTGCCATCAGATTCCCGGGATCAAAATGGCGTCGTTCGGCGTGATTGGGCCCCTGCTCATTGAGGGACAAAACGCCCCTCGGCGTATTGCCTCTCCGGAGTACAAGGCCAATATCAAGAAAGGAAAGGCCCACGCGAAGACACCTAAGGAATATGTGAT
>CAYJTJ010000129.1:0-4753 GCA_964372835.1 uncultured Nitrospirota bacterium
TGAATCAGGCCGTTGCAGTTGAGCGAGAAAGATTCAACGGCTCTTCC
Organism: uncultured Nitrospirota bacterium; assembly: GCA_964372835.1. GTDB lineage: Bacteria > Nitrospirota > Nitrospiria > JACQBZ01 > JACQBZ01 > CAYJTJ01. Next base: position 48 of record CAYJTJ010000129.1, read on the forward strand.
AAAGGCCGTGAAAGGGAATTCGATTGGCGTATTGATGAAATTATCATGAGCCGGGCACGGGCCAAGCGCCAAACGCCCGATGGTCGCGTCCAGCCAGGAGAAGGCCGGCCCGGTGCCGGATCGGTTATCTCTTACCTCGTAACTGGTGGAAAACGCCGCGCCATTAACGGTGACCCCGGTCCCGCCGATCTGGACCGAGGTTCCTTCCGCAATCCGAGGACCCTGGATCGTCACCTGCGCATGGGGCGCGCCTTGGCCGACTTGGCTCGGCGAGATCGTTACGCTTGGCGTAACCAGGAAACCAACGGCGGACGACGTGCCGCCGCCCGGGGAGGGATTTGTCACGGTAACCGGGTATTGACCTGTTTGCGACAGGAGGAATGGCTGGACGGATGCCGCCAGGTGCGTAGAGCTCATGAAGGTCGTCGGCAGGGGGATGCCGTTAAGATTAATCACCGACCCGTTGACGAACTGCGTCCCTTCCACCGCCAGCCGGATATCCCGGCTGCCGGCCGGAACTTGCATTGGCGAGATGGTTAAAATGATAGGCGCAGGGTTTCGGACTTCGAAGCTCACCATGTTGGAAGAACCGCCTCCCGGCGAGGGGTTGACCACCCAAACAGACAGAATGGCGCCTCTTGAGGAAATAAAGAAGGAACTTTTGATGCCGATATCTGTCTTCAACCGGTGAGGCCCTTGAAAGACCGTAAGATGCGGCACGCCGTTGACATAGATCAGGGAGCCCGGTATGAAACCCGTGCCGTCTACGGTTAATGTCACAAGGTCCGCACCGAGCAAAACACCGGCCGGATCCACCGAAGTTATGATGGGCAGAGGGTTGTTGTATCGCACCGTGATGGTGGTTGTCCGATTATTACCTGCCGTATCGGTCGCGACGGCCGTAATCACGTTATCTCCGAGAGCCAGAGGAACGTTATCGACAGCGAACTGTGGCCCGTTCAACCGAGCTTGAATACCATTTACCATCACGCCGGAGACGCCGCTCTCGGACGTGATGATTCCGGTGACTGCAAGACTCTCTTCGAAAACGATGCTTCGAGGTGCCGGGGACGTGATCGAAAGCTCAATCGGGTTAGGAATCACGGTCAGGATTCCGGCCGGGGTTCTCGCTCCGTCTTCATCAACTAAAAAGACGTCGCGCCCACCCAAGGGGGCGTCTTCAGATACACTGACGTCCAACATCACCACAGGCGTCGCGACGGGCGTGAAGGTAATCGCGAGGCCGCCTTCCAGCAGCCTTTCCGATGGCATCCCGTCCACAAGGTAGATCATTCCCTCCAGGCCCTCGGCCGACTCCATCCCGACCGTCGCGAAACGGCCGTCATAATCCAGACCTGAGAGCGACCGGTACTGGAACGTAATCGCCTGGGTTGCTTCATGAAGTAGAATCTCAAAGGTCAGATCGCTCGCGGCCGAGTCGCAGCAGGTGCTGATATGGTCCCACTGGATCGCCATCACCCGGTTCGGAGCGGCCCCGAATGTCTGAACATAGACCAGTCCATCGAACAGGTCATCCCAGAAGGGGGCCAGGTAAAGGTTTGGCGGATCCGGATGCGGGATCGGCATGTTGGAAAAGGATTGGCTGGGCTCATCGAACGTGACCAGGCCGTTGCTGTTGATATAAAAAACGGTCACGGCCTGTCCGAAGATCGTCATCGGGAATGGGATCGAAATGCCTTCCGAGGAGCAGTCATCGCAAGGGGCGAGGGTCAGGCTGCCGCCGGTGGCTTCCCGCCAGTCAAAGGCCGGCCCTCCGGATCGGCTGTCGGTCACGGCATAAAAGTCGGCCAGGGTAGTCTCATGGACCGTGATCCCCGGGCCGGTCACCTCGACCGATGTTCCCGACCGGATCCCTCGACCCCGAACCCGAATTTTCTTATGCGTCACCCCCTGAGGAATTTCTCCGGGCGTGATCACAAACCGCTCGGCCTCCCGCACCGAGAAGCCGAAGGCCGCCGAACTTCCACCACCGGGGGGCGGGTTGGTTGCGACGATCGGATAAACCCCGCTCTGGCCGATCAGCAAGTCCGAAACCGAAGCGGCCAGTTGGGTTGAACCGAGGTATGCTGTCGCCAGAACCTGGCCATTGAACGAAACCACGGACGTGGGCACAAAGCCATCTCCAATAATGTTTAAGGTGAAAGCCCCGTAGCCCGCATCAACGGAGTCCGGCGATACAGAGGCGATGAAAGGGACGGGGTTGGCCACGATAAAGTCTATCCCGTTTGATGGCCCGCCGCCCGGAGCAGGATTGGTGACAAGGACCTCAATCACGCCGGAGACCCCGCCCGCGGAGGCCGGAAGGTTGACATGAAGCCGGGTGCGGTTCACGAAGATCGGGGCCAGGACCGTGCCGCCGAAATTCACCGAGGAGGACGGGGTAAAGTTGTCGCCATCCAGTGTCAGCATGAACGCGCCGCTTCCGATAATAACTGAATTCGGCGATAAGGAGAGTAACGTCGGCGCCGGATTGTCTACGCTAAAGGACGCGGTGGCCTTGCCGCCCCGGGTCGCTACGCTGAGGCTACCGGCTCCGACCGGAGCCTCGAACGGCACGCTCGTTTCGATCCGCGTCGCGGTGGCGGAGACGACCAAGGCCTCGACCTCGTTGAACCTCACGATATTCCGGATGGGCGCGGCGGAATCAAAATTTTGGCCGGTGATGATCACTCCCGCCCCTCCCGGCGCATGATTGGGCAACACACCGGTGATCACCGGGGCCGGAACGGTCGTGAAGCGGCCGGTAAACGGCACCAGCGGGTTTCCGGCCGTATCGGCAATGTCGGAGGTCAGCATCAAAGTATAGGTTGTGCCAGGAGCCAGTTTTGCCTTGGGCACGAGAAAGACCATCAGCCCCTGCTCGGCCGCGCTCAGGGTGACATCCACCCATCCGCTGCCCGTGAGCTGTACGCTCCCGGGATGAAGCGTCGTGACGTTCACCGGCTCCGAGAATCGGATTCCGATGATCTCGGTCAGATCCACCCCGGTCGCACCATCGGCCAGGCCGATCCCAACCACCTCGGGGGCTGTGAAGTCAGCGGGCGGAGGACCGTACAACTCCGCCGTGTCGAGGACCCCCGTACTATTCTCGCCGCCCGCGATCAGAATCTCACCGAAATAGAGCAGCGCGGCGGTATGGTTTGACCGGGGCGTCAGCAGGCCGGGCGAGAGCGACCTGAACCCTTCCGTGGCCGGATCGTACACCTCGGCCGTGGAGAGATGGCCCGTTTCGTTCCGGCCGCCCAAGATTAAGACCCGGCCGTCCGGCAACAGTGTCGCGGCGTGACCGGCACGGCGGGTGGTCATGGCGGACGAAAGCGGCGTAAACCGTTCCGTGGCGGGATCGAACAACTCGGCCGTGTCTAAATACCCCGAATCAGCTTGCCCGCCGATAATCAGGATCCGGCCGTCCGGCATAAGCGTGGCCGTATGGTCCCATCGCGACACCGACAGGACCCCGGGAAGCAGGGTAAACCTCCCGCTTCGCGAGTCATATGGAGGTTTGAACAGAACCGCGCTTTGGGCGTCAAAGGCCTCGGCCGATCCGGAAGCCATGACGCCCCGGCCGGCCACAATCAGGACCCGCCCGTCCAAGAGCGCCGTGGCGGTCGATCCGGATCGTGCGATCCGAAGGCTCTCCGAAATTTCTGTAAACAGCCCGCGTGCCGGATCAATCTGCTCGGCCGAGGCCAGGACGGATCCGGCCCTTTCCCCTCCCACGATCAGGTGGGTCTGGTCGGCCAAAACTGCCCCGGCCTGACCGGACCTTGCCGTCCCCAGAACGCCGGTTAAAGGGACAAACGACAGGGAGACCGGATCAAACCGTTCGGCGGAGGACAGAAAGCCGCCGCCGTTTCCGCCTCCCACCACCAGGAGGCCTCCATCGGGAAGGACCGCGGCGGTATGGCCGGACCGGGGCTGGCTCAGACGGCCAAGATTGATCATCCCTGAAATCGTCACGGCAATAAAAGTTCCTGGTGCGCTATTTAAAGTGACATCCAAACTGTTCTGGGAATCGAGCGCCACGACCCGTTTAATGGTCGCGACGTTTTGTTTAAAATCCGACGGGTTGACGATTTCGATCCCATTGATCGAGACCGTTCCGGAAGAGATCGTATCCGATAAACTATCCGTCTCATCCCAGCGGCCGTTTTGGACATGAAGAAGGTAAGGTCCCGTCACATAGGATGGAACAGAGAAGGAACGGTTGAAAACATTGGTTGGGCCTGTGGTGCGGATAAAATGCTCAGGACCAAATACATTACGGGTTTGCGAAGTCGCGCCGACCTGCGAGGAACCGGGCGCGCTCAGGACGATCAAACCCGTTAGGAGGGCGAAAATCAGGCTTTGTCTTCGGGGCATTTTGGCAGCCCTTCTTTCCGATGAACCCGTCGATTGGAGCGGGTCCGGGACAGACGGCTTCGCGCCCGGCGGTTACGCGCCGTTGGCGCTTATCAATGGCGCGGATTATAACAAGGCATCGGACTCTAACAGCGTTACTGCCCGATGTCAAGTCCTATTCTCCGGTGGACGACTCTGCTGATGTAACTAGGAATTCAATTTATTTTCGCTGGAAAGTTTGGGTGGGAAGGCATGCCTCGCCGATGGATCATTCGGGGCAGCGCGGTGGCCGGGGCGCGCCCCGGCGATGGATCGAGGCTTCAATCCACGTTCGGGTAAACGGT
>CAYJTJ010000130.1:0-4752 GCA_964372835.1 uncultured Nitrospirota bacterium
GAAGGCCGAGAAGGAGATCGCCGAGCTCCTGACCCACTATCCGGACAAGCGCTCGGCGATGCTGCCCGTCTTAAACCTCGCGCAGGAGGAGTTCGGGCATATCAGCGAGGGGGTGATGGAGCTCGTCGCGAAGCGGCTCGATCTGACCCCGCCGAAAGTCTTCGAGGTCGTGACCTTCTACACGATGCTGAACCCGAAGCCGGTCGGGAAGTACATGATTAATCTCTGCCGGACGCTCTCCTGCGCGCTGGTCGGATCCGAAAACATCCTGGGCCACCTTAAACGGAGGCTCGGCATCGAGGTGGGGGAGACGACGCCGGACGGGCAGTTCACGCTCAAGACGGTGGAATGCATCGCCTCTTGCGGAACGGCGCCCGTGATGCAGGTGAACGGGGCGTTCTACGAAGGCCTGACGCCCGAGAAGGTGGACCGGATCCTGGATGATTTAAAGAAAGGCGGTCGAACGAAACTGCAGCCGATGGGGGAAAATTGAAACGAGTCGCTTCGAAATTTTTATTTCGCGGGTCCTGTCCTTCGGCAGCCCCGCCGTGCTCGCCACCCCGCCCGGTGTGGGGACCCCGGCTCCGCGCGGTGGGGCGCCCCGCCTCGGCCACCCGCTCATCGAATGGAACCGATGATCATCGTTTTCGAAGGGGAGCCGGCGGGAGTTAAATGCCAAGTCAATACGAAAAGGTGCTTCTTAAAAATATGGAGACGCCGGGATACACCGGAAGCCTCGCGGATTATGAGCGCCAGGGGGGCTACCGCGCGATCCGGAAGGCCTTCAAGGAGATCGCGCCGGCCGAGCTGACCGATCTGGTCAAGCGGTCCGGGCTGCGGGGCCGAGGCGGGGCGGGATTCCCCACCGGGATGAAGTGGGGTTTTCTCCCCAAGGATCCCTCCCTCACCAAATACCTCTGCTGCAACGCGGACGAGAGCGAGCCGGGGACCTTCAAGGACCGCCAGCTGATCGAGCGGGATCCGCATCAGCTGATCGAGGGGATGATTCTCTCGGCCTACGCCATCGGGGCGAAAGTGGCCTACATCTACATCCGCGGCGAATTCGTTTACGGCGTGGAGGTATTAAAGAAGGCCCTGGCCGAGGCAAACCGGGCGGGCTACATTGGAAAGAACATTCTGGGTAGCGGAGTGGATCTTGAGATTTATCTCCATGTCGGGGCGGGGGCCTACATCTGCGGTGAGGAGACGGCACTTCTGGAATCGATCGAAGGGAAGCGGGGGCTTCCCCGGACCAAACCGCCCTTCCCGGCCACCCACGGGCTTTATGAGAAGCCGACCGTCGTGAACAACGTCGAAACGCTGGCGAACCTTCCTCACATCGTGAACCGCGGGGCGGAATGGTTCAGCTCGATCGGCGCGCCTCCCAAGAGCCCGGGGATGCGCATCTTCTCGCTGAGCGGCCACGTCAACCGGCCGGGCAATTACGAGGTGCCGATGGGGATCACGCTCCGGGAACTGATCTTCGAGCACGCGGGGGGCATGCGGGACAACAAGGAGATCAAGGCGATCATCCCCGGCGGTGCTTCGGCCGCCTTCCTGACCCCGGCCTCGCTGGACGTCAAAATGGATTTCGAATCGATCGCGCAGGTCGGCTCGATGCTGGGGTCGGGCGGCGTCACGGTGATGAACCAGGACACCTGCATGGTTTGGGCCGCGCTGAACCTGACGGAGTTCTTCGCACACGAGACCTGCGGGAAGTGTTCGCCCTGCCGGGAGGGCTCCTCATGGCTCGTCCAGATGATGCGTCGGATCGAGCACGGGCACGGGAAGACGGTGGACCTCGATCTCCTGGTCCAAATCTGCGACAGCATCGGAGGCAAGACGATCTGCGCGTTCGGTGACGCCGAGATCGCGCCGATCTTAAGCACGCTGAAGCACTGGCGGGAGGAATACGAGTATCACGTTAAAGAGAAGCGGTGCCATGTGGGAAACCACGGCGGCGATCTTTTGGCGATTGGACGAATCTAAGGAGGGGCGGCTTTGGCGGAAACGGTCAAACAGGCGACGGACACGGTCCGGCTGACGATCGACGGGAAAGAGGTCGAGGTGCCGAAGGGGACGCTGGTGATCGAGGCGGCCCGGCAGCTTGGGATCGAGATCCCGTTCTTCTGCTACCACCAGAAACTGAAATCCGACGGAAACTGCCGGATGTGCTTGGTGCTGATCGAGAAGATGCCGAAGCTCCAGGTCTCCTGCTCGGTCCCGGTCTCGGAGGGGATGATCGTCCAGACCGCCGCCCCGGTGGTCCAGGAGGCCCGAAAAGGAGTCCTGGACTTTCTCCTGGCCAATCACCCGCTGGACTGCCCGATCTGCGACGAGGGGGGCCGGTGTCCGCTCCAGGATTACTCCCACAAGTACACCGCGTACGGCCGTTTCCAAGAGGAAAAAAGGGTCTACGAAAAAGAATACTTCAGCCCCGTGATCGAAAAGGAGATGAACCGCTGCATCCAATGCATGCGGTGCGTCCGCTACTGCGACGAGGTGATCGGATCGAGCGCCCTGGCGCCGTTTAACCGCGGGTTCGAGATCGAGATCGGGCATTACGGCGGCAAGCCGCTCGACTGCGAGTTCTGCGGCGGCTGCGTCCAGATCTGCCCCGTCGGCGCCTTCCTAAACCGCCTCCCGCTTTATGAGTACCGCCCTTGGATGTTGAAAAAGACCGAGACGATCTGCGCCTACTGCGCCGACGGCTGCTCCCTCAAGCTTGAATGCCGGAGCGAAACGCGCGAGGTGATCGAGGTGACCTCCTTCTGGGGAAACGAAACGAAGACGGTCTGGGGATCCGGCCGGAACGAGGGGGATCTCTGCGCCAAGGGATATTTCGGATACGAGTTCGTGAACAGCCCGAACCGCCTCACCAAACCCCTGATCCGGAAAGACGGTCGGCTGGTTGCGACCTCCTGGGAGGAGGCCCTGGAGGCCGTGGCCGAGGGGTTTGGGCGGATCAAACACGAACACGGCGGCGCGGCGATCGGCGCACTGGCCTCGGCCCGGTGCACCAACGAGAATCTCTATCTCTTCCAGAAATTCGTCCGTCTGGTATTGGGCAGTCCGAACGTGGACAGCACCGTCCGGTACGGAATGGTGAGCGCGGCCCGGGCCCTGACCGATCTGTGGGGATCGCCGCGGTGGCTGACCTCCTTTGAGGAAATCTCCCGGGCGGACCTGATCTTCACGATCGGCACCGACGTGACCCATACGAACCCGATTACCGGACTGAAGATCAAGTCCGCGGTCAAGAACGGGGCCAAGCTCATCGTGGCCACGCCGCTTCAACCCCGCGTGAGCACGTTAAGCCATCTGGTCAACATCGCCACACGGCATCTCGGGCATCGTCCCGGAGCGGAACGCGCCGTGGCGGCCGGACTGGTGAAGGCGGTGGTGGAGGGAAAAGGGGTCTCGCCCGCGATCGGGGGACACGCGTCCGTGCGGCGGTTAGGCGAAGCTCTCGGCTCGTTGACCCCCGCCGCGATCGAGGCCGCCTCGGGCGTATCGTTTGCGGAAATCCGGGCCGCGGCCGGGGAAATCGCACGGTCGCCGCGCGCCGTAATTCTTTTCGGGGATTCGATCGTGCGGTCACGGGACGGGTTTGATACGATCCGGATCCTCGGAGACCTGGCACTGCTGACCGGAAAGCTGGACGCCGAGGGAAGCGGTCTGGCCGCGCTGTACGAGGAGAATAACGAACTGGGCGCCTACGAGATGGGTGTCGTGCCGGACCGTCTTGTCGGCCTGGGACGCCCGGATCTTGAGGAAGACCGGATGCGCCTGGACCGGGCCTGGAAAGAATCCGTCCCGGCCGGCCCCGGGCTGACACTGATCGAAATGTTGCATGCCGCTCGCGAGGGGAAAGTAAAGGGGATCTACCTGATGGGAGAGAATCCGGTGGGGACCCTCCCGGCCTCGGCCGGGGCGGCCGAGGCGCTGGAGGCGGCCGAGTTCGTGGTCTGCCAGGATCTCTTCCTGACCGAGAGCGGGAAGCTCGCGGACGTCGTTCTACCGGCCGCGAGCTTCGCGGAGCAGAACGGAACCTTCACGAATCAGGAGGGCCGTGTGCAGACGGTCCGCAAAGCGATCGAGCCGATCCACGGCGCGCGGCCGGACTGGGAAATCCTCTCCGAGATCGCGGCCCTGATGGGCTATCCCCTCGAGTACCAGGACGGCGCCGAGATCACGAGCGAAATCTCCCGGATCTGGCCCGGCTGGAAGGAACTCCCGAAGCGGTCCGCGGTCTCCGAGGCGGTCCGGCGGTATCTGGAGACCGGAATGGGGGAGGGACTCTCGGAACGGTATCGTTTGGCCAAACGGCCCGATCGATCGGCCGGCCGCTTTGATCTGGTGATCGGCCCGGTGCTCTTCCATTCGGGGAAAATGTCGCTCGAGGCCGAGGGTCTGATGAAGATCATGGATCGGGGCTTTCTCTTCATGGGCTCGGAGGACTCCCGGCGGCTGGGGATCGGGGAGGGGGATCGGGTGCGCCTGCGGTCCGACCGCGGTCAGGTGGAGGTCCCGGTACGGATTGACGATAAATTCCCTCCGGGGATGGTCTTTTTCCCGGAGTCCTTCAATGAACCGCCCGTGAAGGATATCCTGACGGTCGAGGTCGAGCCGAACCGGCATGTGCCGGTCTTTCGTACCTCGACGGTCTTGATCGAAAAGGCGGGGCCCCGAGCGACCTAGGAGAAACGGATGCTGGAAATCACACTGAACCTGATCGTGGCCCTCGTCACG
>CAYJTJ010000131.1:0-4743 GCA_964372835.1 uncultured Nitrospirota bacterium
ATCGCGGGTTTCTCGGCCATCGCATTATTGAAGGAAGATCGGGCGTGGGCTCACCCGACCGGGTCCGTCGAGTTTCGAAAGGACCCTCGCTATATCTCGATTTTCAGTGAATTGAAACAGACACACGGCTTCGCACAGAAAGAGCTTGAAAATATCTTCAGTCGGGCCCGAATCATTCCTGAAATTCCCGGGAAGTACGAGAAGCCTCCGGAGCGGCTGCCGTATCATGAATACCGGCAGCGGTTCATTACGCCCGAGGTGGTCTCAAAGGGGAAAGAGTATCTCCGGCGGAATCGGGTTTCCCTTCTTCAACTGGGGCAGGCCTATCCGGTGGACCCGGCCGTCATCGCCGCCATCCTCGGAGTGGAATCCAAGTTCGGTCGCCGGACCGATGGAGGGTACCGGGTGTTCGATGCCCTGAACACGGCCTTAACATTGATCCCCCAGCGGGAGCGGTTTGCCCAAAAGGAGCTGATCGAATTTCTTCTGCTTTGTCGCGATGAAGGACTTGATCCCTCGACGGTCAAGGGCTCCTATGCGGGAGCCATGGGCGCTCCCCAATTTATCCCCTCAAGCTTTCGTCGGTTTGCCGTGGATGGGGATGGAGACGGGAAAAGGGATCTCTGGAGATCGGATGGGGATATCCAGGCCAGCGTGGCCAATTATCTGAAACTCCATGGGTGGGAGAAAGGAGCGCCGATCCGTCTTAAGGTGCGGCCCGGGCCGGAAGACCCCGCCGTGCGGCAACTGCTGGATCAGGGGATGAAAGGAAGAACAACGCCGGAGCAGTTCTCTAAACTGGGATTGGCCTGGGCGGGAGACGGGGTCGCCGTCAACGAAGGGCAGGAATTTTCATTGATGTCTTACCCGCTGGAACGTGGAGAGCAGTGGGTGGCGATCTTTTCCAACTTCCGAGCCATCCTCCGGTACAATCCGTCCTTTAATTACGCGCTGGTCGTGACCGAGCTTTCCGAACAACTCGCCATTACCTGACCAACCGCAGGATCATCACGATCGCCCAGCTGATCACCGCGCAGATCGGAAAGGTAAGGAGCCATGCGGCGACGACCTGCCCCACGACTCCCCAGCGCACGGCAGAAGCCCCGCGGGCCGCTCCGACGCCTATGATCGCGGTCGAAATCGTGTGCGTGGTACTCAGCGGGATGCCGAACCGTGAGGCGAGCTCGATAGTGCTTGCCGCGGCCATCTCAGCCGCAAACCCTTCGTGTGGCTTGAGCTTGGTCACCCGCATCCCGAGTGTTCGCATGATGCGCCATCCGCCCGTCATTGTCCCCAACGCCATTGTGGCCGCGCAGAGCAGAATAACCCAGATGGGGATCGAGAACAAAGGAAGCGCCCCGCCCAAGACCAGCGCCAGCGTAAACGCGCCCATAAATTTCTGACCGTCGTTCGAGCCGTGGCTGAACGCCATGAATGCAGCGGAAAGGATCTGAAGGTATTGGAAGTGGCCGCGCACCTTGCCCGGCGCGGCTTTCCGGAAGAGCCAATAAATGGCGAGCACCAGTGCGAAGCCGCCCATCATACCCAGGAACGACGAGAACACCAGACCGAGCAGCACCTTCTTCCACCCGGCCCAGAGCAGGACATCGGAGCCGGCGGTTGCCAGTCCCGCACCGGCCAGCCCGGATACAAGCGCGTGCGACTCGCTCGTCGGGATTCCCCAGCGTGCCGCGACGGTTGACCAGACGATGATGCCGACCATTGCGCCGCCGATGGTCGTGAGATCGACGGCGCTGGGGTCGATGATGCCCTTTCCGATCGTCATCGCCACGGCCGTGCCCGAGAGTACGCCGAGCAGATTGAACACCGAGGCCATGGCGATCGCTTGGCGCGGCGAGAGCGACCGGGTGGCGATGACGGTCGCGATGGCGTTGGGTGCGTCCGTCCAGCCGTTGACGAACTCAGCCCACAGAATCAGAAGCAGGACGACCGTGAGTTCAAGGCTGATTGCGGGCATTCCGGACCTCGCGGAAGTCGAAGCCGTCTTTTCCGGCGGGTTGGACAGGAGGGTTAGCGGTGCACAGCCGCGCCACCCTAAGACACCGAGCCCATTGGAATAACGAGAAGGCCGGCCGTCACAAAAAAATGGGTTAGCCCGATCAAAGCTAACCCTGTCATGAAATTTGGTTGCGGGGGGTGGATTTGAACCACCGACCTTCGGGTTATGAGCCCGACGAGCTACCGTGCTGCTCCACCCCGCAACCGTATGATAACAACCTGGACGGGGGGTGTCAAGCTTGATTTTTTCGTTTTAAAAATGCTAAATACCGATTATGGCCGTGCTCTCGATACGCGAATATCCCGAATCGGTTCTGAAGAAAAAAACCAGTCCGGTTACCGAGTTTAATGACGAACTCCAACGGATCATCGACGACATGTTCGACACGATGTATGCCGCACCGGGCTTGGGTCTGGCCGCCCCGCAAGTCGGCCTCCCGCTCCGGCTCTTCGTATACGACGTCAAGGAGTCGGAGGACCAGCCCCGACAGACGGGCGTTCTGATCAATCCCGTGCTTCTCTTAAAATCCGGCTCCCAGACCGGCGAGGAGGGGTGCTTGAGCGTGCCCGAATTCCGGACCCGCGTCACGCGGGCCGACCGGGTGTCCGTCAAGGGTCTTGACCGATCGGGGAAAGAGGTGACTTTAGAGGGCAAAGGGTTGATGGCGCGTCTCCTCCAGCACGAAATGGATCACCTGGTCGGGATCCTTTATCTGGATCGGGTCAGCAGCCTCAAGCGGCAGATGATCCTGAAGCGGATGCGAAAGCGCGCGAAGTCGGCCTCGGAATAGGAAGCGGCGGATAAGAATCGAATCAAGGGGGCGGGGGGTCGGCGGATGGGAATGCGGTTGGTCTTCATGGGAACGCCGGAGTTCGCACTGCCCAGCCTCAAGGCCGTGTCCCAATCATCCCATACCCTTCTGGCGGTGGTTACGCAGCCGGACCGTTCCCGCGGGCGGGGCGGACGGCTGGCGGAGCCGCCCGCCAAGATCATGGCTGGCCAGCTGGGACTTCCGGTTCTCCAGCCGGAGAAAATAAAGGATCCGGTTTTCCTGGAGGCGCTTTGGGATCTACGGCCCGATGCCATCGCGGTCGCGGCCTTCGGACGTATCCTTCCCCCGGTGGTCCTGGAGATTCCCCCGCGGGGCTGCATCAACCTTCATGCCTCCCTCCTGCCCAAATACCGCGGGGCGGCCCCCATCCAGTGGGCGATCATCCGCGGGGAAAACGAAACCGGCCTGACCACCATTCGGATGGATGCGGGGATGGACACCGGGGACATCCTCCTCCAGGAGCGCCTGCCCATTCTTCCGGAGGATACGGCCGGCAGCCTTTCGATCCGGATGGCCGTACGGGGGGCGGACCTCCTGATCAGGACATTGGACGGAATCGAGTCGGGCGGAATTGTCCCTTCGCCTCAGAATTCCTCCGAGGCGAGCCTTGCCCCGGTTTTGGAGAAGGAGGCCGGCGAAATCGACTGGTCGAGGGGTGGGATGGAGATCGCAAACCGGATCCGCGGTCTGGACCCCTGGCCCGGGAGCTATACCTATTACGAGGCCGAGCGGTGGAAAATCTGGAAAGTGCGCCCGGCCCCTGACAGCTCCCGGGAAGCCCCCGGCACGATCGTCGGCATCGCTCCCGAAGGGATCGCGGTGGCGACGGGGCGGGAGATCCTCACCCTCCTCGAACTGCAGCCGGCGAGCGGACGACGGATGTCGGTCCGACAGTTTCTCGCGGGTCATCCCGTTAAGATCGGACGGTGTCTGGCCGGCGGGCCCCGACCTTGACACCGAATAAAGGAACTGTGTTAATATGGAATGGCGGCATTTTCACAAAATAAGTTTCTGGAGGAATAAAATCGATGAGAGGAATTAAGGGTATTTTCCTTTTGCTTCTGGCCAACGTACTGATCTTCGTCACGTTGTCCATCACCTTCAACGTGCTGATTCACGCGGTCCTGCCGGCCTTCGGGATCGATCTGCGGGGGTCCGTGAATCAGACCCTCCTCCTGTGGTCTTTCGTGTTCGGCTTCGGCGGCGCGTTCATCAGCCTGGCGCTGTCGAAACAGATGGTCCGGAGGATGCTCCGTATGGTCCGGATTATCCAGCCCCGGTCGGATCAGGAGCGCATCATTTATTCAACCGTGGAGGATCTCTCCCGGTCACTCGGCATCCGTATGCCCGAGGTTTGGATCTATGACGCCCCGGACCCGAACGCCTTCGCGACCGGCCCGTCCAAGAATAACGCGATGGTCGCGGTCTCGACCGGACTCCTCCGAAACCTTAACGAAGGGGAGGTGCGGGCGGTTCTCGGGCATGAAATGGGCCACGTTCTCAACGGGGATATGTTCACCACGACGGTCCTGGCGGGTTTGATGAACACCTTCGTTTATTTTATCAGCAACCTGATCAGCCGGCGCGTCGCCGAACGGAATCCGATGTTGGGGATGGTGTCCTACATCTTTCTCCAGGTCGTTCTGTCCTTCCTCGCGATGATTCCGATCTGCTGGTTTTCTCGTCGCCGCGAGTTCGCGGCCGATCGATTTGCGGCACAGAAGTACGGCTCCGAGGCCATGATCGGGGCGCTGAAGGGCATCGACCGGTATGTCCAGGCGAGTCGTCTTAGGTATTCGACCCAGGACGCACTGGCGACGATGAAGATTTCCGGCAACAGCCGCGGCTGGCTTCACCTCTTCGCCACGCATCCGCCCATCCAGGCCCGGAT
>CAYJTJ010000132.1:0-4386 GCA_964372835.1 uncultured Nitrospirota bacterium
CCCCTGACCTGGCATATCTGCTGCGGGGAACCGATCACAAACTGTGATCGGTTCGGACAGAAAAGGGGACAGGCTACTTTTTAGGCGGAGCGATGGGCCAGGGTCCCCTTATTCAAAATCCCTTACGCCGTATCCGTCCTAAAATACTTCGCTTCGGGGTGGTGGAAAACCAGCGCTGAGACGGAAGCCTCCGGATCCATCATGTCGCCGTCGGTCAGCTCGATGCCGATCCGCGCCGTAACCTCGAGCAGTTTGAAGAGCTTGTGCTGGTCGGCCAGGTTCGGACAGGCGGGATAGCCGAAGGAGACGCGCACGCCGCGGTACCGCTTTCGGAAGAGATCCTGCGGGGTGAGCCCCGGGGGATCCGGAAAGCCCCACTCGGTGCGAATCTTTTGGTGCAGCCACTCGGCGAACGCCTCCGCCCCCTCGATCGCGACCGCCTGGAGCATGTGGGAACGGAGGTACTCGCCGGCCTCTTTCCAATCGGTCGAGAGCCGCCTCACGTCCCGCCCGCATGTGATGGCGAAGAGCGCGATGGTGTCGGTCTCGCCCGATTCCACCTCGCGGCAGTAATCGGTTAGACAGAGCCTCTCGGCCGAGGACTGCCGCGGGAATTGGAATGTCTCGATGAGGCGGGACGGATCCGCCGGATCGTAGATCAGAAGGTCTTCCCCTCTGGACTGGCAGGGGAAGAAGCCATATACCCCTTGCGGCGTGATGTATTTCTTATCGATCGCCTCTTTTTTAAACCGCTCCACGGTCTCAAACAGCCCGACCGCCTTCTCGTCTTTTTCGGCCAGCTTTTTTTCCAAACTTCCCTTCAGGCCGAGGTGCTTTCCGTACAGCATGACGGGATTGATGTACGCGAAAATCTCACCGAGAGGCGGATCCTTGACCGTCCTCGGACCGAGCCTCGGCCGGGAAGGGAGCGGGGCATCCCGCCTCACGTTTGAACGGGGGGCCGGGGGCGCGGAAGTCTCCGGCAGCTTCCCAGAGGCGCCCTGGGCCGCCTTAACGGACTGATGCTGCTCGGCACGGACCTTTTCAAGGAAGGCGGCCCGCGACTCGTCCTTCATCAGAAGGTTGGCGATCTCAAGGCCGTTCATCGCATCCTTGGCGTAGATCACCGGCCCGTCGTATTCGGCCGCGATCTTCGTATCGGTGAATCGCTTCGTGAGCGCGGCGCCGCCGACGAGGATCGGAACGGAGATCCCGGCCGCACGGAAGTCCTGCGCGGTGACGACCATCTGCTGGGCGGACTTCACCAAGAGTCCCGACAGCCCGATCGCATCCGGTTTTTCCCGGTGATGGGCCGCGATCAGCTCCTCCGGCGGAACCTTGATTCCGAGATTGACGATCCGGTAGCCGTTGTTTCCCAGGATGATCTCGACCAGGTTCTTGCCGATATCATGAACATCGCCCTTGACCGTCGCCAGTATGATCTTCCCCCGCGCCGCCGTTTCGGCTTTCTCCATGAACGGTTCGAGGTGGCGCACGGCCGCCTTCATCGCCTCGGCGGATTGTAGCACCTCGGCCACGATCAGCTCGTTGTTGTTGAACAGCCGCCCGACCTCATCCATTCCGGTCATCAGCGGCCCGTTGATGATCTCGAGCGGGCGGCGGGCCTTTCGTGCCTCGCCGGCGGGCTGGAGCGCCTCGTTGAGGTCCTCGATCAGCCCGTCCCGCGAGCCCTCGATGATGTATCCGGCCAGCCGCTCGTCCAGCGAACGCTTCGCTGCGGGTTTCCTCGCGGTAGGTTTCTTGACCCGGAAAAACTCGGCGAAGGCCGCCACGGGATCTTTGCCCCTCCAGAAAATCAGGTCCTCGGCCAACCGCCGTTCCTCCTCCGGGATCGAGGGATACCGCTCCAGCCTTTCGGCATTCACGATCGCATAGTCCAGCCCCGCCTTGACGCTGTGATAAAGAAATACGGCGTTTAAGACCTCGCGGCCGGCCGGGGGAAGCCCGAACGAGACGTTGCTGATCCCCAGGATCGTCTTGGTCTCGGGCAGTGCCTGCTTGATCAGCCGGATTCCCTCGATCGTCTCGGGCGCCGAACCGACGTAGTTGGCGTCCCCGGTCCCAACGGGGAAGACCAAGGCGTCGAAAATGAGATCGCGTGCGGAAAGGCCGTACTTTCTAACGAGCAGATCGTGCGACCGGCGCGCGATTTCAACCTTCCTCTGGCGTGTGACGGCCATGCCCTGCTGCTTGTCCTCGTCGATGCATCCGATCACCACCGCGCCGCCGTATTTTTTCAAGAGCGGAACGATCTTTTCAAACCGCTCCTCGCCGTCCTCCAGGTTGATCGAGTTGACGATGCATTTTCCCTGGCAGTGCTTCAGCGCCGCCTCGGTCACGGCCGGATCGGTGGAATCGATCATGATCGGGGCCTTCACCTTTTTATTCAAGATCTGGATGAAGCGGTCGATGTCGTGCCGTTCGTCGCGGTCGGGATTCGCCATACAAACGTCCAAAACCTGGGCGCCGGTTTTCACCTGTCCCCGGCCGACTTCGGCCGCCTCCTCGATCTTCTCGTTGACGATCAGGTCTTTGAATTTCCGGCTGCCGATGACGTTCGTACGCTCCCCGACCACAATCGGACGGTTGTCATCTTCGATCGGCAAATAATCGATGCCGGAGACGGCCGGTTTGATAAGCGTCTGCGGCAGGCGCGGCTTCTTTCCCTTCATCACCTTGGCGATCGCGGCGATATGCTCCGGCGTCGTGCCGCAGCAGCCGCCGACCATGTTGATCCAGCCCTCCTGCGCGAACCGGGAAAGCTTGGCGGAAAGCGACTCGGGTGTCTCCGAATAACGCCCTTCCTCATCCGGGAGCCCGGCGTTGGGATAGACGCTTACAAAACAAGTTGCCAGCGACGAAAGCAGCCGAAGATGATCCGTCATGAATTCAGGACCGGTCGCGCAGTTTAACCCGATCGAAAAGAGCGGGAGATGCTCAAGAGACGTATAGAGCGCGTCGACATCCTGGCCGGCCAGCATCGTTCCGGTGGCCTCGATCGTGGCCGAGACCATGAGCGGGAGGGCCCGTCCGGATTCCTCCAGCGCTTTGAGCACGCCGATCCCGGCGGCCTTGAGATTGAGCGTGTCCTGTGTCGTCTCAAGAAGCAGAAGATCCGCGCCGCCCTCGATCAGGCCCTTGGTCTGGAGGTAAAAGGATTCCGACAGTTGGTCAAACGTCACCCCGCCCGTAACAAGCAATGTTTTTGTGGTCGGGCCCATCGCGCCGGCGACCCAGCGGGGGGAGTCGGGGGTCGAAAATCGATCCGCGGCCGCGCGGGCCAGGCGGGCGCCTTCCCGATTGATCGCATGAACCTTTCCCTCAAGCCCGTACTCGGCCAGGACGATCGGTGTTCCGCCGAACGTGTTCGTCTCGATAATGTCGGCCCCGGCCGCGAGATACGCCTCGTGAATGGACTGGATCACGTCCGGCCGTGTGAGGTTTAAGTTTTCATTGCAGCCCTCGAGCGCCGGCCCGCCGAAATCCTTGGCCGAAAGATCTCTGGCCTGGATCTGCGTCCCCATCGCGCCGTCGATCACGAGAATTCGCCGGGCGAGGATCTCTTTCAGCTTTAAGATTTCCATTTTGGTGTATCCGATTGAGTTTACTATTCTATCAGAATAGGATCAAATAGTTCTATCCCCTTGCGGAGATCGCCGTTGGGACCGGAGCCGGGACCCAGGGTGGCCGTTTTGACAACATGGCGCCCTCGATGTTAGATTAATCAGGTATGATCGATTGAACCGGAGGAACGGATGCTCAAGGTCGTCACGATGAAGGAGATCAACGCCGTCTTTGAAGTCACGGATCGGCTGGAGATTTCGCGGGAATGGGTCGAGATCCCGTTGACGCCCGAATCACCGGGGCGGGTTCGGAAGCTGCCGAACGGAAAGTATGAGATCACGGTGGACGCGGCCGTTCCGATCGAGAACTGGGTCAAGGTGATGGAGGGCGAACTGCGTAAGATAATGTGAGGCGAAATGGTCGAACCGATTGAGCTCAACGATCCCGAAAGAATTAACCAACTTTTGACGAATATCGCCTTAACCGGAAGCGGCTTTAAGACGGAATGTCTATTGGCCGAGGTGATCGAGGTGGGCATCACCTATCCCGACCACCTGAAGGCGACCGGCGAAGATCCCCAGGCATCCTACGACGGGAAATCCCCGGCCTGGGCGATCTACCACGTCCGCCAGGGGAAGAAGGTCTTCATGGTCTACGGCGGCGACGGGAAGCCCCGGCGGACTCAAGTGACCGAGACGCCGTAGCCGCCGAGCCCCCAGCTTACTTGCTCTTCCGATCACGCACTTCCCGCCAGCGGTCCAGCCGAAGCTTGATCTCCTTTTCGAACCCGCTCTCGCCGGG
>CAYJTJ010000133.1:0-4329 GCA_964372835.1 uncultured Nitrospirota bacterium
TGAAATCGGGGCTGCTGTACTGGAGCCTCAATGAGGGTCCGAGTGCCGTTGAAAAATCACCCTCCCGATCGGCCTCCGTAAAAAAAAGGTTGTCGTTGTAGGTTTCGGAGACTGAAAAGGACGAGGATAACGTCACCGATCCCTCAGAGCTTCCCGCGAAGCCGATGAAGCAGAGGGAAAACAGCGTGAACCATGTAAACCCTCCTCCAAACCGTTTCATGAATCTCTGAAAGACCCAGAGCCGTGCCCGCCGGCAGGCGGGTTGAGTCGGTATCCATTAATCGTCTTAACGAGTCCGTCGCCCAAACTAAACTCCGGTTTATATCCCAGAAGGTTTTTGGCCAGAGAGATGTCGGCGAGAGAATCGCGCACGTCCCCGGGACGCGGGTCCACATACACGATCTGCGAGGTGGAATTGGACTCTTTAAGGATAAGATCCGCCAACGCTCGAATCGTCGTCTGCTTCCCAAAACCGATGTTGATGCATGCCCCTCTCGGATCCGGCATCGACAACGCCAAAAGATTTGCATTGACGACGTCTTCGATGTAGGTAAAATCCCGCGTTTGGAGACCATCCCCTTCAATCGGGATCGGCTCTCCTTTCAAGGCCAACCGGATGAACTTCGGAATGACGGCGGCGTACTGAGAAGCCGGGTCCTGGCGGGGCCCGTAGACATTAAAATATCGAAGCCCAATCGTCTGAAGAGCGTGCACACTGTAAAACGCCTGCAGATACAATTCCCCCGCCGCTTTGCTGGCCGCGTACGGTGAGCGAGGGCGATAGGGCATCTCCTCCCTTTTTGGAAGAACGGGGGTGTTTCCATAGATTGAAGAAGAGCTCGCGGCGACAACACGGAGGCACCCGGCCTCCTGGGCCGCTTTCAAAACGTTGAGTGTACCCGTGACATTGGCCTCATGTGTCGCCAGAGGATTCTCGATACTTCGGCTCACACTCGGCCGGGCGGCCTGATGGGAGATCTTTTCGACTCGACGGGTCTTAATGACTTCCTGAAGAAGGGGGAGATCCAGGATCGAGCCTTTAACGAAGTGAAAGTTGGGATGATCCCTGAAGGCAGCCAGGTTTTCGAGCCTTCCCGTACTGAGGTCGTCCAAAACCGTAACTTCATGGCCAAGAGACAATAGGCGTTGCGCGATATGACTTCCGATGAATCCGGCCCCGCCGGTGACCAAAACGCGCATAATCTTTCCCCTCACAGCCGTATGATATGCGGCTCATTAAATCCCTTGAGCGCGTTGCGGGTATCCATAATCAAGCGTGAAGACTTCACCACCCTCTTGTAATCGAGCGCGCTGTGATGGGTTACGATCACCACGCAGTCTTGAATCGTCAGGACGGCATCGGATAAATCCACCGAAGCCAACCGGATCGTCCCCATCTCAAAGGATGGGACATGGGGATCATGATAGGAAATTTGAACTCCCCGCCGCTCAAGAAGGGCCAGGATGTCGAGCGCGGGGGATTCCCGCACATCATTGATATCTTTCTTATAGGCGACCCCGACAATCAGGATTTTGGCCCCCTTCAGGCATTGCCCGCGATCATTCAGCGCCTCGGCAATCTTCTCGACCACATAATCCGGCATCCGGCTGTTGATCTGTCCGGCCAGTTCAATGAACCGCGGCTCAAATCCCTTCTGCCGGGCCTTCCAGGATAGGTAGAATGGATCGATCGGGATGCAATGCCCTCCAATGCCCGGCCCGGGATAGAATGGCATGAACCCGAACGGCTTGGTCGCCGCCGAATCAATCACCTCCCAGACATCAATCCCCAACTTATGACACATCAGCGCGATCTCATTCACCAGCCCGATGTTCACGCTTCGGAAGGTGTTCTCCAAGAGCTTCACGGTCTCGGCCACCTTCGTGGATGAGACCGGGATTACGGTCTCGATCGCCTGCTCATAGAGCGCGCAGGCCAGCCGCGTGCAGTCGGGTGTGATTCCGCCGACGATCTTCGGAGTGTTGTGTGTGGTGTACTGTTTGTTACCGGGGTCCACGCGCTCGGGAGAGAAGGCCACGAAGAAATCCTTGCCGACTTTTAGGCCGGTCTCCTCGAGCATGGGAAGCACAACCTCGTCGGTTGTCCCGGGATAGGTGGTGCTTTCCAAGATGATCAGCTGCCCAGGCCGAAGATGATTGCGGATCACCTCGACCGCCGCCATGATAAAAGAAAGATCCGGATCTTTTGTCTTCCGCAGGGGGGTGGGAACACAGATCGAGACGGTATCCAGTTCTCGAAGAACACCCGGATCGGCCGTGGCATGGAACCGATTCGAATCGGTCAGTTCTTGAATTTCCACAGAAGAGACATCCGGAATGTAAGAACAACCGGAATTCAGCGCTTCAATCCGCCCCGAATCAACGTCGATCCCGGTGACGGAATAACCCACCCTCGCCAGTTCAACGGCTAACGGCAGCCCAACATACCCCATTCCAATAACACCCAAACGGGCTGTTTTCTTCTCAATCCGATCAAGGAGCTGATCTACCATTGTATACATTCGATTTCACCTCGGCAAAAAATAGTAATGAAGTGAGCAATATCTGTGCCAAATATAACTACCAATTTTCGCGCGAATGGCAGTAAAAAGTGTGAACTTGGACAAGCCCTAGGGTATCATCTTGACCTTCAGAAGACCACCTTTTTTTAAGAGGCAAATATTTGCCTTATATAGGAACTTTATATCTCAAAGTAAAGACTTTTATCCCCTTGGCATAGCATCCATTTTCCCCACTTTTTATTCATCCCACGTAAATCTTGATCTCTTATTGGGTTTTAATCATAGCACGTAAATTGGTTAAGCCGTCTCAACCTTATGAATTTTTATGGTATAGTAATTGCTCTATCCCTATACAAACCAGATCCATGCGAATATCGGACGACATAACCGGGGTCTCTCCTTCTTCAAAGTTAAGCATCGGCCGACAAGGGCTTCCGGCAGGATATCTCCAAGGCGCAATCATCGGAATCCTAATCCTCTGGCTTTACGGACCGATTCTTGCGGACTTGGCTCGCGAATGGTGGATGGATCCGAATTACTCTCACGGATTCCTCATCCCCCTTGTCAGCGTTTATGCCGTTTGGGAACGCCGAAATTATCTGCGCGGCTGCGATGTGAGCCCTTCCGCATGGGGACTTCCCCTGATTTTCGCCGGCCTCGTTCTCCTTTCGCTGGCCAAAATTGCGTCTGAGATGTTCCTCATGAGGTCGTCCCTCATCATCATTTTCATGGGCCTGGCACTTTATTTGAGGGGGGCGGCAACCGCGAGGGCGCTTCTTTTCCCTATCTTTTTCCTATTTTTCATGATTCCGATCCCCGCCATCATTCTCAACTCGATTTCGCTTCCGCTTCAACGATTTGCGTCTGCGCTGGCGACGCTCTGCCTTCAAGGCTTATCGATCCCCGTCTTTCGGGATGGAAATATCATCGCCCTTCCCCATCTCATTTTGGAGGTTGCCGAGGCCTGCAGTGGACTGCGGTTCATGATTCCATTGCTAGCCCTGGGGATCATTTATTGTTACTTCCGCCAAAATCGCGGATGGGAACGGTGGATCTTGATCGCCTCGACTGTTCCTATTGCCATCCTAACGAACGCCCTTCGTATCGCCGGAACGGGAATTCTCGCCCATTATGCCGGTGAAGATGTGGCACAGGGGTTCTACCATAGCTTTTCGGGCTGGATAATCTTCCTCCTGGCTTTGGCGATTCTTCTGGCCGAAGGAGCTTTCGTGGCCCTGTTGAGGGGGAAGGTCTCATCCGGGGGTGGATTATGAAGAACCATCGGCAATTCATCACGGCCGCGCTCCTTCTGGCCGTGGCGGCCTTCATTATTCCGCAGATCAGTATCGGAAAAACCGTCCCCCTTAAACGGAGCCTATCGGATCTATCCCTACAACTAGGAGACTGGATTGGAAAGGAAGAGGCTCTGAATCCGGAGATCATACAGAAACTCAACCTGGATGATTACATACTCCGTTACTATCACTCTACGGAGAGAAAGGCATTGGGGTTATACATCGGTTACTATGGTAGGATGCGAGAGGGTGCCATTTATCATTCTCCCAAGAACTGTTTGCCCGGTAACGGCTGGGAAATCGCCGAGATGGAAACGATCTCGATCCCTTCGATGAGTGGAGTACGGATTAACAAGGCCATCATTCAAAAGGGCCTTGAGAGACAACTGGTCCTATACTGGTATCAGGATCGTGGAAGAACGATCGCAAGCGAATACTGGGCCAAGATCTTTCTGGCTTGGGACGCCATCTGGCTTAGGCGCACCGACGGAGCCTTGGTGCGAATCAATATG
>CAYJTJ010000134.1:0-2615 GCA_964372835.1 uncultured Nitrospirota bacterium
GGTCCACGCTGGGAATCGCCCCCATCGGCGTCACCCCTCCCTCATTATAGGGGCTTGCGTCGCCAATGATTTTATCTGGGGGCCGCTGCGGTGACGAATCAGGGATTAAGGATTATGAGGTAAGGGGTAATTTTAATCCCTAACCCTTAATCCTTATCCCAATTATTCCCCAGACCCCACGCTCGGACCGGCGAAGCCAGATCCTCGCTTTCTTCACCGGCCAAGCCGGATGGAGCCTCCCCCCTCTCGCTCGCTTTGCTTGCTGGGATCTACTCTTTTTCGATTCTTCCGTCTACCATCCGTACGATGCGGTCGGCCTGGGCCGAAAGCTTTTCGTTGTGGGTGACCAGCACGAAGGTGTTTCCAAGCTGCTTGTTGAGGCCCTTCATCAGCGCGAACACCTCGTCCGAGGTACGGCTGTCCAGATTGCCGGTCGGCTCGTCCGCCAGTACGACCCCGGGATCAAGCACCAGCGCGCGCGCGACCGCCACGCGCTGCTGCTCCCCGCCGGAGAGTTCCCCGGGGCGATGGGAAAGCCGCTCGGCCAGTCCCACCTGGGTGAGAAGCGCCGCGGCCCGGCGGGCGGCCTCCTCCCAACCCTGACCCTGGATCAGGACCGGCATCATCACGTTTTCAAGGGCCGTGAACTCGGGCAGCAGATGATGGAACTGGAAGACGAACCCGATGCGGCGGTTTCGAAAGTCCGAGAGCGGGTTGTCGTCCAGCGCATCGAGGTCCTGGCCGTCGATCTCGACGGTGCCGGAGGTCGGCCGGTCCAGTCCTCCGAGAAGGTGCAGAAGCGTGCTCTTCCCGACGCCCGACGCCCCCACGACGCAGAGCATTTCACCCCGTTCCACGGACAGGTCGATCCCCTTGAGGATTTCAAGGGGCTGGGGCATGTGAAACGTCTTCGTGAGGTTCGTGACTTTGATCATTGTTTGTTCTTTAAAAGACGTAAGGGGTGAGGGGTAAGGCGTAAGGTGAGCGTATGCGCTCTATTGTCTTTTCCCCCTCACGCCTAACGCCTCACGGTTCTCACTCGTATCTCAGTGCTTCCGACGGGTTCAGCCGGGCCGCCTGCCAGGAAGGATAGACCGTCGCGACGAAGCTGATCGTCACGGCCGATACCGAGACCAGGATCACGTCCAGCGCGCGGATCTTCACCGGCAGATGGCTGATGTAGTAGATGTCGCTGGGAAGGGTGTACATCGTCTGGAGGAGGTAGCAGACGAGATAGCCCAGCGGGATGCCGATCGCCGTGCCGATCCCGCCGATCACGAGCCCGTCCAACATAAAGATCCGCATGACGGCCCGCCGGGTCGCCCCCATCGCCTTGAGGATCGCGATCTCGCGGCTCTTCTCCACGACGATCATCGTAAGCGTCCCCACGATATTGAACGAGGCCACGAGGATGATCAGGACCAGGATGATGAACATCATTATCTTCTCGAGCTGTAGCGCCGAGAAGAGGTTTTTGTTGAGCTTCATCCAGTCGCGGGCCCAGTAGGGGAAGCCGATCTCCTTTTCAATCGCGGCCGCGATCCGGTCGGCCGCAAACAGGTCGTCCACCTTCACCTCGATGCCGGTGACGGCGTCGTCCAGGTCGAAGAAGTCCTGCGCCGTGGGAATCGAGATGTAGGCCAGTGTCGAGTCGTATTCGTACATCCCCGAATCAAAAATTCCGACCACGTCGAATTTCCGGATCTTCGGAATAATCCCGAGCGGGCCGATCTTCCCGGTCGGCGAGACGACCTGGATCGTATCCCCCACATAGGTTCCCAGCCGCGCGGCCAGTTCCTTTCCGACGATGATGCCGGGAGGGATCGGGCGGCCGTCCCCGGCATCGTCCGGCGCGCGGGCCGCGGCCAGCTCTCCGATGGATCCCTGGACCAGGTTCTTCTCGATATCCGTCACGGTTCCCTCAAGAGCCGGATCGATTCCCCGGAGGACGACGCCGTGGACATTGGCCCCGGACGTCAGCAGGACCTGGTTGTAGATGAACGGGGTGGCGGCCACGACGCGCGGAACCTTCTTGACCTGTTCCAGCAAACGGGGATAGTCCCGGATCTCATCCCGCGTTCGGTCGGTGATCACGATGTGGGAGTTCGTCCCGACGATCTTGTCCCGAAGGTCTTCCTTAAATCCCGTCATGACGGCCAGCGTCGCGATGAGCGCGGCGACGCCCAGCGTCACCCCGCCGATCGAGATGAACGTGTTCAGCGAGACCGTGCGATGGCGCCGTTTGGCCTTCAGATACCGAAGGCCGATGAAGTATTCGTAGGAAAGGCTCATGGCTTCTCCGGACGGAGGAGGGGGAAAAGGATCACGTCCCGGATCGAGGCCTGGTCCGTCAGCAACATCACGAGGCGATCGATCCCGACCCCCTCTCCGGCCGTCGGCGGCATTCCGTGCTCGAGCGCCCTTAGGTAATCCTCATCCATCCAGTGGGCCTCGACGTCCCCGGCCGCGCGGTATTTCATCTGACCCTCGAACCGCCGGCGCTGGTCAAGCGGGTCGTTCAGCTCGGTGAAGGCATTGGCCACCTCAAGGCCGTGGATGAAGAGCTCGAATCGGTCGGCCCGGTCGGGGTCATCCTCGCTCCGCTTGGCGAGCGG
>CAYJTJ010000134.1:2715-4222 GCA_964372835.1 uncultured Nitrospirota bacterium
GGCCGCGAATCCGATGAGCTCCTCCGTGAGGCCCATGAGATCCCGGTAATCGGCATAGGCCTGATAGAACTCGAGCATCGTGAATTCGGGGTTGTGGACCGTCGAGATGCCCTCGTTCCGGAAGTTTCGGTTGATCTCGTAGACACGATCGAGGCCGCCCACGATCAGCCGCTTTAAGTACAGCTCGGGGGCGATGCGAAGGTACAGGTCGGTCCCCAGTGTGTTGTGGTGCGTGACGAAGGGACGCGCGGCCGCGCCGCCCGGGATGGGCTGCATCATCGGCGTCTCGACCTCGAGGAATCCGCGGCCGTTTAGGAATTCGCGGATCGCCGCGATGAGCTTGGCCCGGCGGATGAAAACGCTCCGCACGTCGGGATTGCTGATGAGGTCGAGATAACGCTGACGGTAACGGGTCTCGACGTCCGTCAGCCCGTGCCACTTCTCCGGGAGGGGACGCAGCGACTTGGCCAGAAAAGTGAGCGACTCGGCCTGGACGGTCAGCTCGTCCGTCTGAGTCCGGAAGAGCCGGCCGGCCGCGCCGATCCAGTCCCCGAGATCCAACCGTTCGAAGATCTCGACGGCCTTCCCCTCCAGCCGGTCCTTTTTAAGATAGATCTGAATCCGTCCCGTGGCGTCCTGGAGGTGGGCGAAGGCGGCTCGCCCGAATCGTCTGAGCGCCACGATCCGACCGGCGATCGTGCACGGGATCGGACGGGCCTCCAGATCCTCCCGGCTTGAGCGCGCGTGAGTCTCCGCGAGGGACCGGGCCGTGTCCTTGGACTCGAAGCGGCGGCCGTAGGGGGGGATGCCGGCGGATTTCAACTCCTCCGATTTCCGGAGTCGCTGCTGATATTGATCGTTTGATTCATTCATGGCGGTTACGGTAGATCCCTTTCGAGGATCGGCGAATTATACTTATTTTTTGCCGGGCAGGTCAAATGAGAGAGGCGTACGCATTGCCAGGTGGTTCATTCTCTGGGTCCTGGCGGGTCCTGTCCGAAAGCTGCCCACCGTGCTCGCCACCCCGCCCTCGGGAGGATCTGTCCTAGCTGGAAGGTTTGGTCGACTTCATTGTCTGGACCAGATAGGCGTCGATAAATTCGTCGATCAGCCCGTCCATGACCGCGGAGATGTTCCCCGCCTCGGTATTCGTCCGGTGATCCTTGACCATCTGGTAGGGCTGAAAAACGTACGAACGGATCTGGTGGCCCCACGCGATCTCTTTTTTTTCGCCGACCAGGGAGCTCATCTCCTTTTCCTTTTTTTCCTGTTGGATTTCATAGAGCTTGGCCCGGAGGAGTTTCATCGCCATGGAACGGTTCTTGTGCTGTGACCGCTCGGTCTGGCAGGCCACGACGATTCCGGTGGGGATGTGCGTCAGGCGGACGGCCGAGGAGACCTTGTTCACGTTCTGCCCGCCCGGGCCGCTGGACCGGAAGGTGTCCATCTTAATCTCCTTCTCATCGATCTCGATTTCGCCGTCTTCTTCGATTTCGGGGTAGACGAA
>CAYJTJ010000135.1:0-4161 GCA_964372835.1 uncultured Nitrospirota bacterium
GGGCTGCGGGACGGCACGCCGAACGAGTTCGTAATGCTGATCTCCCGTATGTCGGTGGGCGGCCGGGCCGTCACGCGGAGGGTTTCGCCGAGCCGGTCGTCTGTGAGCATGCCCCCGGTCTCGACAAACACACAGTTGGGGGTCTTATGGCTGGCTCGATGACGGCTTCGGACGGTTTTATAGGAGAGAAGATCGAACCCGAGCCGGGCGTAGGCCTTGATCCAGCGGGAATTTAAGAGCGGCCCGGCCGCAATCCCAAGCCGGGAGTTTAAGCGGAATCCAAGAAAGGGGATTTGGGGCGGGTCCGTTCTTCCCGGGGGAAAGGGGCCTTCGAAAAACGGCCCCTTCCGGTAGTTCCATTCGTAGGAGCGGGCGATATCGTATGTGGGAATAATCCCCTTGGATAACTGCCTATCCAGCTCCTTACTTAAAGGAGATCTCGATAATTTCATATGTAACGGTCCTGGCCGGGGTCGTGATCGTGACCTCATCCCCAACCCGGTGGCCGATCAGCGCCTTCCCGACCGGTGAGACGACCGAGATCCGGCCGTTCTTTAAGTCCGACTCGTCCTGGCCCACGAGCGTGAAGGTCTTTTTCGTCTTTCCGTCCAACTCAAACAGGACGACCGTCGCCCCGAAGACGACCTTGTCACCGGACAGGCCGTCGGTTTTGATGATCTCGGCGTTCGCCATCTTCGATTCGATTTCATTGATCCGGCCTTCGATGAACGACTGCCGCTCCTTGGCCGCGTGGTACTCGGCGTTCTCGCTCAGGTCGCCGTGTGCGCGGGCCTCGATGATCGCCTGGATCACCTTCGGCCGCTCGATTTTCTTCAGCCGGTCGAGGTCCTCCCGAAGCTGCTCGAATCCCTGTTTTGTAATCGGAACGCGTTTCATGAATTTCTACCTCGTAATCTCTTTCAGATACGCCTGGAGGGGCTTGATCCGAAAACCCTCTTTAAGAACGGCCTCGATCCCCCTGACGGCCGCCCTCGCCTCGGCCAGCGTGGTGAAGTACGGGACCGAGGTGTTCAGCGCCGTGCGCCGGATCGAGTACGAGTCGGCCTGCGAGGCCTTGTCCCCGACCGTGTTGATCACCAGCGCGATATCCTTGTTCTTCAGATGGTCCACAATATGGGGCCGTCCCTCCTGAACCTTGTTCACCGTCTCGGAATGGATATCCCTCGATCGAAGAAACTCGGCCGTCCCGCGCGTCGCCACGATCAGGAATCCCAGGTCGGCCAACCGCTTCGCGACGGGGACGACGCCGGGTTTATCCCGATCCTTGACGCTGATAAACACCTTGCCTGAGAGGGGCAGCATGCCGCCGGCCGCCGCCTGGGATTTGGCGAAGGCCGATCCGAAATCGGCATCGATCCCCATCACCTCGCCGGTGGATTTCATCTCCGGGCCCAGGATGGTGTCCACACCCGGAAATTTGCTGAAGGGGAAAACGGCCTCCTTCACCGCAATATACGGAACCCGCACTTCTCCCGTCAAGCCCAAATCCTTGAGCGTCTTCCCGCACATCACCTTCATCGCGATCTTGGCGAGCGGAACGCCGGTCGCCTTGCTGACGAATGGCACGGTTCGCGAGGCCCGCGGATTCACCTCCAGGATATAGACCGTGCCGTCCTTCACGGCGAACTGGGCATTCATCAGGCCGACCACCTTGATCTCGCGCGCGATCGCGTGCGTCTGCTCGCGAATCCGTTGGAGGATCTTCGCGTCGAGGGAATGCGGCGGGAGCGAGCAGGCCGAATCGCCCGAATGAACCCCGGCCTCTTCGATATGCTCCAGGATGCCCCCAATGACGACGTCCGTCCCGTCCGCGATCGCGTCCACGTCCACCTCGATCGCGTCCTCCAGGTATTTATCGATCAGGACGGGGTGGCGCGGGGAGGCCTTCACGGCCGTCGTGATGTAATCGTGCAGGCTTTTCTCATCGTAGACGATCTCCATCGCCCGCCCGCCCAAAACATAGGAGGGCCGGACCATGACGGGATAGGTCACCTCGGCCGCGATCTTCTTCGCCTCCTCCACCGAGCGGGCCGTCCCGCATTTCGCCTGTATGAGATCAAGTCGGTCGACCAGCTCCTTGAACCGCTGCCGGTCCTCGGCGAGATCAATCGAATCGGGCGACGTGCCGAGAATCTTGACCCCGGCCGATTCCAGCGGAACGGCGAGCTTGAGGGGCGTCTGCCCGCCGAACTGGACGACGACGCCGTCCGGCCGCTCGGTATCAATGATATTGAGGACGTCCTCCCGTGTCAGCGGCTCGAAATAGAGGCGGTCCGAGGTGTCGTAATCCGTGCTGACCGTCTCCGGATTGCAGTTGACCATGATCGTCTCGTACCCCAGCTCCTTGATCGCCATCGCGGCATGGACGCAACAGTAGTCGAACTCGATCCCTTGCCCGATCCGGTTCGGCCCCCCGCCCAGGATCATGATCTTATTCTTCGTGGTCGGATGGGCCTCGCATTCCGACTCGTAGGTGGAATAAAGATAAGGCGTTTTCGCCTCGAACTCGGCCCCGCAGGTGTCCACGCGGTGATAGACCGGGACGATCCCGAGGCCTTTGCGGATCTCCCGGAACTCCTCCTCGTCGATTCCGATCAGCTCGGCCATATAAACGTCCGAGAACCCGGCCTGCTTGGCCCGCCGGATCTGCGCGGGCATCGACGGCGGAGGAAGGTCGTGATGGATCTGGGCAACCCCGAGCTCGTGGGTCATCGCGTTCTCCATTTCGACCAGGTCCTCGATCTGGTGCAGGAACCAGGGATCGATCCGCGTCAGCCGGTTTATCTCGTCCAGGGGAATCCCCAATCGGATCGCGTCCGCGATGTACCAGAGCCGGTCCCATCCCGGGGTTTTCAACTTGGCCCGGACCTGGTCCTGGTCGGTCGGGGCGTTCTCCCCCCGGGACTTGAAACGGCGGAGGTGCTGCTCCAGGCCGTAGCTGTCGATCTCAAGCGAGCGGATCGCCTTGCCAAGCGCTTCCTTGAACGTCCGGCCGATCGCCATCGCCTCGCCCACCGATTTCATCTGTGTGGTCAGCGTCGAATCGGCCTGCGGAAATTTTTCGAACGAGAACCTCGGCATCTTCACGACGACGTAATCGATCGTGGGCTCGAAGCAGGCCGGGGTGACCCGGGTAATGTCGTTCGGGATCTCATCCAGCGTGAATCCGACGGCGAGCTTCGCCGCGATCTTCGCAATCGGGAACCCGGTCGCCTTCGAGGCGAGCGCC
Organism: uncultured Nitrospirota bacterium; assembly: GCA_964372835.1. GTDB lineage: Bacteria > Nitrospirota > Nitrospiria > JACQBZ01 > JACQBZ01 > CAYJTJ01. The sequence goes on from CAYJTJ010000135.1 coordinate 3,251, forward strand.
GAGCTCCGGGAAACGCGCGGGTTCATCTCGATGACGAACATCTCCCCATTTTCCGGGTTCACGGCAAACTGGATGTTCGAGCCGCCCGTGTCCACGCCGATCTCGCGGATGATCGCGATGGCCGCGTTCCGCATGACCTGGTATTCCTTGTCGGTCAGCGTCTGGGCCGGGGCCACCGTGATGCTGTCGCCGGTATGGATCCCCATCGGATCCATGTTTTCGATCGGGCAGACGATGACGACGTTGTCTTTGAGGTCCCGCATCACTTCCAGCTCGAACTCCTTCCAGCCGATCACGGACTGCTCGATCAGGATCTCGTTCGTCGGGCTCGCGTTGACCCCCCAGCCGACATGCTCGACGAACTCCTCCTGATTGTAGGCGATGTTGCCGCCCGTCCCGCCGAGCGTGAAGGAGGGCCGGATGATCGCCGGGAAACCGATCCGCTCGACGATGGCCAGGGCCTCCTCCCGGCTCCGGGCGTAACCGCTCTCGGGGACTTTGAGCCCGATCCCCCGGATCGCGGCCTTGAACGCCTCGCGATTCTCGGCCTTCCGGATCGATTCGTACTTTGCGCCGATCAATTCAACACCGAACCGGTCCAGGACCCCCGTCTCGTAGAGATGGATCGCCAGGTTGAGCGCGGTCTGGCCCCCCATCGTGGGCAGGAGGGCGTCCGGCCGTTCCACCTCGATGATCTTCTCGACGATCTCCGGAATAATCGGCTCGATGTAGGTCCGGTCGGCCAGATCCGGGTCCGTCATGATCGTGGCCGGGTTCGAATTGATCAGAACAACCGTAAACCCCTCCTCCTTCAGCGCCTTGCAGGCCTGCGTCCCCGAGTAGTCGAACTCGCAGCCCTGGCCGATCACGATCGGCCCGGAGCCGATCAGGAGTATTTTTTTAATGTCGGT
>CAYJTJ010000136.1:0-4147 GCA_964372835.1 uncultured Nitrospirota bacterium
ATCAATGATCGTCCCGTCATGCCTATTATAGGGAAGCGACCATCCCCCTCCACCGGCCAAGCCGGGTGGAGCCTCCCCCTCCCTACGCTCGCATCCGCTCGCTGTCAAGAATCAACGATCGTCCCGTCATCTCTTCCGGTTGGGGCAATCCTAAAAGCTTCAGCATCGTGGGCGCGATGTCGGCATGGATCCCGTGATCCCGAAGACGCGGTTTCGTTTCGTCGACCAGAATGAGCGGCACCGGATTGGTGGTATGGGCCGTGTGCGGCCGCCCTTCCTCGTCGACCATTTCTTCCAGGTTCCCATGATCCGCCGTGATGATCAGGCTGCCGCCGGCCTCCTTCACGGCGGTCACGACGCGCCGGAGGCAGTCGTCGATCACCCCCACCGCCTTGACGGCCGCCGGGAGGATGCCGGTGTGGCCGACCATATCGGGATTGGCGTAATTCACGATGATGACATCGTACTGTTTGGATAAAATCCGTCGGATGAGCTCCTCGGTCACCTCCGGCGCGCTCATCTGCGGTTTGAGGTCGTACGTCGCGACTTCCTTGGGCGAGGGGATCAGGAGCCGCTCCTCTCCCGAAAAGATTTTCTCTCCACGCCCGTTGAAGAAGTAGGTCACGTGGGCGTACTTCTCGGTCTCGGCGATTCGGAACTGGCGCATGCCTTTCTCGGAAATGATCTCTCCGAAGATTCGCGCCAGGGGAATCGGCGGGAAGAGCACGGGGAGATCCAGCTTTTCATCGTAGCGGTTCATGCAAACGAAACGGGAAAGCTTGGGCTGGGCCTTGCGCTTGAATCCGGAAAAAGCCGGATCGGTCAGTGCCCGGGTGATTTCTCGCGCCCGATCCGCTCGAAAATTACAGAACAGGACGGCATCCCCGTCCCGGATCGGTCCGGAAGGCCGACCCTTCGCGTCGGTTACAACGGCCGGGATCATGAATTCATCCGTCACGCCCGCGGCATAGCTCGCCTCAACCGCCTCCGAAGCGGCGGCATAGCGCGGTCCCTCGCCGAGGACCATCGCCTCGTAGGCTTTTTGGACCCGGTCCCACCGGTTGTCCCGGTCCATCGCGTAGTACCGACCCGACACGGTCGCGATCCGTCCGATTCCGATCTTTTTCAGAAAGGCCTCCAGACGGGCCACGTATTCGATTCCGCTTTTGGGGGGGGTGTCCCGGCCGTCCAGAAAGGCGTGGATGGCGACCTCCTTCAATCCACGGGCCCTGGCCTGTTCGAGAATCGCGAAAAGATGGGTGATGTGGCTGTGGATTCCTCCGTCGGATACGAGGCCCAGCAAGTGGAAGGCGCCGCCACGGCTTTGGTCCAGGAGATCGTTTAAGACCGGGTTCCTCTGAAATTCCCCGTCGTGGATCGCCTTGCTGATCCGCGTCAGATCCTGGTAGACGATCCGACCGGCGCCGATATTGAGATGGCCCACCTCGGAATTTCCCATCTGGCCCGGGGGAAGACCCACCGCCTCGCCGGCCACCTCCAGCCGGGTGTTCGGATAATCCCTAAGGAGGGATTCATAGAAGCCGGGCTTTCCGATGGCGATCGCATTCGCCTCCCGTTTGGGGCGGATTCCCCAACCGTCGAGGATTACCAGGACCAGAGGTTTTGGCCGCGGGACCGTCACGAAAGGCTATCCTTGTTTTTGGGTTGGGACGCCGCCCACCGCCAGGGCATCACGCCGGTTCGGCCTTGACCACGATCTTGGACGGGACCCATTCCCCCATGATGGGCGAGGCCTCGTAGCTGTTCCAGCGGCCGCAGCGGGCGCATCGGCCGGACCACTGCGTGGTGTGGAAGTCACAATGCGGGCAGTAATACGGAACGAGGACGCGCTTTTTGAGATTGAGCGCCTTCTTGAATTCATCCACCGCGCTCTCGATGTTTCCCTTCCGAAGATAGAGGTTCCCGAGCAGCTTGTGGAGGTCCGGCATCTTGTCCTCGCCGGGATCCAACGCCGACAACACCTCGAACGCCTCATCCACCATTTCGAGGCGGTAGTAAAGCTTGCCAAGGTAAAACCGCAGAACGGGGTTGTCCGGATCGCGACGGATCGCCTCTTGGTACAGGCGGAGGATTTTGACCGGCTGTCCGAGTTCCAGGTAGAGGTCCTCCAGCCGGTGCATCAGATGAACACTGGAGGTGATCTCGAAGGCCTTCTCCCAAAGCTCCCCCGCGTCTTTGAGCTTTCCCTCCGCCGCAAGGATTTCCCCCAGTCCGATATAGGCCGGAATGAAGTTCCGGTTCAGCTTGATCGCGCCGCGGAAATAGCGGCGCGCGCGGTCGGTCTGGCCCTCTTCCACCAACTGGCGTCCGAACTCGTACTTGATCCCCTCCAGCCAGGCCTGCTCGCTCTTCTGCTCCTCGGGGGCCAAGGGAAGCTCGAGAATCTTTTCCTGTAGGCTGTGGGCCGCGTCCCATCGCCCGATTTTGACGTAGAGGTCCCGCATCGAAACCAGCACGGTCAGGCTGTTTCCTTCCAATCGCTGAATCTCCTGAAGCAACTGGGTGGCCTCGTCCAGGCGCTTGGCCTGATCGTAATCCTTCGCCAGGGCGAGGAGCACCTCCATGTTTTTTTCGTCCAGGTTCCGGGCCTTGCGGTGGAGGCGGATCGCCTCGCTCACGTTTCCTTGGACGCGGCAGACGTTGCCCAATCTCAAGAGGCTTCCCACGTGGTTCGGATCGAGCAGAAGAATTTTTTGGAAGAGTCCGACCGCGTCCTCCAGCCGCCGGAGCGCCACGGCATTGACGGCCTGAAGAAGCAGTTCCTGGATCCGCTCGTCCCGTTTCTTGATTTTTGATTTTCGCCATCCGCTCAACAGATGTTTCAACTCGGCAAAACCGGCGCCGACCGCGGCGACCAGTCCGCCCAGCGCCATGGACAATAGGACCAGGGCGACGGTGGGAATCTCGAGGGTGAGTTCGGGAGAGAGTCGGAGGGCCGTATGGCCGGGATTAAAGTAGACCAGCCAGCCGACGCAGGCGGTGAGAATCACAAACCCCAGACTTAATACCAGAAGACGCATGGATCAGACCTAATGGGCGCGAGCGGGACCTCCCCGCTTCCCGCTCCGTCAGCGGCCGGAAGACCCCCTATCCGGCCCTTATTCCGCCGGTTCCGCACCGGCCCGGGCGGTCGTTGGCCGCTTTCTTCATTCGCGCCGCCCCCGCCGGTTCATGCCGTTCATTCACGTCCAGCTGCGGAGCGTCGCCCCACAACCGCTCGAGGGAATAGAATCGGCGCACCTCCTCCTTGAATATGTGGATGATGAGATCGCTGTAATCCATCAGGATCCAGCGGCAGGTGTTCTCGCCTTCCGTGCTGAAGGGATGGCTGCCCTTCTCCGCGAGCGCCTCATCAATATGGTCGCGGATCGCGCGGACCTGCCGGTGGGAATCGCCCGAGCAGATGATGAAGTAGTCGGCCATCGGAGTTATGGCGCTGACATCGTAAATAATCAGATCGCCGGCTTTTTTCTCCAGGGCGGCCCGCGCCGCCAGGAGGGTCTTCTGCTTGGAATCTTTCGTCGCGGCTCCCCTTGGACCGGGATCTCTCACATCAGGATGATCGGGTGGTGCGGCTGTATAAATCGTGCTCAATTATATAAGATTCGACGGAGGGTGGCAAGAGGTTTTTGATGCGCTTTCCACCCGAAACATGAAACCGGATCTGTGTCGCCGAGACGTCCCAGGCCGCCACGCGCAGCAAGATCAGCCGGGTCCGCGGGGTGAGAGCGCGCTCGGCCCGTTCCCGGCGGCCCTCGTCCATTTCGTCCAAGGGTCCCGGGGAGAGTTTCCTTAAGAAGGGGAGGCGCCGGAGGGAGGCGAATCGAAAACCCGGCCGGGAAACAACGATGATGTCGCATCGGGACCGGAGTTCCGCTTCGGCCCGCCAGGTGGGGAAATCGAGAAAGGCGTCCAGACCCAGGATTAAATAAAACCGGGTCCCCCGGGGATACCGCTTCCGCAGCGCCTTGACCGTGTCGATCGTGAAGGATTTGCCCCGACGGGTCACCTCCAGATCGTCCACCGCGAGCCCGCCATGGCCCTCCACCGCACGCCGGACCATCTCGAGACGGTGTTCGACCGGCAGTATCGGGAGCCTTCCTTTATGGGGCGGCTCCCCGGCCGG
>CAYJTJ010000137.1:0-4114 GCA_964372835.1 uncultured Nitrospirota bacterium
GTGAGCATTCTGGTCGACAAGAACACGCGCGTGATCGTGCAGGGAATCACGGGGAGGGAGGGCTCTTTCCACGCGGCCGCCTGCCGGGAGTACGGGACGCGCCTCGTCGGCGGGGTGACGCCGGGAAAGGGAGGGACGACCCTCGAGGGCGTCCCGGTGTTCGACACGGTTTACGCGGCGATGGAGGCGGTGGCGCCGGACGTCTCGATGATTTTCGTTCCGCCGGCCTTTGCCGCGGACGCCATCATGGAAGCCGCCGACGCGGGGATCGGGCTGATCGTCTGCATCACGGAAGGGATTCCACTGGCCGACATGGTTCGCGCCAAACGGTTCCTTTCGGGAAAAACGGTCCGGCGGCCCGAAGCCTCCGGGGGCCGGAATGGGACGGTCCGCCTGATCGGACCGAACTGCCCGGGGGTGATCACGCCCGAGGAATGCAAAATCGGAATCATGCCGGGATTCATCCACAAGAAAGGCTCGATCGGCGTCGTCTCCCGCAGCGGGACGCTCACCTACGAAGCCGTCTGGCAGCTCACCGAGATGGGGATGGGCCAGTCCACCTGCGTCGGGATCGGGGGCGATCCGGTCAACGGGACGAATTTCGTCGAGATTCTGGAACTGTTCGAGAACGATAAGGCGACCGAGGCGATCGTGATCATCGGAGAGATCGGCGGAGACGCCGAGGAGCGGGCGGCCGAGACCATCCGGTCGGGTGTCCGAAAGCCGGTCGTCGCCTTCATCGCGGGCGTGACCGCGCCTCCGGGGCGGAGGATGGGACACGCCGGCGCGATCGTTTCCGGCGGGAAAGGGACCGCGGCCGAAAAGATCGCGGCGCTGGAGGCAGCCGGGGCGGTGGTTGTTTTGAACCCCGCCGTCATCGGGGAGACCGTAAAGAGGATTTTGAAAAAGGGAAAGGCTCGAGAGAAAACCAGGGCGCGTTAATCGGCATCGCGCATCGTCCATTACCCAGCAGAAGCCGATCGGGGGGAAACCATGAAGGGGGGGCCATGAAGCGGATTGGATGGGTGACCGTCGGGGCGTTTTCCGGATTACTCCTTCTTGCGAACGCGGCCCGGGCCGCCGGCGAGCCGACGCTGATCGGCCAGAAAAAATTCGGGCTCGGCCTCGAATCGGAACTCGCGAGCCGGGATGTCAAGATCGACGGGGATGATGACCGGCTCCGGGTGGCCCGGCAGTCGGTCGTTTTGACGTACGGTGTTTTGAAACACCTGGATCTTTTCGTCAAGGGAGGTCTGGGGCAGGTGGTCTTCGAGGAGATCGATCTGGACAGCGAGACGCGGCCACTGGCGGGCGTGGGTCTCCGGGCCAGCCGCTCCTTCCTGGGCGGATATTTCGCGGGCGCCTCGTTCCAGCACCAGATGGGGAAGGTCTCGAAATTCGAACAGGGCGCGGCGACGCTGACCATCAAGGATAAATGGACCGAGCAAGACGCGACCCTTTTTATCGGGTCGAAGGACCTCATCAGGCCCCCCGAACCCGACTTCCGCATCTACCTGGGCGGACGGTTCTCGACCCGGACGGACAAGCTATCGCCCGAGGGAGGCGTTTCGTCCACTTCAAAAGAGGACTCCTCGATCGGGGCCCTTATCGGTTTTGACTACAGTGACCGGAACATTTTTCGGTTCAACGCCGAATTCGGGACGCTTGACCGGAACAATATCCGGATCATCTTCGGGCTGATCTTCTGAACGGCTGACCGCCTGTCCGGTCCCCATTCGGTGGTCGGCCGGCCGAATGCCCCCAGCGATAAGGGCAAGCCTTTACCCATGGACAATTCGCTCCAACAGGCGAAGTCTCCCGATAAACGGCGGGCGGTCCGAACCCCGATTCTCGTGATGAAAGTGGCCGGGGCCGAGGAGAAGGTCACTCTCTTCGGGTATGCCAAGAACATCAGCCGAGGCGGGCTCTTCATCCAGTCGGTCAACCCGCGAAAGCCGGGCGAGCGGTTTTCGGTTTCGTTCAAAATCCCCGGAACTCCGATCGAGGCGCGTTGCCGTTGCGAGGTGGTCTGGATGCGTGAATACCGACGGAAGGTCGCTTCGGAACCGGGCTATGGGGTCCGGTTTCTCGATCTGGCCGAACCGGTGGCCCGGGAGATTGATGATTGGGTCAAGACGCAGATCTGATTGAAGATAGTCTCCCCGATCTCCAAAGATTGTAAGGGAAAATGACCCTTCGGATTTCCAGCGGTTCCTCCCGTCACACCGGCTCTCTTTTAACATTTTTCACCGTAATTCTCCTCGCGGGCATAGGGGCCTGTTCACGCGCCTCCAATGCCCCCCAGGGAATGGCCTTCATCCCGGCGGGCGAATTCCTGATGGGATCGGATGAGATCGACACGGAAGGAAAAGGGACCGAGTTCGGTTTCGTCAAGCCGATGTACCTGGATGAGCATCCGCTTCACAAGGTCCATCTCAAGGCGTATTTCATCGACATTAACGCCGTCACCAACGCCCAATACCGGCAATTTCTATTGCAAACCGGGATCAATGCCCCCAAAAACTGGAAGACGGGGGATGTTCCGCCGGGCCGGGATGACTATCCGGTCACCGCGCTCGACTGGGGCGAGGCCGACCGGTACTGCCGCTGGCGAGGCGCGCGGCTTCCGACCGAGGCCGAGTGGGAGAAGGCCGCGCGAGGCACCGACGGCCGCCGGTATCCCTGGGGAAACGATTTTGATCCGAAGAGGGCCAACACCGGCGACACCGGGATCGGCGATCTCACCCCGGTCGGCCGGTTCGAAGAGGGAAAAAGTCCGTACGGGATCCACGATATGGCCGGGAATGTCTGGCAATGGACGGCGGACTGGTATGCGCCCTATCCGGGATCGGACTTCACCTCACGCGATTACGGCCAACAGTTCAAGGTCCTGCGGGGCGGGAGCTGGGGCGGGATCGGCCATTACGCGATCCCGTATTTCTACCGGACCTCCCACCGGTTCTATACCGATCCCCGGGAGAGCTTCTCCGACATCGGATTCCGCTGCGCGAAGGACGCGCGGTGAGCGGAATTACGCCCCCTCGATGACCGAGGTGATGATGTAGGACCGGCTCTTCGCGTCGTGCGTGATCTCGATCAGATTGTTCTTGGCGGCGTCCTGGAGAAGCTGGCTGAAGCTGCGGTATCCGTAGTAGGATTCGTTGAAAGAAGGCTGCTTTCGCTTGATCGTCTGCTTGACCATCGAGCCCCACAGGATTTCCTTGTCCTCCCGTTGAAGCGCGTCGATGGCATCCAGGAGCAGCTCGAAGCATTCCTGCTTTTTCTCGGGCAGCTTGGCCGCCGGCCGAACCCGCTTCTTTGCGTCCCGGACCAGATCCTCATAATAAATGAACTCGTCGCAGTTCGACGAAAGAAGCATGGAGGTGGACTGCTTGACGCCCACGCCGATGACATATTTGTTGTTTTCCTTTAGTTTGGAGACCAGGGGGGTGAAGTCGCTGTCGCCCGAGGCGATCGCGAAGATGTTCACGTGCTCCTTGGCGGCCGCCAACTCCATCGCGTCCACGACCATCTTGATGTCCGCGCTGTTCTTTCCGCTGTAGTGCTTCCTCGGAATGTCGATCAACTCGATTCCGGCCTCGTGGAACGGCCGCTTGTATTCCTTGTAGGCCTCCCAGTCCGCGTAAGCCTTTTTCACGATCAGTTTCCCCTTCTCGACCAACCGCTCGATCACCTTCGTGATCTCAAAATTGGCGTACTTGGCCTCGCGGACGCCCAGTGCGATGTTCTCAAGATCGACGAACAGTGCGAGTTTTGCCTCATCCAGATTGGCCATTAGATTTCATCCTCTCTTTAAAGTGTGTCGGGAGACATTATACCGACCGGCGGCCGTTTGAGCAACTTGAAAAGAATACGAGGGCGGGGTTAGGGCTGCATTGACACCCCGGGGCGGGCTTGATAGAATGCCACGCCCGTGCAGTATCGGGTGATCCGAGACCCCTAGAGAGAGATTTTTCCCCGATGAATCCCAAACATTCAGCCGAACCATGAGCCGCGCCGACCGGTTCCTTAAGGCCTGCCGGATGAAGAAGGTCGACCGCACGCCGGTCTGGTTCATGCGCCAGGCCGGTCGGTATATGAAGGAATACCGGGA
>CAYJTJ010000138.1:0-1658 GCA_964372835.1 uncultured Nitrospirota bacterium
CGCTCCGTGAATTTCGCCGCGCGAAGGATCTGGCGGGGGATCGACCCGAGATGGCGAAAGCGATCCAGGAACAGATCGACCGGATCCTAACAGACGGAATTTGATCGGTGGGGGGCGGGTCTTAACCCCCTAATCTTGACGGCTTGTGACGACGAGGCTTAGATTAACAGGCCATTAGAGTATCCTTTCGAGGTTGCGGGCTGCTCAAAAAGCTCCAGATGCAAGGCCGCAGCCCTGAGGACGACGCAGGCGTACTGGGAAAGTACGTCGAGGAGGCCGAGGGGCGAGAACACAGCAGATGGACTTTTTCAGCAGCCCGCCTTAAGCCGGGGTGGTGGAATGGTAGACACAAGGGACTTAAAATCCCTCGGGCTCATAAGGCCCGTGCCGGTTCAAGTCCGGCCTCCGGCAGATTTTTGCTTCACAAAAATCAGAGCATTCGAGCCGTGGAGAAATGGAGCATTGGAAAAAATAGGAAATAATGCGAGAATGCGGTCTAATGCTCTAATGGTCCATTTTCCAGGTGAGTTATGAATAACCAATGGATCGACCTTCACACTCACAGCACGGCCTCGGACGGAACGTTGACCCCGGCCGAGCTGGTCCTTGCTGCGGCCCAGAAACGGCTTGCCGCGGTCGCACTGACCGATCATGACGGGGTGGGCGGACTTCCGGAGGCGATCGAGGAGGGCGAGCGGCGCGGGATCGAAGTGATCCCGGGCATCGAGGTGAGCGCGGACTGCTCGGACGGGACGATGCATATCCTCGGCTTCCTCGTGGATTGGCGGAGCGAGAAATTTCTGTCCAGACTGGCTCGGCTTCAGGAAGCCCGTGCGGCCAGGAATCCCCGGATTGCCCTTCGGCTTCAAGAACTCGGGCTGAACGTTCCGTATGAAGAGGTCGTCGCGGCCTCCGGCGGCGGCCTGGTCGGTCGACCGCATTTCGCCAAAGTGCTGGTCCGGAAAGGGTACGTCTCGACGATGCCCGAGGCTTTTGATCGGTATCTCAAAAAGGGGGCGCCGGCGTATGTGGAAAAATTCCGTTTCAGCCCGAAGGAAACGATCGCGATGATTCATGATGCCGGCGGGGTAGCCGTTCTGGCCCATCCGTTTACGCTGATCCGGGAGAACGCCGTTTCCGCTCCGGGCGCTCTGGAGGGGCAGCTGGAATCCCTTCAAGCGGCCGGGCTGGACGGGATGGAGGTTCTCTACAGCACCTACAGTTATGATCAGTCGCGGCGCTACCGGCTTCTTGCGGAAAAGTACCATCTGCTTTTCTCAGGCGGATCCGATTTTCACGGGGCGCACAAGCCCGGAATCGATCTCGGGGTGGGCCAGGGCCAGCTTCAAATTCCGGTCAGCCTGCTCGAAGCCCTTCGGGAGCGATCGCGGCGGTATCCCTCGGTCTTATGATCGAAACCCAGATTAACCCGTCACGGCGTATCACGGAGAAAGCCCTTTCGCTGGGCTTTGATGCGGTCGGAATCGCCCCGGCCCGCGAGCTCCCGCAGGATGAGGTTGCGCTTGATCGCTGGCTTGCGTCGGGAGCGCACGGGGAGATGGCCTACATGGCGCGGGATCCGGACCGGCGGACGAGGCCACGGCTGCTTCTCCCCGGGGCTCGAAGCGTCATTGTGCTCGCGATGAATTACGCCCCGG
>CAYJTJ010000138.1:1758-4046 GCA_964372835.1 uncultured Nitrospirota bacterium
CCCGGCCGGACGGATCTCGCGGTACGCCTTTGGCGCGGATTATCACCCGGTCATCGAGGAACGGCTTGCCCGCCTGGAGGCGTTCATCCGGGAGGCGACGGGGGAGCAATGCCGAAGCTATGTCGATCACGGGCCGGTGCTCGAGAAGGCTTTCGCCCGCGAGTCCGGGATCGGCTTCATCGGGAAGAACACGCTTCTGATCACCGAGGAATTCGGCTCCTGGGTTTTTCTATCGGTGATCCTCACCACGCTTGAGCTTGCGCCCGGCCGGCCGCAGACCTCCCAATGCGGGAGCTGCCGGGCCTGCCTTGAGGCCTGCCCGACCGGCGCCCTGACGGCCCCGTTTCAACTCGACGCCCGGCGGTGCATCTCCTACCTCACGATCGAGAATAAAGGCGAGATCCCGGCCGAACTCAAGCCCGGGCTGAGCGGCTGGGCCTTCGGCTGCGACATTTGCCAGGAGGTCTGCCCGTACAACGCGCATCCGAAGCCGACCGCGATCCAAGAATTCCGGCCGGATCAGGGGGCCGGCCCGTGGCTGGATCTTAAATCCGCGGCCGCGATCCCGTCGGATGAGGTCTTCCGATCGACCTTTCGCGGAACGCCGCTCCTTCGGGCGAAGCGCTCGGGGTTAAGGAGAAACGCGCTGGCTTTGTTGGAATCGCGATGAATAAGGGTGAGGCGGCGGAGATATTGGAGGAGATCAGCCTTCTCCTCGAGCTGAACGGGGAGAATCCCTTCAAGTCGCGCGCCTATGCGAATGCCGCACGCACGATCGGATCGCTCGACATGGATCTGGCCGAGGCGGTGCGGTCGGGCGCTTTGAAGGGCATCAAGGGAATCGGCCCGGCGCTTTTTGAGAAGATCACCGAGCTGGTCACGACGGGGCGGCTGGGCTATTATGAGGAGCTCAAATCCTCCATCCCCGCCGGGTTGTTCGAGATGATCCGGATCCCCGGCCTGGGGCCGAAGCGGGCCCGGGCGATCTACGATCAGCTCGGGATCTCGACGGTCGGGGAGCTCCAGTATGCCTGTAACGAGAACCGGCTCTTGAAGCTTGAGGGCTTCGGTCCCCGGATGCAGGAGAAGATCCTCCAGGGGATCCAGTACGTCCGGAAGCAAAAGGGCCAGTTTCATTTTCCCGTGGCCGAGAAGGAGGCCCGGATTCTCTATGCGGCGCTCAAAGCCCACGACGCGGTCGAACGCCTTGCCGTGGTCGGAAGCCTTCGGCGGAGAAAGGAAGTCGTCAAGGACATCGATCTTCTGTCGAGCAGCCGGAAGCCGGTCGACGTGATGTCGGCCTTTGCCGGGTTGTCCGAAGTGCAGGATGTCATCGCGCGGGGGGAGACCAAATCCTCGGTCCGACTCAAGTCCGGAATCAACGCCGACCTGCGGGTCGTCTCGGACGCCGAGTTTCCGTTCGCGCTGCATCACCTGACCGGAAGCAAGGAGCACAACATCGCGATGCGGGCCCGGGCGCAGAAGATGGGGCTGAAGATGAACGAGTACGGACTGTTCGAGGGGGAGACGCTCATTGCCTGCCGGGATGAGGACGCGATCTTCGCCCGCCTGGGTCTCGCGCCCATTCCGCCGGAACTCCGGGAGGACATGGGCGAGATCGCCGCGGCCGAAGGAGGCCGTCTTCCGAGGCTGGTGGAAGAGAAGGACATCCGGGGCATTTTTCACAACCACACCGTCTATTCCGACGGCCGGGCCACGCTTGATGAAATGGTCGCGGCGGCGGAGGCGGCCGGGTACGAATACATCGGGATCTCCGATCACAGCCGGTCGGCGCGGTACGCCCACGGCCTTTCGATCGAGCGAGTCCGCGAGCAGCATAAGGATATCGACGCGCTCCAGAAACGCTTCGAGTCGATCCGAATTTTCAAGGGCATCGAGTGCGACATCCTGACGGACGGATCCCTCGATTATCCCGATGACGTGCTGGCCGGTTTTGATTTTGTGATCGCCTCCGTCCACAGCAAGTTTACGATGACCGAGGCCGAGATGACGGCCCGTATTCTAAAAGCGATCTCGAATCCCTACGTGACGATCCTGGGGCATCCGACCGGCCGACTGCTCCTCACGCGGGAGGGCTATCCGATCGATATGCCCCGCGTGATTCGGGCCGCGGCGGATCGCGGCGTGGCGGTCGAGCTGAACGCGAATCCGTTGCGTCTCGATTTGGACTGGCGCCTCGGTCCCCTGGCGATCGAGTCGGGCGCCCGGGTCAGCATCAATCCGGACGCGCACAGTGTCGAGGGAATCGGGGATGTGAGATACGGCGT
>CAYJTJ010000139.1:0-4011 GCA_964372835.1 uncultured Nitrospirota bacterium
AAACGTGCTGCGTTCGATCCCCATGAACTTCCGGCCGTACAGGCTTTTTTCCTTGTAGACCCCGTACCTCGAGGCGACCTCCCTCCCCTCATCGCTCAGGAGCGTAAAAGGAAGTCCGTACTTCCCGACGAACTTCCGATGGGACTCCGGGCCGTCGAAACTCACCCCGAGGATCACCGCCCCCTTCTTATCGAATTGGGGGAGTTTGTCCCGGAAACTGCAGGCTTCCGTCGTGCATCCGGGCGTGTCGTCCTTGGGGTAGAAATACAGCACCACCTTCTTTCCCCGGAATTCCTTCAGCGAGACCTCCCGCCCGTCGGAGGCCCGGAGGCGGAAGTCCGGCGCGAGATCCCCCTCTTTCAGTTCACGGGACTTCATGGAGACGCTCCCCTCCGAACCTTAAGTCTCGCCTTCCGCACGTCGGTCGGCTTCCTTCCCGGACCTCTCTTCCTCCACCATGAATCCGATGAGATCGATGAGACGGCGGCACTGGTGGACGGGGTCCTCCGATTCGAGGAGAAACTGCTTCTCCGCCGGCGTCAGATTCAACTCGGAAGAAAGAGCATGGACCAGGCGGACGTCGTCCCGGTACGCACTCAGGAACGCCTCGACCTGATTTTCCCAGCCGCGGCTCCTCGCATAGTCATGGACGCGGCCCATCAGTTGGTCGCGGAGCCTCCCGGGAAGGCCCCGGGGCGCGCTGGCCGTCGACGCCAGCGGCTCGACCCAGGCCTGGCGGTACATTTTATTGAAGAACTGATCCTTGACGGTGAAGCGTTCCAGTCCGTAAAGCACGATGTTGAACCGCCCGCCCCCGAGCCGTTGGACCTGGACGATCTTGCCCGCGCAGCCCAGTCCATGAATGGGGGGGTTCCCGTAGTAATCCTTTTCCCAGTCGTCTTTGAGGAGGGTCATGCCGATCACACGGGCCCCGTCCAGGGCATCCTGGATCATTTCCCGGTATCGCGGCTCAAAAACATGAAGCGGCAGGTAGGTGCTCGGAAAGAGCACCGTCGCCGGAAGCGGAAAAAGCGGAATCATCTTTGGAATCGACTCCCCCCACATCTCACTTCTCCCTGACAATCTCGACCGCCGAATAGGCCATCAGGGGCTCGATCGGCGGAAAATGTTTTTGAAGACGAAGCGTGATCCGGCGGGCCCCGAACTCATCGAGGACCACCCGGGCGAGGCGTTCGGCCATCGTCTCGATGAGACGAAACTCCTCCTTCTGCCCGACCTCGATCAGCCGCCGGGCGATGGAGGCATAGTCAAAGGCCTCTTTGAGTTGATCCGTCTTGGCGATCTGGACGGCATCGCACCCGATCTCAAGATCAAGCGAAAAACGCTGGCCGGTTTTTTGTTCCTCCGGCGTAATCCCGCAATGGCCGTAGAATGTGAGATCGCCGATGATCAGTTTATCCACGTCCCGTCTCCGTCTTCAGGGGGTTACTATATCAGATTGCTCGGCCGCCATCAATGGACCCGTTTGGCGGACGGCCCGGTTCATATCTGAAACTGCGCCACGTACAGCAGTGTGTAGATTCCGTCTCCCGCGAGGAGCTCGTCGTGGGTTCCCTGCTCGACGATCCGTCCGTTCTGCACGACGAGGATCTTGTTGACGTGCTTCAAGGTGGAGAGACGATGGGCGATGATGAAGGTCGTTCGATGATAAGTCAGGGCGCCCAGCGCCTCCTGAATGCGGGCCTCGGTTTCGGTGTCGATGTTGGAGGTGGCCTCATCGAAGATGATGATGGGCGGGTCTTTCAGAAGGGCGCGCGCGATCGCGATCCGCTGCTTCTGCCCGACCGACAGCTTCACGCCCCGCTCGCCGATCCAGGTCGAGTAGCCGTCCTGAAGCGACAGAATGAATTCGTGAGCCCGCGCCGTCTCGGCCGCCGCGATCATTTCCTCCTCCTCCGCGTCTATCCGCCCGTATAAAATGTTCTCGCGCACCGTTCCGTTGAACAGAAACGGCTCCTGGGCCACGACGCCGATCTGATCCCGGAGGAACGAAAGCTTCAAATCCCGTACGTCATGCCCGTCGATCGTGATTGCGCCGGTATCGACATCGTACAGTCGCATAAGGAGCTTGAGGATCGTGCTCTTGCCGCTGCCGCTCGGACCGACCAGTGCGATCTTTTCACCGGGGAAGGCCTGGAGCGAGATCTGCTGCAGGACGGGGGCGTTCGGGCGGTAGTGGAAGGAAACATTTTTAAACTCCACAAACCCCTGAACTTTTTCAGGAAGACGGATTGCGCCGGGTCGGTCCGAGACTTCGGGCACCGCATCGATGATCTCGAAGACGCGTTCCCCCGCGGCCAAGGCGTGCTGGAGCATGTGGTTGACCGAATGGATCTGGTTGATCGGCGTGTAGAACAGGCCGAGATAAGTCAGGAAGGCCACCAGTCCGCCGATCGTCATCCGTCCGTCCAGTACCGCATGGGTTCCGAACCAGAGGATCAAAAGGGTGCCGGTGGAGGCGATCAGGATCATGCAGGGAGAATAGACCGACCAGATGCGGGCCACCCTCAAATTCCCGCGGCAGTATTCCAGGCTCTGCCGGTTGAACCGGTTCACCTCGTAATCTTCACGATTGAAACTCATCGTCTCTCGAATCCCGGAGATGCTGTCTTGAAGCAGCGCGTTGAGCTGGGCCGCCTGCTGTCGGATGAGCCGATACAGTTTGTGAACCCGGGTGGTGAAGATCGTCGCCCCCAGCACCAGAAACGGGATCGGGATCAGCGCGATCAAGGCCAGTTGCCAGTTCAGGAAGAAGAGCACCGTCATGATCCCCGTCAACGTGAGGCCGGCCATCACCAGCGCTTCCACGCCGTCGATGAAGATCCGCTCCAGGTTGTTCACGTCGTTCACCACGCGGGACATGAGCTCACCCGTGGCGCGGTTGTCATAATAGCTGACGGACAGCCGCTGAAGGGCGCGGTAGATCTGATCCCGCATGTCGTAGATCACGCGCTGCTCCAGCGTGTTGTTAAAACGGATGCGCGCCGAGTTCAGAAGGTTCCGGCCCAGATAGGTCAGGACCAGTCCGGCGATCAGCCACTTGAGCAGCGGGAGGTTGCCGGCCCGGACCACGTCGTCGATCACCCGCTTGAGCAGCCACGGCGGGACCATTTCAAGCGAAGTGGTGAGCACCGCGCAGGCCATCGTCAGATAGGCCAGACGTTGATACGGTTTGATGTAGCGAATGACACGGAAAAGGGATCGCATGGGAGACCTATTCGTTAATCGTTTTCATCCTGCGGCTTCATCCGGAACCGCTCATACTCTTTGAGGTGGGTGAGCGTGGAGAGATCGCGCATCCGGTCCAGGAAGACCTGTCCGGCCAGGTGATCCATCTCGTGCTGAACGACCACGGCGGGAAAACCCTCGGCCTCGAGCGTCTCCTCCCGGCCCCGGCGGTCGAAAAAGCGAACCTTCACACGACTCGATCGGGGGACCCGGCCGCGCAGGGCCTCAATGCTCAGGCAGCCTTCCCATCCTTCGATCGCGTCGTCGGACTTCATAAGGAAGATCGGATTCACCAGGATCAGGAGCGGAACCTCCGGCTTTCCCGGATACCGGCGGTTTTTATGCACCTCGATCACGGCGATCTGTTTCGATTCATGCACCTGGGGAGCGGCCAGCCCGACGCCGTCGTACTCGCGCATCGTCTCGATCATGTCGTCGATCAGATTCTGGATCGCCGGCGTTTTGATCTCCTCGACCGGCACCTCCCGGGCCTTTTCTCGGAGAACGGGATTTCCCAAGAGTGCGGTTTTCAGGATCGACATGGGGGCTTTAGCGCGCCGGCGAGGACCGCGGGCCTTTCTCAAGGCGGCGGAGGCGCGCGGTCATCCGCTCCAGGGGAATCATGTCCCGGGTTTTCTGGCCGACCTCGACCCCCTTCCGGTAGATCTCCCGGGCCTCTTCCATCCGGCCGACCTTTTCCAAGGTGCGGCCCAGCTGTTCATAGACCGCGGTGTAATCGGGTTTCAGTGAGACGGCCTTCTC
>CAYJTJ010000140.1:0-1739 GCA_964372835.1 uncultured Nitrospirota bacterium
CGGCCTTTGGAAGAGCCGTTGAATCTTTCTCGCTCAACTGCAACGGCCTGATTCAGTTCGGCGGGTCTGGTCTCTTTACGATCAATGCGCTTACGATCCCATTGACCTCCGCGCCGAATTTCTTCTTTGCCCCGTTCTGGGATTCGTTTGAGCAAGGCTCGGTCTATGTCAAAACATTCGGAACCGCTCCAAACCGGGTGAGGGCCGTCGAATGGTTTCATGCCCATCATAGATGTTGCGATGTGAGCGAAAGTGACTTCACGTTTGAACTTCTGCTGGATGAGGCGACCCAGGCGGTCACCTTCCAGTACCTTTCGCTTGCGGGCACCAACGCCGATGGGCGGTCGGCCACGGTCGGAATTGAAGGACCGGGCGGCCTGACGGGGTATGCCTATCTGATCAACGGCGTTCCAGCCGAGCATCTTCTGCATGATAGCCTGGCCGTGACCTTTACGCCCATGACGACCTTGACCTTAGACCTCACGGTCGCCCCGGACGCGCCTCTTGGCCCGCGGGATCTCACGCTCATCGGTCCCGATGGGACACAAATGACAATGACGGGAGCTTTGACCGTCGTTAACGGCACCATCCAGATCGCCATCACGTCGCCCACGGCCGGCAGTCGAATAGGCCTGTCAGATGTCCTGGTGGAGGGAATAGTGAGCTCCGAGTCCGATGAGGTGGGTGTGGTCGTCAACGGTGTTCTGGCACAGGTTCACGGCGGACGGTTTGCGGCAAATCACGTCCCACTATTGCCGGGAGCGAACCTGATCACGGCCACCGCGACCGATTTTGAGGGAAACAGCCTTTCGGCCTCCATCGCGGTGACGTCGGAGGGCATCGAAAATCCGGTTAGGCTGACGGCCAATCCCGAGAGCGGAGTGGCACCGCTGGAGGTGGAGTTCTCATGGCTGACGAATCTCCCTCCTGGTATTGTGAGCGTTGAATTAGACGCCGATGGGGATGGAATAAGCGACTTTATTTCAACCGATGCTCAGGAAACATTCCGCCATATTTATTCGAGCCCTGGGCTCTATTTTGCTTCGGTAAGACTGGTCCATAAAGGGGGATCGAGCTATCAAGATACGATTACGATCCAGGCGCGGTCGCTGGATGAGCTCGAGACGCTGATCGCGCGCCGTTGGGATGCGATGAAGACAGCCCTGAGTCAGGACAACGTAGAAGGGGCGCTCGCATATTTTACATCCGCTTCCCGGGGCAAGTACCGCGGGGTGTTCGAGGCGCTGCGCCCGAACCTGACGGAAATTGCGGCCAGTTTACAGCCGCTTCGGATGACGGCGGTCTACGAGGGCGTGATCGAGACTTATACCAATCGGATGGAAGAGGGTGAACAGAACGGCTATTTTGTTTATCTCTCGTTGGATCCAGGCGGTTTATGGCGGTTTTCGGGAATGTAACTCGGGGAACTAGGAGGGCATAATGCGCTATCTCATTGTGATTGTCATGGTTTTTTTGGTAACGTCGTGCGCGACATTGCTTGGCGCTCATCCTTTTTGTAAAGGAGCGCCCAAGGACTATATGATCGAGCCGATTCGGGGGACGGTGGTGGATCAAGAAACTCAAAGGCCGATCGAAGGGGCGATCGTGGTGGCCTTTTGGAAGATGCCGCTTCAGGTCGTCAAGGTGATGGAGTCGGTGACGGATGCGACTGGGACGTTCAGCTTTCCGGGCTGGGGCCCGATCAAACGAAACAAAGAGGGCTGCTTTCTTGAAGACGA
>CAYJTJ010000140.1:1839-3996 GCA_964372835.1 uncultured Nitrospirota bacterium
GGAAGCGAGTTTGAAGACGGCGATCCGGTCGGGAGTTTATCTTTAAGGCCCCTGAATCATTTTTTTGATCCTGTAACGGGAAGGGGCCTGTTGGGACTACCCAACTTTATCGCCACGGATGCGATCAATTGGGGATTGGAGCTTCGAGCATTGGGAACGCTGACCCAAAACTATTCGATTCGGGACGCCCGCTCCTACCTTTACACGGGCTTGATAGGACTGGACGATTTGGGAGAATTCGTGGCCAAGACCAAAGATGAGCGCGAGGTGTATCTGGCCAAGGCGTTTAGATCTATTGGGCAGGTGGTGCACCTGATTCAGGACATGGCGGCACCCGCCCATGTGCGCGACGATCCGCATCTGTCGGTCAGCGAAAACGCCCAAAACGTGCTCAATGCGGACCGGAGCCACTACGAGGCTCGCACGAAAGATCGCCCAATTCCACTCGCTCCCTATCCGATAGTGAAATTCAATAACTATCAACCGTATTGGTCGGGAAACGGAGCCGGGCTTGCTGATTTTACAAACCCGAACTTTGTGAGCGAAGATACCAATTTCAACGCCCTGGAACAAGGCGCGACCGACGGCAAGCATCCCAGTCCAACACTGGACATAAACGATTTCTCAATTGTGTCCATCCAGGGCCTCGATCCCGATGCACGGGATGCAAGGGGCAATCTCCTGGAAGGCAATCTGCTGTTTTTCGGCAACACGTTTACGGACCATTATACGGGCGGCATCGTGCGGAATGACCGGATGACCACCCGGTCGATCTTTGACGGGGAATTAAGAAAAGCCAACGCCAAGCCGATCTTCAGCCTGAACCGGTTCAATTTTGATGAGCAAGCCAAATTGCTACTGCCCCGCGCCGTGGGCTACTCCGCCGGTCTGCTCGACTACTTCTTCCGGGGGCGGCTTACATCGCCCAAGAACGTCAGCTTTAATGAGGACCGCACCGCCGTGTCGTTCAAAGTGTTCAACGAAAAGCCGGATGAGGTCGCCGGGCCGGGCAATCTGGTCGTGCTGGCGACCTATCGGTCGTATGAGGGAGCGCCCGAGGAGTCCCAGTTGTCCGAGCCGGTGGAGGTCACCGCGCTTCCTCAAGCCGGACAAGACATCCTGGCTACTCCATTTCGATTCCCCAATCAGATCCCAATCACCGTCAAGGACCTTAAATTCACCGTGGCCTTCCGGGGGCAGTTGGGCGTGGAGTCCGATGCCGTGATGGGCTATGTCTTCACCCCCAAGCCGCATTATGTTTTCGTGATCCAGGAAGGGGTTACGCTGGGCGACACCGGCGCCGGGCGGGAAACCATCTGTACCCACCCCTCCTGTGAGAGTGGCAACTATACCATCCTATATGACCAGGAATTCCGAGACAGAAGATGGTCCATCAACAGCCAGGTTCTTACCGGCCGATTCGTCGCTTACGGAGAAATCAAGCGGGTTAGTCTTGCGTATTTCACGGGTTCCACCACGCTTTCCGGCGAAGGAAAACTGTTCATTAACGAACAAGAAATCGTCAAGGGCAATTGGGAGATTGGCGACACACCCGAACCGCCGGCCGCATGGCGTGTGGAGGTGGATCCTGAGCTTGTCGGTGTCACTTATCTTCTACGCGTGACCATGGGTGACGATTCGACTTTTATCTTGGGCCTGGCTTCTTATAGATTCCTCCATAAAGAAGCCTACAAAGAATGGGGCTACTTTCTGTTTCACGGTGATCAGCGCCCTCTCTTCGTTTTGACCCGCTCCAATGCCCAGATGAATGTGACCTTGGGTCACTGGCTGACCCCTGATTTATTGGTCAGCGACTTTGATCAATGGGAGCTCGTTCAATTAAGCGGTTACGGGGAAGACGCACGCTTTAGTACAAGCCGTCGGGAACCGCCCGACTACCCTATCTTATTATATCGGGAATCGCTCTCGCTGAATCCTACCTCCTATCTCCAGGAGTCTACGTTTTTGTGTGATCCTTGCTACAGCGTGGATAACAGCCACTACGCGGAGGACCTGTACGCCTCTCTTCCCGTTCCGGATTTTCTTCCGCTCCCGATCACGGGCCGGTACCGGCGGGTTTACAGCCAAGAAGAGCTGGATGCGCTGTCGGTCCTGGAAATTGAGCCCGAATACTACGATCTGATCTTTGATTGATTT
>CAYJTJ010000141.1:0-1985 GCA_964372835.1 uncultured Nitrospirota bacterium
ATACCCCAAACCCGTCCTCCCCCGGCGCCGAAGGCTCCACCGCCATCCCACAGCCGGCCAGTGCCGCGAGGAAACCGAGCGCGAAAAAGGTCCAGAAATGTTTGTACCGTTCTTTCATACAGCCGCCATCAGGCCGTTGATGTTGGAGATCGGAAATCGTCCCCCGAGTTTCTACTTCAAGGACAGAGCGGGATACGCAGAGTTTATCGGAGAATGAGGAGTCTCGAAGGCGCGAAGGGGTCTCCCCGATATTCGGGGGGACCCCTATGACGCTCCATGAAAAAATCCCTCTTAGACGTTGACCGTGATGGTCTTGACCGCGGACTTGATCTTGGCGGCCATCTCGGGCGGCACGGAAGAGACATTGTGAATCTTCTTTCCGTGATCGCCGGCCAACCTCAACACCTCTTCCTCGGTCTCGGCCTGGACCTCGAAGGCGCAACCCGCTTTGGGGTTCACGTCCATGCAGCCCAATTTCTTGTACTGTTTGATCGCCATAATGATCTCCTTTCGTTCCGAACCTATTTCTTCACCAGTTTATTGGGGTCCTGATAGATCATCAAATGGGAATAGGGGGTTCCCTCGAACATGATGTAGACGCCGGCGTGATTGGGCAGACTGGGAATCCCGACCGTTTTGGAATCGAACGGCCAGAAAATCATCCAGTGCGCCGGCTCCTTGACGGTCTTGGCCCCGTCCATTTTCTCCATGGTGATCTTGCCGTCTTTCTCGTAATGGATCCCGCCGCGGGCCATGTAGGCGATTCCCGGAACGGTGTTGGTCGGCTTCGGCGCCTTGCTCATGGCATCGGAAAGCCATTGGTGGGCCGCCGGGTCCATGCAGATGGGATCGGGATCTTTGGGATTGTCAATCCAGGGGATGCAGGTAAACCCGTTCGTCCCCTTTTTGGCCTCGACCATTTTACCGTCCTCGCCGGGAACAAGAACCGTCGCATCCTTCGAGATCTCGGACGGCGCCGCGCTCAACGCGACCTTGATCATCCGCTCTTGAGACATATCCATTCCGGAGGACATCTCTTTTCCTGAACCGGCTTTCTTTTCGGCCATTTTCTGGCCCTTTTGCTCGTGATCCTTCTCGCCCGCGATCGAAAGCGCCGAGAAACTCATCATGCAGACACCTATTAAAAATCCTATGGCCCCTCGATTCATTGGTTTCCCCCTTATATTAGAATTAGACTATTGATAGTGTGACACTCCCACCTGACGTAACGATTTCACTCCCTTCCAAGGGCTAAATCTCGCGGGCCGGTCTGAAGAAATTAGGAATACCGAAGGGGAAGGAAAACCAGGCCGGCCAGATTGTGAAATCCGAGTCCGTTCCATTTTCCTAAGCCAGTGATGGAGTTAATCGGGTTGGAAACCGAGGCGGGCGATCCAGCCCCCCACAGAACCCCGTGTGCCCAAAGAGCTTTGGAATCTAGTCCTTTTGAGATCCTTTGTCAAGGTCAAATTGCGATGGTGTCAAGCCATGGCCCGCCGAACCCGTTTAATACATTTATTTATGGATTGAGGGCCGGAAAAAAGGAGGATTCATTCCGCCTGGCCACGACGAAAATCACGCCAAACTTAGGGGTGGCGATTGGGAAAGCCTTGCTCCTGTCTGCCATACAGGCAGGCCGGACCCACTGTAACTACCGGCACCGGTTGATAAAATCGCCGCCCCCGTGTATGCTAACGGCCGGACTATGCTTCATCGAAGGGGGGTTTAATGGATCAAACGGGTGTCCTACTCATGGCTTACGGGGCGGCCGGCTCGCTGGAGGAGATCGAGCCGTACCTTAAAGATATCCTGGGCGGCCGGCCGGTGAAGCCGGAGCTCGTGGAAGAGGTCAAGCGCCGTTACACGCTGATGGGCGGACGCTCCCCTCTTCTTGAAATCACGCGCAGCCAAGCCGAGGCCCTCGAGAAGGCGCTTAACGCCGAGTCGGGGCGCTTCCGAGTCTATATCGGGATGCGCCACTGGCA
>CAYJTJ010000141.1:2085-3986 GCA_964372835.1 uncultured Nitrospirota bacterium
TGCGTGGCCCGTTTTCCGACCGAGATCCGCGACCGGGTGCCGATTCTGTTCACGGCGCACAGCCTGCCGGAGCGGATACTGGCCGAGAAGGATCCGTATCCCGAAGAACTTCATGAGACCATCCGGCTCGTGATGAAAGAGGTCGGCCCGAACCCCTGGCGAATGGCGTACCAGAGCAAGGGGCGGACGTCCGAGCCATGGCTGGGCCCGGACGCCTCGGCCGTCATCGATACACTCCATGCCGAGGGCGCACGCGACTTGATCATCGCGCCCATCGGGTTTGTCTCGGACCATATGGAAACGCTCTACGATGTGGACGTGATGTACCGCAACCAATGCCAATTCAAGGGAATCCGGATGGTTCGGGTAGATTCCTTGAACGCCTCTCCCGCCTTTATCGAGGCGCTGACCGCCGTGATTCGAGAACAGGTCTCATGAGCATCGGGCCGGATCGGCTCAGCCTGGAGGACGGTCGGCCGTGAAGAAGACGGCGCTCATCATTGGGGCAGGGATCACCGGGCTTGCGGCGGCTCACGCCTTGACGGAACAGGTACGGAAAAACCAGTCGCCGGTTTTGGTCAAGCTCCTTGAGGCCGGAGACCGCGTCGGCGGAAAGATCGTCACAGACCGGGAGGACGGCCTCATCATCGAGGGCGGGCCGGACTCTTTTATATCGCAGAAACCCTGGGCGCTTGATCTCTGTCTTGGGCTCGGCCTCAAAGATCGTCTCACGCCGACCAACCGCGATCAGACCGCGACCTACGTGCTCCACAACGGCCGCTTGGTTCCGCTTCCGGAAGGCGTCATGCTTCTCGTCCCGACCCGGATCGCCCCGTTTCTGAAAACGCCGCTTTTCTCCCCGCTCGGGAAATTGCGGATGGGCCTGGACTGGTTCATTCCGCGAAGATCCTCCGGCGGGGATGAGAGCCTTGCGGCGTTCGTCCGGCGGCGGTTGGGATCCGAGGCGGTCGAGCGGCTGGCCGAGCCGCTTCTCGCCGGAATCTATGCGGGCGACGCCGATGCGATGAGCCTCGCCGCGACGTTTCCACAGTTCGCCGAGATCGAACAGCGCCACGGGAGCCTGATCCGGGGGATGCTGGCTCGAAGAAAGGAAATGGCGCGCCGATCGGCCGGGCTCAAAGGCAACGGCGGCTTAACGATGTTCATGACGTTAAAGGGAGGGCTGACCGATTTGGTCGAGGCGCTTAGGAAGCGGCTGGATCCGGAAACCGTGGTCCTCGGCGCCGTGGCCGAGCGCATTCATTATAAGGCCGGGCTTTCGATCTACTCGGTCCGGATGAAAGACCGTCCTCCGATCGAGGCCCATGCGATCATCGCGGCCACTCCGGCCTTCGCCACGGCCGGGCTGATGGGCGAGACGGACGCCACGATGGTCAGGCTCTTAAACCAAATTCCGTACGTCTCAACCGCGACCGTCTCGCTCGCCTACCGGCGGAATCGGTTCTCTCACCCCCTGAACGGTTTCGGATTCGTCGTTCCCCGCCGCGAAGGCCGGGGCATCATGGCCTGCACCTGGACCTCGACCAAATTTCCCCACCGCGCGCCGGCGGATCTTGTCCTCCTCCGGTGCTTCGTGGGCGGGGCCGGAAGGGAGGAGATCTTAAAACTCGATGATGAATCGCTTGTGAAGAGCGTCCGCGAGGATCTACGGGCGATCATGAAGATCGAAGAGAAACCCCATCTAAGCCGTGTCTTCCGGTGGGAGAAGGCCAACCCGCAGTATCCGGTCGGCCACCTGGACCGCCTGGCCGATATCGAGGACCGCCTGACCCGTTTTCCCGGGCTGTTTTACGCCGGGGCGGCCTATCGCGGCGTCGGCGTCCCGGACTGCATCCGCCAGGGCCAGGAGGCGGCCGAGCGGGCGTTTCGGTTTCTGACCG
>CAYJTJ010000142.1:0-3934 GCA_964372835.1 uncultured Nitrospirota bacterium
TCGGGGCGGGCGGATTTGAACCGCCGACCTCTCGCACCCCAAGCGAGTGCGCTACCAGGCTGCGCTACGCCCCGTCCCCCATTGTTGGGGTGGAAATGAATCATCAAACAGACAGGAACCGGGGCAAAGGCATGGCGAAATGGCCTTGCCCTAAAACCTCAGCTCTGCCTTTCATAGGAGGATAGGATACGAAGGATCTCGGCCAGCTCGCCACGGAGGCGGTAAACGAACTCTTTGGATAACGGGGATCTGGCCGACCCGGAGGGCTCGCCGTTTCGCGCCGCCAGAGCGCGCCGCGCCCCGGCAATTGTGAATCCCTTTTCGTACAACATCTGTTTGATTTTTAAAATCGCTTCGATATCTTTTTTCTGATAGGTGCGCTGCCCGCCGCGGCTTTTCTGGGGTCGAAGGAAGGGAAACTCGGTCTCCCAGTATCGGAGGACATAGGCCTCCAGCCCGGTGATGGTGCTGACCTCGCTGATTTTGTAAAAAATCCGTTCCTTATCCGTGTGGTCATGGCCCGCCCTCGCGCCCCGGGAACCCATCTCTCTCAGGCCTCAGCCCCCGCTCGATCCGCCTTACTTATTGACGAATTTCTTGAACACTTGACTCGGCCGGAAGGTGACCACGCGTCGCGGCGTGATTCCGATTTCCTCGCCGGTCTTTGGATTTCGGCCCTTCCGCGCCCGTTTACTCCGCACCACGAAATTCCCAAACCCGGCAATTTTCACCGTGTCTCCCTTCTGCAGCACGCTCTTGATCGTGTTCAAGATGGTCTCGATGATATCGGCCGCTTCCTTCTTCGAAATCCCGATTCTCTCGTAAATCTCATTGGCCAGGTCGGCTTTTCTCATTCCCATCCTCCTCATTTGCCCGCATGGCATACTTTCATCGGGATTGACGGATCTCCGGCAAGCATTGGGTATTTCGTGGCCGCCGCAAAAACGGGAGGGCCAAAAAAATTGGATATAAAATACAACAGGTTACATACAATGTCAAGGAAAAATACGTTCAAGCCCTTCCCCCGTCCGGATCGGAATCTCCCTTCGTTCGCCCCTGCGAATCAGCGTGAGGGTCCGATCCCGGCCGATTTCGTCCCGCCGGACGGCCCCAAGGAGCTCCCAAGCCCCGGTCATCTCCTTCCCGTCCCAGCCTACGATCTGATCCCCCGATCGGATTCCGGATTCAAACGCCGGACTTCCCCAACGAACCGATTTTACGACGATGGCGCCGTCCTCCGTTTCCTCCGACCCGGCGACCGTGATGCCGAGCCAGGGCCGCCTCACCCACTGCCGGCGCATAATCGGATCGGTGAATGTTCTCGCCGTATTAATCGGAATGGCAAAACCGATTCCGTGGCCGAATGGCATGACCGCGGTATTGATCCCGATCGCCTCACCATCGATGTTCAGGAGCGGCCCCCCGCTGTTTCCGTAATTGATCGAGGCGTCCGTCTGGATGAATCTCGCCCTCGATCCATACCCGAGCCCGCCGCGCCCCGTGGCGCTGATGACACCCACGGTGAACGTCTGGGCCAAACCGAACGGGCTGCCCACCGCCAAGGCCCATTCGCCCGGCTCAAGTCGGTCCGAATCGCCCATGGCGATGGTGGGGAAGATTCTGTCTCCCTCGATCCGGACGAGAGCGAGGTCGAGACCCGCATCCCGTCCCACGACACGCCCCGGATATTCCCGGCCGTCGGATAAAACGGCCCGGATGGCGTCGGCCCGGTCCACCACGTGGTGATTCGTCAGGAGATACCCGGCGGGATGGATGAGAAAGCCCGACCCGACGCCTTCCTGGCGAATCGACGGAGAGATCGAAGGCCCGCGGAACCACTGGAAGAGGTCGTCAAAAAAGCCCAATCCCGGATAGGGCCCCAAAAATCTTGGAAGCCGACCGGCCCGCTGAACCGTCTTAAGATAAACGACCGCGGGAGAGACCAGCCGGGCGATCTGGGCGAAGACCCGGTTCGGAAGGATTTTCTCCTCAATCGGATCGGCGTCGCCGTCCGGCTCGGTCCGTTCGTCCTGGGGAACCGCCGCCGCCCGGTGGGATGCCCCGGGGAAGACGCCGGACGGCTCATCGGAAGACCGACAGGAATAGGCGGAGCCCGCCAGGATAAGTCCGATCAACCCGATCAGGAAATCCCGGCGGATTTTCATCCCGAGCGGCCGCGGGGCGGGCGACCTCGTTTGGTCCTTCACGGGCTCACCTCCAGTCGGACGGTCAGGACGGCGGTCCCGACCGCTTTCTCCGAATTTCCTGAATGAGCTTGTACTCGATGCTGTCCACCAGCGCCTGCCAGCTCGCCTCGATGATATTCTCAGAGACGCCCACCGTGCCCCACTTTCGTTTCCGGTCGCCCGACTCGATCAGGACCCGGACGCGCGCGGCCGTTCCCCGATCCGCCGCCAGAACGCGGACCTTGTAGTCCAGGAGTTTCATCTCCTTCAGGGAAGGATAAAACTTTTCCAGGGCTTTCCGCAGTGCATGGTCCAAGGCGTTGACCGGTCCGTTTCCGACGGCCGCGGTGTGCTCGACATGGTCCCCCACCTTCAGGAGGATCGTGGCCTCGGAGATCGGCTCCTCCCGGGCGTTCCGCTTCTCGACGATGACCCGGAAGCCGATCAGATCGAAAAACCGGCGGTGGGTCCCCTCGGCCTTTCGCATCAGGAGCTCGAAGGAGCCCTCCGCCCCCTCAAACTGAAACCCCTGGTTCTCAAGTTCCTTCAAGGTGTTCAGGAGGTGGTCCAGCCTCGGATTTCGCTTCGAGAGACGGATGCGGTATTCCCGGGCCTTCTTAAGCATCACGCTCCGGCCGGAATAGTCCGAGACCAGAACGCGTTGACGGTTCCCGACCAACTCGGGCCGGACATGCTCGTAGGTCAGCGGATTTTTCTGGACCGCATGAACATGCACTCCCCCTTTGTGGGCGAAGGCGCTGTCCCCCACGTAGGGTTGGTGCTTGTCCGGCGGAAGATTTGCGATCTCGGTGATGAAGCGGGCCACCTCTTTGAGACGCCGGAGCTGCTCGTCCGAGATGCAGTCCACCTTCATCTTCAGCTTGAGATTCGGAAGAATCGAGCAAAGGTTCGCGTTCCCGCACCGCTCCCCGAACCCGTTCATCGTACCCTGAACCTGAACCGCGCCGAGCTCGACCGCGATCATCGTGTTCGCCACGGCCGTGGACGAATCGTTGTGCGCGTGAATGCCCAGCGGCACGCGCACCTCTCCGACGATGGCCGAGAAGATGTCGCGCATCTCCCAGGGCATGGTCCCGCCGTTGGTGTCGCACAGGATGATGCAGCCCGCCCCGGCCGCCTCGGCCTCTTTAAGGGTCTTGAGGGCGTAGTCCGGGTTGGCCTTATACCCGTCGAAGAAATGTTCGGCGTCGTAAAAAACCTTCTTGTGCTTCGACCGGAGATACTGGATCGAGTCGGCGATCAGTTCCAGATTTTTCTTGAGGGTGATTCCCAGCGCGTCCGTCACGTGGAGATCCCAGCTCTTCCCGAAGATCGTGATCAGGTCGGTGGCCGATTCCAGGAGGGCCTTTAAGTTCGGATCCTTACGGGGTGGATAATCGGCCTTCCGTGTCGCCCCGAAGGCCACGATCTTGGCCGTCTTCAGTGAAAGTTCCGGCACCCTCTTGAAAAACCGGATATCCTTGGGATTCGCCCCGGGCCATCCCCCCTCGATATAATGGACGCCCAGCTCGTCCAGCTTCTCGGCAATGCGGAGCTTGTCCTCGACCGAAAACGAGACGTCCTCGGCCTGCGCCCCGTCCCGCAATGTGGTATCGTAGATCTCGACAAAATGCACGGGTCTTAAAACCTCACTCTTCCCACTCTCAATGCGCTCGCTGTTTTAGACCTTTCCCAACTCAAACGCGACAATCAAAGGGGGAGCGACCCTCCCCCCTCCACCGGCCAAG
>CAYJTJ010000143.1:0-3932 GCA_964372835.1 uncultured Nitrospirota bacterium
AAGGGATGCCAGGCCGTGACGCGATAACGGCCGGGAGGGAGATCGGAAATGGTGTAGGTTCCATTCTCCGCCGTAATGGCAAAGTAGGGATTTTCGACGGCGTAGGCCCAGGTCTGCATGAAGGAATGCTTTCCGCACTGCATCCAGACGACCTTCTGGCCCTTCGGAAGATGAATCTCCTCTTTCAGAACCCCGTTCGACAGGACCACCCGATCGAAGATCCGGTCGCCCCGTTTGTTGTCCTGTATCGAGTAGGTCTGGATGTCGTGGACGACGGGGTCGGCATTTTGAAAGGTGATGGGGTGGCGGTCGCGGACGACCGACATGAACGGCCGAAATTCACAATCTCGAACCGCGATCTTCGGACCTTTAAAGTCGAAAGGCTTTCCCTCGGTGACGTCCTCCACGACAACGACGACGTTTTGGAATCCCCCGTCCTCTGCGACCGTGAAGTCGCGCAGCATCCGGCGGCCAAGCCCGTCCGAGATCCGTACGCAGATCTCCCTATCGGGATAAACAATCAGACCAAACGGCCTCGGGGGCGGAACGGTTCCCTTGTACACCGCTCGGCCCGAGATCGATCCGCCGTTCTTGACGACTGTCTCCTTGTACCCCGCCGCGGCGGGCAAAAACCCGCCGCAAACGAAAAGAGCGGACAGGAGCGCGATTCCGACTCTTTTCGTCTTTATTCCGGCTTGCTTCATTCGGATTCCTTTAATTTCATCCTACCATGCCCGGCGACGGATTGTAAACCTGAAGATCCGATTCTATCCCGCGATCGAATCGGATATTGCCGTCGGGTCATCACCTTTGCTATAGTCCGGCCATCCAGGGAGGAGCGGAATGAAGAATCGTGTGGCGATGATCACGGGGGGGGTAAAGGGAATCGGTCGTGCGATCGGGCTGAGCCTGGCCCAGGAGGGATGGTCCGTGGCGGTCTGCTATCGCAAGAGCGGGAAGGAGGCCGAGCTTAAGGCCATGGTCAAAAATATCCCGGCCGGAACCATCGGGGAACTGAAGGACGCCGTCTCCCTGGCCCGATTTCGCCTGTCCGATGAGGCCCGGTACATCAACGGGGCGAATATTCATTTGAGCGGCGGCTGGGGGATTTAATTTCTCTTAGGATCGTTTTTTGCGGAGCCGGAATGACAACGGCGTTCCGGTAAAGTCGAATTCGGACCGCAGGAAGTTTTCAAGAAAGCGCAGGTAGGGGGCCTTGATCTTCTCCGGTCGGTTGGAAAAAATCACAAAGGTCGGCGGCCGGATCTCGGCCTGGGTGATGTAATTTAGTTTGACCGGACGTCCGGCGGCCTGGGGCGGGGGATGGGACTGTACGGCCTTTTCGAAGGCCCGGTTTAAGGCGCCCGTGGGAACCCGGTGAGCGTAGGCCGCCGCGACGGCGTCAATTCGCTCGAAGATCTCCTTCACGGGCATGCCCTTTAGCGCCGAAATAAAGAGGACTGGAGCGTGAGGGATGAAATCCAGGCGGCGTTTTAGCTCATTCATGACCCGCTCCCGGCCTCGGGCATCCTCTCGTATCAGATCCCATTTATTCACCACGATCATGCAGCCCTTCCGAAATTTGAGGGCCGCCCCGATAATCTTCGTGTCCTGCTCCACGATCCCTTCCCCGGCGTCCAGGACAATCACGGCCAGGTCGCACCGCTCGATCGCCATCATCGCCCGAGAAAGACTGTACCGCTCCACCCCGCGCTCGATCTTTCCCCTCCGACGCATGCCGGCCGTGTCGATGAAGTGGTAGCGCCTCCCGTCATGCTCCAAGACACTGTCGATTGAATCCCGAGTCGTTCCCGGCGATGGGTCGGTCACGAGCCGCTCTTCGCCCATGAGGGTATTGATTAATGTGGACTTTCCGACATTCGGCCGCCCAACCACGGCGATTCGAGGAGCGGGGGCCGATTCCGCCGTCTCTTCATTCGGCGCCCGGCCGGCGGGCAGATGGGGAAGGATCGCCTCCATCAGATCATCCACGCCGAGGCTGTGATCCGACGAGATTGGATAAAGTCGTTCCATTCCCAGACGGTAAAACTCGGCCGCGAGCGGCTCCGACTTGGGGGTGTCGATCTTGTTAACGGCGAAGAAGACCGGTTTTCCGATCCGCCGGAGCAGGGCCACGATCTCCTGATCCAGAAGGGTGATTCCCTCCCGTCCATCGAAAAGAAGGATCAGGAGGTCCGCCTCTTCGATCGCGCGTTGGGTTTGGATCTTGACCTGCGTCAGAAGGTTCCCGGCCCGGTCGGCCGATGGGTCCAGGCCTCCCGTGTCCACGAGCGTGAAGGTCCGCCCCTGATAGTCGGCCCGGGCGTAGTTCCGGTCCCGCGTCACGCCGGGGAGGTTCTCCACGATCGCCACGCGCCGTCCCAATAGGCGGTTGAACAACGTCGACTTGCCGACGTTCGGCCGCCCGATGATTGCGATAATCGGTCGTTCCATGGCGACGGAAGACTAACATATCGACGGATCTGAAGCAAGATTCGGCCGGAACACCCTTGGAGATTTTTTCAGGAGACTTTTTCTTGACAGGCTGAGGACGTTCTGGTATATCCCCCGTATTCCTCATCCTTCGCCGCCGTCATAGGGCGGGATGCGCGCAGCACCTTTCTTTACGGAGTAACGCCCGTATGGAAATCACGGTGAACCCAATGCGAACCGCAACCCTCGTCATCTCCGGACCGGGCCACCCGCAGCCCTCCCAGCCCCTCGGAACCTATCGTAACTCCCCGCTTCGATTGAATTCCAATTCTCATATAACCAAAGATATAAAATACGGGATGGCGTCCTGCAATCACGCATGTATCGGCTTGCACGTGTCGGTTGGCAGCGGTGCGGAGTGGCTGAGTGACGGCCCGTAGGATATGGAATCTTATCTCCCTGGCAGGCTTGATGATTCTTATCATTGCCTCACTGGCATGGGCGGATTCCAATAACAATGAACCGCCCAAGATCAGTTATCTGGATTCTTATGAGCCCAACACCATAGGTTATACATTTGATAGCGACGATGTTCCTTTTTTAGATGTCAAATTATCGGTAAAAGCGTCATTGGCTCCCGACTATGTGCATAAGGTTAGTGAACGTCTGAATCTGTATCTGGGCCTTACGGGACGATTCGGTCAATACATTGGAACAAGGCATTCATCGCCCGTCGTTGGAAAACGATATAATCCTGAATTGTTGGCGCGATATCAATCTTCAACCGATGGTTATGTCGAACTGGGCTACGCACACGAATCAAACGGCCAAGATATCACCTCCCCGGAGGAGTACGACCAGGCAAGATTGAATGCCGAACGAGGGGCTTTCGCAAAGGACCAAATCAGCAGAGGATGGGACTTCATAAAAATGACCTTAAAGAGCCCTTCCCGTGAAATAAATAAAAGGAACGGCAATCTTAACGTCTATTTAACTCTAAAACATTTCCTGCCATACGGATTTCTGCAAGGGGATATCGAAGAATATAACGATTGGGAGAATGATCCGGAAGGAAAATCCAGGGATCGGGTAAACGGCGTCGGCGGATTAATCAAATTCATTCAACCGTTTAAGTATGGAATTTTGAGCGATCTCAAGGCCGCGGTGATCTATGAAACCGGCTATAAAAATATTTTCCAATATAATACGGTTCGCATGGAGACCGGTCTGAAGTTTTTTGAGATTCCGGTCATTGCATGGGCGTCGGGCGGTTACAACAGCGACTTGGCGCAGTATTACAAGAAGGTCTACTCATGGGGAGTTTCGTACGAGATCGGTGGCTTTTAGATCACAACTATCGCATAATGGGTGGATGAGCGGCGGCGAGAAAATATTTTCTGCTGGAGGAACTAAAGATAGATTTTTTCAACTGGCGGAGATTGGGCCGATTGTCGAAGAGGGAAAAACCGAGGGGGTGCTTGATTGCAAGACCTGACCCT
>CAYJTJ010000144.1:0-3836 GCA_964372835.1 uncultured Nitrospirota bacterium
GCGATCGCCTTTTGGGCCTCCTCGGACGAGCTCATTTCCACGAAACCGAAACCCTTGGACTGGCCCGAATACTTGTCCGAGATGACTTTGGCGGATTCTACCGTACCATGCGGAGAGAAGAGCTCCATGAGCTTCTGCTCGTTGACCGAATAGGGAAGGCTTCCGACATATATTTTATTTCCCATCTTGTCCTCCTTACGGGGTTTGCATTGTCTTGGGATTTAGAGAACTCAGAGGAGGTGGCTCAAGGAAGGTTCCCAATCGGGGTCCCACGCTCAGGTCAGACCCTCCACTCCGTTTCCGATCACAAGGCAACCTTGTTATTTCGGGGCCGAAAAATCCGGACTCTTTCGCCCGGCCCCACCAATGGCCATAAACAAGGGTCCACTATAGGCCGAATTTTTCCATTTGTCAATATCGTCAAACCTCAGATGAAGTTCAAGAAAAAACCGAGGATCACAGGGCCAAATCGCCTCTCCTCCTGAAACAAAAAAGCCCGATCATCCGGGTCTTTTCGTGAGGGCGCTACGAAGGCGGGGGCGATCAGCAGCCCGGCGCCCCTTTTTTCGGATCCGGCAGGAATTTCCGATAGGCCGCACGGATCGCGGCCGGCTCCGGAGGGGTAAGGCCGTCTTTCACATAAAGGTAGGTCATGATCATGATCTCCTCATCGGCACTCTGGCAGTTGGGCGGAAGATGCATCGGCACCATCGGACTTTCCCGATCGTCCGTCCCCTTCTTTCCGAAGCCGGCCACGACGTAGCAGGACGGGCAGATGTGGGACTCGACGATATACTCCAGCCCGTTCATCGCCCGGCCGGTTCCCGGAAACGCTTCGGCCTGGATGAAATCGGCATTCCGATAGCGCGCCTCCAGTACGCGCGTTTCTCCTCGCACCGCGATCGGCATGCGGGTCTGGGATTCATTCGCGGTGAGATCGGGGGCGGCGTCCCGAATGGGGTCGCCGGCGACGGTGTGACACATCGGACAGAGGCTTTTTCCCACATCCGCCGCCGTGGGTCGGCCGCCGGTCGGCCGGCCGAAAATCAGGATCTCCCCGACCTCGGCCCGCTCCGCGGCCGTCATCCGGTCCGGTTCATAGATCCCCCGCATCGCGCGCTCTTCGGGGCTGATCCGCCTCTCCGGGCCCGAGGACGGTAAACCGTGCCGATCACCTTGACCCGAACAGGACCCCAGAAGAAATCCAATGCACGCCGCAACGAACAACGCCGGGAAAAACTTTATCTTTTCGATCACCCGCCGACCCGACCGTATGGATCCGATTCCGCCTGAAATCTACCGCCCGCCGCGGACGGAGTCGACGCTCCAGAGCCCCCCGCCCTGCGTCGAGATGAATAGAAAAACGAAACAGTAGAATGCCGCGAGCTCCCCGCCGTTCGCCAGCGGAAAGAGCGCCTTGGTCGCGTGGGCCATCCAGTAGGCCGCGGCCATCAGACCGCTGGCAATGAAGGCCGCGTACCGCGTGAAAAGGCCGATCATCACGAGCGCCCCGCCGATCAGCTCGATCGGGCCCGCGATGTAGAGGATAAAGGCCGGGGTCCCCTCGTGGGCCGGGACCGGAAAACCGAGAAGCTTCTGAGAGCCGTGCCACAAAAAAAGGAAGCCGGTCATGATCCGCATTAAGGCGTAGGCCTGGGCGTTGAATCCCGACATGAATCCCGCCATGGCTGTACCTCCTTCCAATGAATGCCCGTTGCGCTTCCTGCGGTCCCGCTCATTCGGGCCCGAGACCGCTCGATCAATGGTTCGTCATTATAGCATCATCCCGATCCCAAGGGACAGGGCCGGCTTGACAAAGCCCGTCAGGTTGTCTGTAATGATCGCCGGCTCGGGGCCGAGATCCGCCGCCCCTTGGGCGGTTGTCATGCCGGCGATACCGTGCCTGGCGGAAGAACCGGAATTCCACCTTCATCGATCGAACGCATGCGCGGCCGGATATCAGCCCTTCGGATCTTGACCTGGATCGGAATCGGTCTCGGCTGGACCGTGCCGGGCTGGGCGGGGACGGGGCGTGACGGCCTTCACGAACTCGCGGAACTGGAGCCCGTGGTCGTGACCGGAAGTCTGATTCCGGGGGTCTCGGATAAATCTCCCCCCAGCCGGACCGTCATCCCGCAAGACGAGATCGAGAGCTCCAAGGCGATCGGCGTGACGGAAATCCTCCGTCAGGTCCCGGGGCTTCATATCGATCAGGCCGGAGGCCGGGGCGGCGTCAGCTCGGTCTATCTTCGCGGCGGCGATCCGAACACGACCCTCGTTCTGATGGACGGGGTGAGGATCAACGACCCCACGAACAGCCGCGGGGGCTCGTTCGACTTCGCGACGCTCAACGTCGACGCCATCGAGCGGATCGAGGTCGTTCACGGCGCGCTCTCCTCGCTCTACGGATCCGACGCGATGAACGGCGCGATCCAGATCTTCACCCGGCGTGGACAGAGGGAGCCGGTGACCCGCCTGGAGGCCTCCGGCGGCCGCACCGGCCAGTACCGCGGCCTGATCGAGACGCGCGGGACGGCGGCCGGGTCGAACTACGCCCTCAGCGGCTCGTTCACCGACGGCGGGGAGCCGGTCGAGGGGAGCGGCTTCCGGGGGAAAAACTTGACCGCCCGGCTGGGTCGGTCATTTTCGGATACGACACGGTTTTCGGCCACGATGCGCTTTGCCGAGAGCCGACTCAACAGCTTTCCGGACGACAGCGGGGGACCGAAATTCGCGGTCGTCCGCGACCCCGAGCGGCGTGACGCCGATGAGCGGACCTTCGGGATCGAACTGTCCCGCCGGATTCTTTCCCGCTGGGAGGCCGAGTTGGGGGCCGGCCTTCTGGATCGGGAGGAACGAATCGATTCACCGGGCGTCGCGCCCGGAATCCGGGATCCGTTCGGAATCCCCCCCAGCCTCGTAAATAATCGGTTCCGACGCCGTCACCTGCGATGGGTAAACAGCGGCTCATCGGACGCGGGCCTTCGATGGGCGGCCGGACTGGAGGTCCGGTCCGAAAATGGAACCAGCCGCGGAAGCCTGAGGATCGGCGGGACCGAGATCCCGACCGAGTTTGAGCTCCGCCGCAGTCTCTGGGCCCCGTTCGCCGAGATCCATCACGGCCGTCCCGGAGGGCTCGAGCTCGAAGCCGGGGCGCGGATCGACCATCCCGACGAGTTTGATCCGTCATTCAATCCCAGGGCCTCGCTGTCCTATACGGTCCGGCCCGCGAAGATTCGGGTCTGGCTTGCCGGCGGGAAGGGTTACAAGCTGCCGAGTCTATTCGCCCTGGGCCATCCGCTCATCGGAAACCCGAATCTGGATCCGGAGGAGAGCCGGACGTTTGAGGCGGGACTCGAGCATGAATCCGTGACGGGACGCGTCCGGCCGCGCCTCGTCTTCTTCCTCCATCGATTCGAGAACATGATCGATTTTGAAGAGGGCCCCCCTCCCCGGCTCGTCAACCGATCCGAGGTGACGGCCCGCGGGGCTGAAGCCTCGGTCCGGATCCGTCCCGCAGATCGCCTCTCGATCTCGCCCCACTTGACCTACGTGAAAACCGATATTCAGGAAACCGCGGAGGCGCTTCGAAACCGCCCGGAATGGCGCGGCGGGATCGCCATCCATTGGAATCCCCGGGCCGCCTGGACGGTTTATTCCGATTGGCTCTACGTCGGACGGGTCCGGGACTCTTCCATTCCGACCGGGGATCTTCGGCTGGACCCCTACAACCGCCTGGACCTCGCAGCCGCCTGGAGGCCCGGGCGGGCTTGGGAATACTTCGTTGCGGTGGATAATCTTCTGAACGCCCGATACGAGGAGGCCGTTGGATTCAG
>CAYJTJ010000145.1:0-3804 GCA_964372835.1 uncultured Nitrospirota bacterium
AGGGTTTCGGTTTCGTGGAAATGAGCTCGTCCGAGGAGGCCCAAAAGGCGATCGCCGCGCTGAACGGAACTCAAATGGAGGGTCGCACGCTGGTCGTGAACGAGGCGCGTCCCCAGGAAAACCGCCCACGGCCCGGAGGGCCTGGGGGTGGGGGAGGGCCGCGCAAGAGCCGTTTTGGCGGGGGCGGCGGCGGGCGATACTAGACGCTTGACAAACCACAGGATTGTGGTCTCTTCAAGGGGTCCGTTCTCCATGAGCGGACCCCTTTTTTTAGGCCCTGACCCCAGACCGGCACGGTCCCGTGGTGGGCTTAACACGGTTATTGCTTACCCCCATCCGGTATGATAAAATCCATCTGCTCTCCTCCCCCGAGTGAAGACGATCCGAATGAGGGATAGCCGATGTTTTGGAGATCCGTCGCTCCAAGCTGCGTGTTACTCGCCGTGCTTTCTTCGGCTCCGCCGGCCGAGGCCGTTTTCCACCTCGTGGAGATCGAAGAGATTATGGCCGGCGCCAATGGGGATGCGACGGTTCAATTTGTTGAGATCCGGATCTGCTGCACCGGCCAAAATAATCAAGGCGGAAATGCCCGGCTCGTATTTTTTGACGCGGGCGGGACCCAGATCGGCCAGTTCTTATTCCCCGGCAATTCCCTCGCCAATGCCGCCAAACCATCCATTCTGGTCGCAACCCAGGGGTACGCCGACCAAATCGGAGTCCCGGCTCCCGATTTCATCATGCCGGCGCTCATGGCGACTAACAGTGGAAAGGTCTGTTACAAGAATACTACCCCCTCGATCTTCCCATTCACGGCCAATCAATGTCTTTCCTACGGTAACTTCACCGGAAGCACAGAGGGGTTCGGGTCTCCTGCGGCCGCGCTGACCGTCACGGGCCTTCAAAGTCTCAGGCGGATCGCCGACATCCTTCCGCCCAACAACGCCCAAGAATTTGCGCTCGGCACGCCGACCCCCTGCAACAGCGCGGGCGTCTGCCGAACGCTTTCGGGCGGAAATTCCGTTCCGGAGGCCGATGCCCAGTCGGTTCAAACTCCGGAGGATACCGCGGTTTCGATCACGCTGACGGGTTCGGATCCCGACGGTGGTCCGCTCACCTTCACGGTTCTTACGCTTCCGGCCGACGGTGTTCTGACCGGGACGCCGCCGAATGTGGTCTTCACGCCGGATCCGGACTTT
This sequence comes from uncultured Nitrospirota bacterium, assembly GCA_964372835.1. Classification (GTDB taxonomy): domain Bacteria; phylum Nitrospirota; class Nitrospiria; order JACQBZ01; family JACQBZ01; genus CAYJTJ01. Next base: position 1,197 of record CAYJTJ010000145.1, read on the forward strand.
CAGGGTGCGGATAGCTTCACCTTTAAGGTAAGCGATGGCAGTTCCGATTCGAACACGGCCGCGGTTTCCATCACTGTGACGCCGATCAACGATCCCGCGACCGCGGATATCCAATCCCAGTTGACGCCGGAGGACACATCGGTCGCCATCACGTTGACGGGCTCGGATCCCGAAGGCGACCCGCTGACCTTCACGATTCTTACGAATCCGACACACGGTGTTCTGACGGGAACGCCCCCGGATTTAGTCTTCAGCCCGGAACCGAACTTTAACGGCTCGGACGGTTTTTCCTTCCTTGTGATCGATCGATCCACCGACACGATCCAGGAAAATCTGATTGCCCAGGGAGCGGCGCTCTTTTTTAACGAGACGTTCAACGGCAACGGCCGGACCTGCGGGACGTGCCATCCGGCCGGGAACAATTTTACGCTGGATCCGGCCTTCATCGCGAGCCTTCCGCAGGAGGATCCCCTCTTTGTGGCCGAGACCAACACGGCTCTTTCCGAGCTTGAGAATCCGATACTGATGAGGCGGTTTGGATTGATTCTTGAGAACGTGGACGGCTTCGACCAGCCCGGCGTGATGCGGGGCGTTCCGCACACACTGGCCATGTCCACCTCCGTGCGGAGCTTCGCGGGGTTTCGGACCGGATGGTCGGGGGACGGCTCTCCCGGGGATGGGTCGCTGCGGTCATTCGCTACGGGGGCCGTGATTCAGCACTTCACGAAGACCTTGAACCGCGTGCCGGGAACGGACTTCCGGCTGCCGACGGCGGCCGAGCTGGACGCCATCGAGGCCTTCACCCTATCGCTGGGACGGCCGCGGGATCTGTCGCTCCCGCTTCCCCTGAAGGGAGAGGCGGCCGCCCGGGGGCAGGCGATCTTTCTCGACAATTCCCTCGGACGGTGCAACCTGTGCCACGGCAATGCCGGCGCCCGGGCGACACTGGGCGCGGGAAACCTCGGAAACCTGACCTTCAACACGGGCGTCGAGATTCTTCCCAACCATCCCGCCCGCCCTACCGGAGAGCCGATGCCCCCCGACGGGGGGTTTGGGAAAAACCCGCGCGTCGAGGGTGGATTCGGCGACGGGTCGTTCGACACGCCGCCCCTGGTGGAAGCCGCCGATACCGGACCCTTCTTCCATAACAACGCCGTTCAAACGATCGAGGAGGCCGTGGATTTCTACAACGGCCCCGAGTTTAACAACTCCCCATCGGCACAGGAGATTGGAGGAGGAATCAACTTGGATCAGATCCAGACCGTCGAAGTCGCCGCCTTCCTTCGGGTCATCAACGCACTGGAGAACATCCGGAGTGCCATCCAATTCTTTAAATCGGCCCTCTTGGCGGAGGAGACCGGTCCGGTTCCGGCCCTCCTGAATCTTGCGTCCGAAGATATCGCGGATGCGATCTTCGTCCTCGAGGGCGGAGGCCTGCACTCCGATGCCGTCGTGATTCTGGAGGAAGCCGAGTCCTTGACCGATGAGGGCCGCATTCCGGAGGCCTTATTAAAGGCGAAGGAGGCTCGTAAATTCCTGGTGGATGATGCCGGTCTGGATTCGGACACGGCCACGGTTTCGATGACCGTCACGCCCGTGAACGATCCCCCGACCGCGGATTCCCAATCCGTCCTGACGCCGGAGGACACGCCGGTCGCGATCACGCTGACGGGCTCGGACCCCGAAGGCGACCCGCTCACCTTCACGATCCTCTCGAATCCGTTCCAGGGCGGGCTGAGCGGGACGCCGCCGAATCTGGTCTACGCGCCGGATCCGAACTTTCACGGTTCGGTTAGCTTCACCTTCCGGGCGAGGGACGGCCGGCTGAATTCCAACACGGCCACGGTCTCGATAATCGTGACCCCGGTGGACAAGAGCCCCGATCTCGACGGCTCTGGCCGGGTGGATGGGTTTGACCTGGGACGGATGGGTATGGATTTTGGAACGCGACCCGGCGATCCCAACTGGAATCCCGACGCCGACCTTAATCGTGACGATGTCGTGGATGAGGCGGATCTGAATATCCTGAGGTCGAGTTTCGGAGAAACGATGCCGTGAGGACCTGACGTGGCGGGCGCAGGAAAAAAGATTATCATCGTAATCTGTCTGGGGATCGGCTTAATCCTCGGCGGCTGCCGGAAAGACGATTCGTCGTCTCCCGGCGGAGGAGCCGGTTTGGTCAAGGTATCAATCTACCCGGCGTCCGCCACGGTCGCATCCGGGGCGACATACACCTGCACGGTGGAGCTCAATAATGTCGGTGAGGCATTCTACGCGGCTTTCGATTTGACCTACGATCCGAAGGTGATTGAATTCTTGACCGCGAAGGAGGAAGGCTTCTTGAGCCGCGACGGATCGGATCCGACCGAAATGCAGGTCGTTCTCCAGAACGGCGAGTCGGGAAAACTGATGATCGGGCTGACACGGCTGGGTCCGATCGGAGGCGTCTCCGGGACGGGGAGACTGGTGGCCCTGACCTTTAAAGCGGTTGGGCCCGGTGTCACGACCCTCGCCTTCTCGGATCCGAAAGGAATTCGAGATAGCACCGATCAGGACGTGCCGATGGACGCCTGGGATAACGCAACCCTCCGCGTGGAATAAGATCCCG
>CAYJTJ010000146.1:0-3769 GCA_964372835.1 uncultured Nitrospirota bacterium
CACCGTTTGCGAAAGGCTTGTGCTTCTCCCTTTGTGAGTTTCCTTCTCATCGCTTACTTTATATATCCTTCTCACTTTTCTGTTTCTTATTATTCAACACCGCGTGCGCGGCGGCAAGACGCGCGATCGGGACCCGATACGGAGAACAGCTGACATAGTCCAGACCGATCCGATGACAGAACTCGATCGAGGCCGGATCGCCCCCGTGCTCCCCGCAGATGCCCAGCTTGATATTCTTTCGCGTGTTCCGCCCGTCCCAGGATGCGCGGCGCATCAGCGTGCCCACGCCATCCCGGTCCAGCGTGGCAAACGGGTCGAAGGAAAGGATGTTGGTCGGCGGGTCCGTGATCACGAATCCGCAACTGCGGCAGGTGTTGGCCTTCTTGTCCACATCCGGGCTCTGGCAGTTGGGGCAGAGATCGGCTGCGGTCATGTAGAATCGGATGATTTTTGCCGTATCATCTCGTGAAAAACCGTAGGTCGTCTGGGTCAGGTCGTTCGTCCCAAATGAAAAGAATTCCGCCTCCCGGGCGATCTCCCCGGCCATGATCGCGGCCCGCGGAAGCTCGATCATTGTCCCGATGAGGTACTTGATCTTGACACCCTGGCGATGCAGGACCTCCTCGGCCGTCTTCCGGACGAGATCCTTCTGGGCCTTCATTTCGCTGACCATCCCGACCAGCGGGATCATGATTTCGGGCTGGATCCTCTTTCCTTCCCGGGCGATCTCACAGGCCGCCTCGATCATGGCGCGGACCTGCATTCGTGTGATCTCCGGCATCGTGATCCCGAGACGGCAGCCGCGGAGGCCCAGCATCGGGTTGAATTCGTGCAGTTCCTCGACGCGCGCCAGCAGCCGGCGCTTTTCCTCCAGCACGGAACGGTCGCCCTCCAAGGCCTCCAGTTTCGCGATCTCAACCATCAGCTCTTCCCGCTTGGGAAGGAATTCATGAAGCGGCGGGTCGAGCAGCCGGATGGTGACCGGATATCCCTGCATCTCCCGATACAACCCCAGGAAGTCGCTCTTTTGGAGCGGGAGGAGTTTCTCGAGGTAACTCTCCCGTTCGGTCAGGGTCTTCGCGAGGATCATGTTCTGTACCATCTGGATGCGTTCCTCGGCGAAGAACATATGCTCCGTGCGGCAGAGGCCGATCCCCTCGGCGCCGAACCCCCGCGCAATATTGGCCTGATCCGGAATATCGGCGTTGGCCCGAATCCGCAGTCGCCGGAATCCATCCGCCCATTTGAGGAATGTGGCGAAGTAGCGGTACTTGACCGAATCGATCGCTTTGAGTCTTCCTTGGACCACCTGGATCACCTCGGACGCTACCACCGGCAGATCTTGGTCATAGACGTGGCCGGTAAATCCGCTGATCGAGAGGGAGTCCCCTTCCTTCAGGCTGGCCGGGCCGATCTTCACCGTCCGTCGGGATTCATTGACCTCCACGGCATCACATCCGGCAACGCAGACCTTCCCCATCTGCCGGGCCACGACCGCGGCGTGAGAGGTCATTCCGCCTTTTGCCGTCAGGAAGCCCAGGGAGGCGTCCATGCCCTGGATGTCGTCCGGGCTGGTTTCCCGCCGCACAAGAATCACTCTTTCCCCTTTCGCCCTCATCTCAACCGCCTTTTCGGCCGTTAGGACGATTCGCCCGGCCGCGGCGCCGGGTCCGGCCGGCAGGCCTTTCCCGACCGAACGAGCCCCCGATTCGGCCTTCGCGTCGAAGATCGGGTAGAGGTACTGGGCGATCTGGTCCGGCTCGACGCGGAGGATCGACTCTTCCTTGGTGATCCGCTTCTCTTTGACCATGTCTACCGCGATCTTGACGGCCGCCAGCCCGGTCCGCTTGCCGACCCTTGTCTGGAGCATGTACAGCCGGCCCTCTTGGATCGTGAACTCCAGATCCAGCATGTCTCGGTAATGCGCTTCCAGCTTCTTAAATACCCGCAAGAGCTGTCGGTAGGCCGCCGGAACCGTCTTGGCCAAAGCCTCGATCGGGAGCGGCGTCCGGGTCCCGGCCACGACATCCTCACCCTGTGCGTTCATCAGGCATTCGCCGAAAAACTTCCGTTCGCCGTTCGATGGATTTCTCGTGAAGGCGACGCCGGTTCCGCTCGACTTCCCCATGTTTCCGAAAACCATCGCTACTACGTTCACGGCGGTGCCCCACGTATCCGGAATCCCGTGAAGCCTCCGATAGGTCACGGCCCGGCCCCCGAACCAGGAATTGAAAACGGCCTCGATCGCCATCCGGAGCTGCTCGAACGGGTCCTCGGGAAAATCTCGACCGGTCTCGCTTCGGACTAGCTTTTTGAACTGGGTGACGAGGGACCTCATCGATTCGGCCCCGAGGTCTGCGTCGCTCGAGGCCTGCCTCGCTTTTTTTTCCTTTTCCAGAAGATGTTCGAACGTATCCCGTTTGATGCCCATCACGATATTTCCGAACATCGTAATAAACCGTCGGTAGGCATCGTACCCGAACCGCTCATTCCCCGTCTTTCGAATCAGCCCCCGCAACGTCCGGTCATTGAGCCCGAGATTAAGGACGGTATCCATCATCCCCGGCATGGAGGCCTTGGCGCCGGAACGAACCGAAACCAGAAGCGGGCGTTCGGCGCCCCCGAAGGTCATGCCCATCATTTTTTCGATCGCCTTCATATCGCCGAGCGTTTCCTCCCACATCCCCTTGGGAAATCGCTTGCGATTCTCGAAATACTTAAGGCACGCCTCGGTGGTGATCGTAAACCCCGGCGGAACCGGGATTCCCAGCGCGGTCATCTCGGCCAACCCCGCGCCCTTGCCTCCCAGAAGATCCTTCATTCCGGAGCGGCCTTCCGCTTTCCCGTTCCCAAAAAAGTAAACGTACTTTTTCCGCCTCACCTCTTCCTCCCTGGATCGGGCCGCATGTTCCTTTTCATTTCATCCCCTATCCCGTTTTCCCTTCATCGGCCAGCCCCATTCGGATCCGCCTGCTCTTTATCAATTTGTGCTGAACCAGTTTTCCGGTGACCACGAGGACCGCGAGGAAACCGATCGCGCCGATCAAGGGAACATTGATCCTTTTTTTCAGACGGGTGTAGATTTTGCCGTTCATATTCCTGACGACCTCGAGATCCTTGCGGGACAGGGTGTAAACCCTTCCCGTCGTGTCCTTTAGATCGATCCATTCGGTGCAAAACTGGACCGTTCCGGGATCGCCCTCCGTCGTATCCAGCCGCTCCGTTTTCAAACAGATATGGTGGGCGGGATTAAACTGCCTGGTCTTCGCCCCCAACTCGTCAAAATCAACCCCGCTCAAGCGGAGTCCCGACGCAAAGAGGATCCCGGCCACGAAAACGATCGCCCAGGAAACCCGGCGGGCGTAGATTCGGAGCTCCAACCACCGCCCCTCTTCATCCATTCCATCCGCGACCATAATCCTGTTTTCCTCCCGGCCCCGAATCGGCTCAGGGCGGGAGAATCGACCTACGCCTCCCGCTTTTCCTCGACGGCCGGTCGCGTAAAATCACCGAATTCCTTGAACAGTCCGGTGATGACGCGCATCAGCGCCAGACGATTTTCTCGGATCGAACGATCCTCATCCATGACCATCACGCCGTCAAAGAAGGCGTCGATCGGGGGTCGAAGAAGGGCGAGACTCCCCAGGGCGTCCAGATACCGCCTTTCGGAGATCGCCCTCCGCACCTCTTTCTCCACCTTTAGGTAGCTCCGGAATAGCTCCTTCTCGACCGCCTCCTTCAACCGGTCCTCCCGGACCTCTCCCTTGAA
>CAYJTJ010000147.1:0-3739 GCA_964372835.1 uncultured Nitrospirota bacterium
CCTAACGCCTAACCCCTTACCGGTTTGTACAAATGATCGATCTGCACTGCCACATCCTTCCCGGTCTGGACGACGGCGCCGCCACCCTCGATGAGGCGCTGGCCATGGCCCGGATGGCCGCCGCCGACGGGATCCGGACGATCGTGGCCTCGCCTCACATCACGCCGGGCGTCTACGATAACCGGCCGGACCGTATCACCGCCGCCGCGTCGGCCTTCCAGGAGCGGGTAAAACAGGAAAATATCCCGATCGAGATCATTCCGGGAGCGGATGTCCGGATCTCGCACGAGATGCTTTGGCGGAAGGACGCGTATCTCTGTATTAATCGGGACGGATCTCATCTCCTTTTGGAGTTCCCGCACGAGCTTGTTCCTCCGGGAAGCGAGCGGTTCATCGAGGCGCTTCGGGCAAAGGGTCTGGTTGCCGTGATTACCCATCCCGAACGGAACGCCGAAATCCAGCGGCGGCCTGCGAGGCTTGAGCCCTTCATTAAAATGGGCTGCCTCGTCCAGGTGACGGCGATGAGCCTGACGGGCGAGTTCGGGCCCCGGGCCCAACAGGTCGTCGAGGGGTTCTTAAAAGAAGGATGGGTGGATGTAATCGCGACGGACGCCCACGACACGGCCAAGCGACCGCCGATATTATCCCGCGCCGTCCGGCGGGCCGAAGCGTTGGTGGGAGTCGAAGCGGCCCGTGCGATGGTTTTTGAGATGCCGGAGAAGATTGTGAAAGGTGAAGGGTTAAAGGATTAAGGGGTATGGATTAAGGGGTATGGATTAAAGGGCTTGCCCTTATCCCCTAATCCTTAATCCTTAATCCCACTGAATCATTATGTCCATCATCATCCAAATAGGCCTCATCGGCCTTCTCGTCTTCACGCCTTTAGCCTTCGGTTCGGTCGAGGTCTGGAGCCGGTCCGTGCTTGAATGGACCGCGTTCGGATTGGCCGGCCTGGGCCTCATTGAAGTCGGTTTTCGGAGGGATCCCTTGGGTATTCGGCCGTGGCTTGGGCCCATCGCGCTTTGGGTTCTCGTCGGGCTGTTTATGACCTTGGTCCTGATTCAATGGATCATCCCCACGAGCCGGTACCCTTATGGAACTCGACGAGCTCTTCTCCTCGGGATGGCCTATCTCTCGATATTCGGACTCGTCATCGCCTATTTTCGTGAGCCCCGCGAGATCCAACGACTGACGATGGCCCTGATCTTGATCGGGTTCGGCGTGGCGTTGCTGGGCATCCTTCAGAAATACGCCTGGAACGGAAAAGTGCTCTGGATCCGGGAGGTCCGCGACAGCGGAGCGGCCTTCGGGCCGTTCATCAATCGGAATCATTTTGCCGGCTATATGGAGATGATGATTCCGCTTGCGGTCGGATACAGTGTGGCCGCGATCTCGAATAACCCCGGGAAGGGGCCGACGGCCTGGAAACGGATGATTGATCGTTTGACGAGCGAATCGGCCAATCAATTCGCACTGCTGTTTTTCATGGTCGTCGTGATGTCCGTATCGCTCGTCCTGACGCTTTCCCGCGCCGGGATCGTGAGCTTTCTCACGGCGCTGATCCTGGTTGGAATGATTCTCTGGATTGATAGGGCACGAAAGCGGTGGGCCCTCCTGCCGGCGGTTATCGTGAGCTTTTTACTGGTGTCGCTGACATGGTTTGGAATCGGGCCTATCGTTGACCGGCTCCAGACCCTTTTTCATCTCCCCGAGGATGCGTCGCTCCAGGGGCGTGTGGAGGTGTGGAGGGATACCGCGGCCTTGGTGTCCGACTTTCCCGTAACCGGGGCCGGCCTGGGTGCGTTCGGCGCGGCCTTTCCGGCCTATAAAACCGGCCCCGAGCAGATCGTTTTCGATCATGCGCACAACGATTATGTCCAGCTCCTGGCCGAAACGGGCTGGGTGGGATTTGGACTGGCCATTGCGGGGATTTTAATCTCGGCGGGGATGATCATTTCAGGCTTGATACGGCGACGAAATCCCCGGGCGCGGGGGCTTCTGATGGGCGCCGCCACCGGACTACTGGCGATGCTCGTCCATGGAATAAACGACTTTAATTTTCACATTCCATCCAATGCGCTTATGTTTTCCGTGATTCTGGGGCTGGCGTTAAATCTTTCCCGTCCGGAAGTTCTGCAGGGGGAGGGGCGATCGCGTTGGAGGGGATTGCGTCCGGCCGGGGCGGGAGTGGGACTCATCCTTATCGTGATCCTAATTCATCAGACCGCCGCGGCCTTTACCGCGGATCGCTGGCATCAACGGGGGCTCGCGGCCGAGACGGACGGCCGCTATACGGAGGCGCGGGAGCGATACCGGCGGGCCGTCGGCTGGGAACCGGGCCACCCGGCGTATCATTTCGCGGTCGGGCGTATTGAAGAACGCCTCTACGCGCAAGGCGATCGCTCCCGGCTGGCTGAGGCCGGGGCCGCGATGGAGCGTGCCGCGAGCCTCGCGCCGACCGTGGCCGAGTACCGGCTGCATCTGGGCTGGATCGAGGCGCGGCGGGGGAACGCGGCCGCCGCGACGGCCCAGTTCGAACGGGTGCTTTCGCTGGACCCCACGAACCACCGGTGGCGGCATTACGTCGGGCTGTGGTTTGCCGGATCCGGCCAGACCGAACGGGCGTTACAACTGGCCCGCCGGCTCCGCGACGGCGGGCAAGGGGGCATGGCGAGTGAGATTGAGGAAAAGCTGAAGAAGACATGATCGGCAGGGATAATCCATGAGAATCTTAGTGACGGGAGGCGCGGGATTTCTGGGATCACATTTGTGCGACCGCCTGCTCAAAGACGGCCAGGAGGTGATCTGCCTCGATAATTTCTTTACCGGCTCGAAGGACAACATCCGGCATTTGATGGGGCACGACCATTTCGAGGTGATCCGTCACGATATCATTAATCCGATCGACATCGAGTGCGATCAGATCTACAACCTCGCCTGCCCCGCCTCGCCGATTCACTATCAATTTAACCCGGTCCGGACGATCCAGGCGAATGTCCTGGGTGTGACGAATATGCTGGAATTGGCGAAGCGCACACGGGCGCGGATCCTTCAGGCCTCCACGTCGGAAGTCTACGGCGACCCGACCGTTCATCCGCAGAAGGAAGATTACTGGGGGAACGTCAATCCGATCGGGCCGCGGAGCTGTTACGACGAAGGCAAACGTGTCGCGGAAACCCTCATGATGGACTACACTCGACAGCACAAGGTGGATATCGCCATCGCTCGTATCTTCAACACCTACGGCCCGCGCATGGCGCTCAACGACGGCCGGGTCGTGAGCAATTTCATCGTCCAGGCGCTGCGAGGCGAGGAGATCACGGTCTACGGCGACGGACAACAGACGCGGTCGTTTTGTTTCATCACCGATATGGTCGAGGGACTGGCCCGGATGATGCAGGCTGAATCTCTCGCCGGGCCGGTGAATCTGGGCAACCCCAATGCGTTCACGATCCTGGATCTGGCCGAACAGGTCATCAAGCGGACCGGGGCACGATCGAAGATCGTCTTCAAGCCGCTGCCGCAGGACGACCCGGTTCAGCGCCAGCCGGATATCTCACAGGCCAAGTCGCGTCTGGGATGGAAGCCGACGGTGGAACTGGAAGAGGGACTTACAAACACCATCGCGTATTTTGCGGAGAAGGTGAAGGGGTGAAAGACGTCAGGCGTAAGGGGTGAGGCGTGAGGGGGAAGGCAAAAGGAAAAAGGGGTATGGATTAGGGGGTAAAGGATTAGGGGG
>CAYJTJ010000148.1:0-3719 GCA_964372835.1 uncultured Nitrospirota bacterium
TGGAGGTGGTGTAACCGCAGTGCTGGCAGACAAAAGAGGTCTTGGGACGGGCCATAAACTCCTCTCGGGCGGTTAAGCCTATCATATGCCTTGGCGGCTCGAAAATCAACCCGCCGCGAGAGCGAAAAAGGAAGGTCTGGTGGGCCCGTTCCGCCGAGCTTTGGGTTACGAATCTATGGGATTAGCCGATGCTGCGGCGGATCTTGGCGGCCTTCAGTATGGCGTCGGAGGGATCCCGGCCGGACTGCCATAAAAGGTAGGTGCTGGAGGTCAGGTTCCGGTGGAGGTAGTGCTCGACCGTCTCGGGCCCGAGCTCCAATCCCAGAAATTTCTCGACCGCATCCACGTCCTTTTTCACGCCCTTCCAGGCGGGTAAACGCTTCGAGAGGAATTCCAGATTTTCCTTGTTCAAGTAATGGCCGGCAAGGATCAGATCCTTCTCCAGGTTGTGGTAAAACCCCTTGAGAGAGTTAAGCAGTCCCTTTTCCTGCGCCTCGCGGAGGCCCCGCCCGGTCCCGATCAGCTCCGGCGGCACGCCGAGCGCGTAGAGGATACCGGTGAAGCCGATCGCGCGGGGGAGGCGCTTTCCGCCCACGCCGCGGGAATAGCCGAACAGCCCGATATGGAGCATCCTTTCCCGCCGCTGGGGAATCTGCTTTGAGAAATGATTGATCGTCCCGGCCAAGGCCTCGACGCTCTTTTGGTAATGCTTCGTGAAGAGATCGCTTATGGCCTCCCCCTCTTTGATTTCGTCGGCCGAATAGATCTGGGGCCGGCCCTTCTCCAGATTCCGATTGAGGTACTGAATCGATTTCTTCACGTCCTTGATCGGGTAGTCGTACCGGTAGGCCGACTGGATCGTGACGGTACGCACCCCGCTGTACTCGGCAACAAAGTCCTTCACCCGATCGGGGGAGAGCCCCCCGCGAAACGGCAGCGAGCCCACGCCGATGATGGGGAAGACCTCCACCCCCGTATCCTCCTCAAACCGGTAGTACTCGGAAAGCGCGATCTTCGCCGCCACGACGGCCGGAACCAACCCGGCGTTTAAAGGGGGATCCGACCGCGCGATGAAGGGGCGGAGGTAGTCCGGTCGCGTTCCGTACTCTTTCTCGTGAAGCTCCAGGTAGTCCAGGAGGATCTGGCGGGACCCCGTCAGTTCCGAGATCCCCTCGATCAACGGAATCACGCGCAGGTATTCGATCCCTCTCCGGTTTCCCAGCGCGGCGTGCTTGAGCTGCGCCACTTGGCTGAAGGTCTTCTGCAGGTGGTGGAGCTTACGGGCCTCATCCGTCATCGGAAGGATCACCTCAAAGACGGGCGGGTTGGAAAACCCCAGGTCGGCCGTCAGGTCCTCAAAGGTCAGTATCCCCATGTAGGCGCGGGCCAGGCGATACCCTTTCTCCCGCCAGATGTTGGGGAGTCGGAAGGTCAGGAAAACGTCCTTCCCCAGTTCCACGCGCTTGAAGAAGTCGTAATAGGTCGAGAGGAGCTTGTCCACCACGGCCTCATCCACGTATTTCCCCTCCCAATCCCACATGTACTCCTGGCAATGGAGGTCCTTAAAGGCGCTGATGCATTCCTCGATCTCCTCCTGGGTATTGATGAATGGATCCCCGTTCTTCTTCCAGTACGGAGTATTGGCATGGTCCGGGTGCTGGGTGGCCATCGTGGCCGGAAATTTTCGTTCAAATCGGTAGATCATCTCGCCTCACCGTCCCCGCACGATACCAGAATTTGCCCGTTTTCTCAACCGAAATGAGCCCCAATCCGGTCGAGCCTCCTTGCAGTCCTCCGGCCTTTTTGATAGACTCAACGCCTGGGCGGAAAAAGAAGAATGCCGGTTTAGTTCGTTTAGGGTTGGAGACAAGAATAAATCATGAAGACTTATCGGTGGGCGCTGCTCGGCCTCCTCCTACTCTTAACCGCAGGGGGATGCGCCACGGCCCGGACGATCTCCCGGCCGATCGTGGACGACGGGTACAACATCGTCCGCGCGGAAACCTGGCTGGATTCGGAGCGAAAGCCGATCCCGTTGGGCCTCGACCAGCCGGTTACGATCGGCGAAGAGGAATTGAAACGGATCCTTCTGTCCCTCCGTATCGTCGAACCGCCGGGTTTCCTGTCCATGCTGATCCTGAATGCCAAGCCGACGCCGGAGCCCGCTTTTAACGACCCGGAGGCGGGCTATCTGGCCGGACCGCTTGCTTTAGCCCTGAAATCCGCGACCCCCGACGAGCGGGTCGTCTTCTTCCTCCACCACCAAAGGAGCATTTACAAAGGAACGACTTCATCGGGAATCGCCTTCGTGAAGGGGGGCCGTTTCAACCTGATCCTCGGAAGGTATCAGATGGGCAATCGGCCCGGCTCTCCGGACATCGCGATCGGAGTCAATCCCATTCCCGAAACCAACCTCCAGAGTTTTTATCTCGAGCCCGGCCCTTTCCAGTCACTGGTGGCCGAGTCCAAATCGCCGGGCGGAGCCGAGAACGTGCCGGATAAACGCTGGGTCCGGATCGACTACGCCGAGTTTTTGAAGGCCCCGACGGCCGCGACCGCGACGTCCCCGACCGCCCCCGCCGAGGAGGCGACTTCCGCCCCTCATGAGACGGGCCCCGACGCCGCGACGCTGGAAGAGAAGCTGAAGACCTTAAATCGGCTTAAGGAGAACGGGCTGATCACGGAAGAGGAGTACAACGAAAAAAGGAAGGAGCTTCTGAAGGCGTTTTGATCACGGGAATCCGCCGGGTGTTCCCGATCTAACCCGTGCGCTGCCGCATCATCTCAAAGGCCACGACCCCGACCGCCACCGAGACGTTGAGCGAAGCCACCCGCCCGCGCATCGGAATCCGGACCCGTTCATCGCAAACCGTAAGAACCCCCGGCCGGACGCCCCGGCCCTCCGAGCCCGCCACCAAGGCCAACGGGGTCCGGTAATCAATGGCGAGGTAGCTTTTATCCGCCCCGGCATCCAGCCCGTAGATCCAAATCCCCTTCGACTTCAGGCCTTCGATCGCCCGGGTTAAATTTCCCACGCGGGCCACGGCGATGTGTTCGATCGCGCCCGCCGAGGCCCGTGCGACCGTCTCGTTGAGACCGGCCGACCGCCGATCCGGAATCACGACCCCGTGAAGGCCGGCCGCCTCGGCCGTCCGGAGGATCGCCCCGAGATTCCTCGGATCCTCGATTCCGTCCAGTATGAGAAGGGCCGGCGGCTCCCCGCGGCGGCTCGCCTCTTCCAGGATCGATTCAATGTCCGAATAGGCCTTCGCCCCGACCAGGCCCATTACGCCCTGATGCTTCGGGTGGCCGATGATCCGGTCCAGCAACTCGCGCGGCTCGAAATGAAGCGGGACCCCTCGGGATCGTGCCAACGCGATCAGCTCGTCGACCGGCCGCCCCCCGCGGCCCCGCGCGATATAGATCCGCTCGAGGCCGCGCCCGGACTTCAGGGCCTCGATCAAGGGATGAATCCCAAAAAGCCGGCCCGAATCGGAGGTTCGATCTTCGCGTCGCGGTTTTGGACCCGGAATCCGTTTCACCGCCTTATCCTCGTCGTCCCGGCCGGCCGGTCTTCAAGGATGAAACCCGCATCGGTGAACTGCTTTCGGTTAACGTCGGTGGAAGATGATCCGTAACTTGCGAGATGGTGTAACCGCTTTTTCGGAGAGCGTGAACGGTCTTTGGAGAGATATGGAGATCCGCAAGGAGCTTCAAGG
>CAYJTJ010000149.1:0-3613 GCA_964372835.1 uncultured Nitrospirota bacterium
GGAAAACCGCCCGGCGGACGGCTGTTTCAAGAGGGTCTCGGTCATCGGGATAGTCAATTCCGCAAGAATTCCGGGAATTCCGGGGAATTCCGGGGAATTCCGGGGACAGAATTCCGGGGACACCATACTTATCTAAAGGCAGGCATGGTCAATAATTAAGAAAGTTGTCCCCCGAACCGGTGTCTCCCGAACATCGGCCGGGTTCTATGACGCCTTGAGGATTTGGGTTTTCACGGGGAGTACTTTGGTAGGTCGGCGGTCTCCTTTGGCGAGGAAATTCAGAATCTCGAATCCAATGACGCTTCCATCCCCCGCGATCGAATAGACGACTTCCTTTCCGGCTTCGCTTTCACGGCAGAAAGCCTCTTTCTTATCGCTGAATCGGACGTAGAGCGTGTTGCCTTTCTTGTCGTACGTGATTTTAATGGGTTTCATAATAATTAATGGTGTCCGGTTCGTCGCTGGCGGTTCGGGGGTCGCGATCCGCCGCCGGGTCTTCCGTCGTGGCCTTTAGACTGATTCGGTCTCCCGTGCTGGGGCGGGCTGTGCCGCCGGTATTCGTGCCTCGGCGGTTCGGGAAGAGGCGTGATAAAGTCCTTATCCTCCGCCCAGATCACCGGGATCTTGTGGCCGATCAATTCTTCGATCTCTTCGAGTGAAAAGGCGAACTCCTCGCAGACCAGGCTGATCGCCTGGCCGGTCGCCCCGGCGCGGGCCGTCCGACCGATGCGGTGGACGTAGTCCTTGGGATCCTGCGGCAGGTCGTAATTCACCACGTGGCTGACGGCATCGATATGCAGCCCGCGGGAGGCGACATCCGTGGCAACCAGGATCGGAAGCGTCTTCTGCCGAAACTGCTCCAAGATTTTCAGGCGTGTTTTTTGCGGAAGATCGCCCGTGATCGCGCGGGCGTTGAAATGATGTTGCCGCAGCCGCCGTTCCAGCCGTTCCCCCTCCCGCTTCGTGTTCACGAAGATCAGCATCCGCTCCCACGGCTCGGTTTTTAGAAACCCGAGAAAGAGGGAAAATTTCTGGGCCTGCCCCACGTGATACAGCCGCTCTTCGACCTCTTCGACCGTCACCTGCTCCGGCGAGATCTCGACCTTCGTCGGGTTGTTCATGTGCTCGTAGGCCAGCTCCATGACACGGTAGGAGAGAGTCGCCGAGAAGAGCATCGATTGGCGGGCGTGGTAGGGGGGCATTCTCCGGAGCATGAACCGGAGGTCGCGGATGAATCCCATGTCGAACATCCGGTCGGCCTCGTCGATGACGAGGATCTGAAGCCTCCGAAATTCGTAGGCCTTCTGCTTAAGATAATCGATCAGGCGGCCGGGCGTCCCGATGATGATGTCCGGCTCCTCGCCGAGCGCGTCTCGCTGGGCGTCGTAGTCCATTCCGCCGTAGATCGCCAGGAGGCGGAAGGGGAGGGCCGCACCGAGTGCCTGGGCGTCCTTGTAAATCTGAACCGCCAACTCGCGCGTCGGCGCGATGACCAGTGTTCGGGGAGACGGGATCCGGCTCCGGGGAGGCGCCGGGAGGGAGAGCAGCCGTGTATAGATCGCGATCAGAAACGCGGCGGTCTTGCCCGTCCCGGTCTGGGCTTGTCCGGCCACGTCCTTACCCTCGAGAGTGATCGGGAGCGTTCGCTCCTGAATCTCGGTGCAGTTCGTAAAGCCGATTCCCCGGATTCCCTCCAGAACGGGGGCTGCGATGGGTAGATCCTCGAACTTCATTTTAGGTCCCCATCATATCGCTTTTCACCGGCCGAATTCAACTGATCTTGGAATGATCGAGGGCCCACCGGATCTGACGGGCGATTCCACGGAGAATCCGAAGCTCCCGCGGGCTTAAGTCGGCCCGGCCGTAGATCCGACGAAGATCGGACAGGATCCGCGTTCCCTGCGTGCCTTTCACAAATCCGATCCGCACGAGAATCTCCCTCAGCTCCGTATAATACCGCTCTCGTTGATTCGTATCGGCAAGTCCCTGTCCCGCTCCTTTGCGGGGGGCCGGTGAGGAACGGGCCGAACTTTTCCTAAGCTCGTAGGCGACCACCAGGACGGCCTGGGCCAGATTGAGCGAGGGATGGGACGGACTGGCCGGAATCGTGATGAGCGACTGGCACAACGCGATCTCGCCATTGGACAGGCCCGAGTCCTCGGGACCGAACAGAATCGCGACCCGTTGGTTTCCGGCGCGCCTCAGGATCTCGGGGGCGGCCCGCATGAGAGGCACCGGTTTTCCGTATCCCTTGTGAACCCGGGCCGTCGTGCCGACCACATACTGGGATCGAGAGAGGGCTTTCTCAAGCGTGGGATGGCGAGAGATGCTTTCAAGCAAGTCGTGGGCTCCGTAGGCCATCGTGTAGGCGTCGGGATGACGCGGGTCGGCCCCCCGCACGAGGCCCAGATGCGGGAATCCCATATTCTTCAAGGCGCGCGCCGCGGCGCCGATGTTCCCCGGCCGCGTGGGGCGGACCAGGAGGAACTGGATGTTCTTGTTTGAGCCGCTCATGGCGGTATGGTATCAGAGCGGCCCTCGGATTCCAACAGGAGGGCCGCCTTGGAGTTGACGGGCGCGCTCGAACCGGGTAATCTATGACTCGGACTGAAAAGGGAAAACCTCAATCATTTTACATGGGGAGAGCGGTGATGGGAATCCGAAACATAATTTTATCGATGGCGTGGGCGGCGGGTCTGATCCTGATGGCCCAGCCCGGTCCGATACGGGCGGATACCGGAGAGCTCGAAAAGTTCATCAAGGCCCGGATCGAAATCGGCGAGACGATGGGTAAATTCATGCGGGAACGGGCCGGGGCGGACCGGTCGGTCGAGAACATGAAGAAGATGGAGACGGACATCAACGCGATGGTGGATCAGGTTCTGGGCAAGTATGGGATGACCGTGGAGGAGTACCGCGAACGCAGCCCGAAGGTGTTCGCGGACGAGGCCGAGGTCCAAGCCTTTCTCGAGGCCAACCCCGACCTGAAGAAGCGGTATGAAGTCCTCCCGATGCAAAATGCCCCCGAGCGGCGCGGCCCGCCGAAGGAATAATAAAAACCCGGAATGAGGAGATGATCGCGAACCTCTTGCTGATCGTTCTAAGCTCGATTATCGGCGCGGGTCCCATGACTTCGGACGCGCCCGAAGGAAGGGAAGATTCCCCCCCGGAACTGGACCGAATCATTCTGGCCGATTTCTCCCGGTATCCGGAAGGATGGGTGGCCCGCGGGGGATTTGAAAAGGCCGACAAGATCTACGAGGTGATCGAATCCGATGAAGGGCGTTATCTGCGGGCGCGGGAGATTTCCGAATCGATTCGTCTGTTCAAGAAAATCCCTTGGGACTCAAAGACGTATCCGATTGTCGAGTGGCGCTGGCGCGTTATAAAATGGCCCGAGAAGGGTCCGGGCCGGGTGACCGTCTATGTCGCGTTGGACCGGGACTTCATCGGGATCCCGACCATGACGAAGTACCACTGGAGCCGGGAGGAGGCCGAGGGCGAGGTGAAAGAGGGCGGATTCTTTCGGCCCTCCGAGCGGGTGATCCAGAGCGGCGGTCCGGAAACGGAGGAATGGATCATCGAGCGTGTGGATTCACGTGCCGATTTCAGG
>CAYJTJ010000150.1:0-3600 GCA_964372835.1 uncultured Nitrospirota bacterium
TCGGCCGATCACGGCCCGGCGGTCTCCGGCGCCCTGGCGACGATCATCGCGGCCTGCGCCGGCATCTCGATGTCCCAGGCCGTGGCGGCCGGCTTGATCATGATCGGCCCGCGGTTCGGGGGGGCCGTGACGGACGCCGGGACATGGTTTAAATACGCCGTGGAGAAGCGCCTCTCGGTTGATGATTTCTTAACCCACATGAAGTCCAACGTCGGGCCGGTTCCCGGGATCGGCCACCGCGTCAAAAGCCTCAGGAATCCCGACAAACGCGTCAAGGAACTGGTGGGGTATGTGAAGAGCCTTAAAATGCCGACCCCGCATCTTGATTTCGCGCTGGAAGTCGAGAAGGTCACGACCGCAAAGAAAGACACGCTGATCTTAAACGTGGACGGGACGATCGCCGCGATCTTGGTCGACCTGGGCTTCCCGGTCGAAAGCCTAAACGGCTTTTTCATACTGGCCCGGACGATCGGGCTGATCGGCCACTGGATCGACCAGAAGCAGCAGAGCAGCCGACTCATACGGCTCTTCGACTACCTCGTCAATTACGCCGCGCCGAAACGGAAAGACGTACCGCCGCTGAAATAAAAGAGATTCCACGGAAAGAATCAAATCGGCGGGTGGCCGAAGCGGGGCGTCCCACCGCGATCGGAGGGGTTCAATCGCCGCTTGACTAGGCCCGGAAGGGGCTGGTACGATAAACATAAATCATGATATTTACGAATAAATTTCATATATAGAGGAGGGTTCGCAATGTCCACCGAGTCGATTAAAAAACTCTATGCCTCGTTGCCGGACCGGCTCGCCGCGGCACGCAAGCAGTTCGGCCGGGGGCTGACGCTGACCGAAAAGATTCTCGTGAGCCATGCCGATCATTTTGAAAAGCAGGTCTGGGAGCGGGGCAAGGCCCAGCTGGCGCTTCGGCCGGATCGTGTCGCGATGCAGGACGCCACCGGCCAGATGGCGCTGCTTCAGTTCATGCAGGCCGGAAAAAAGCGGGTGGCGATTCCCAGCACGGTCCATTGCGATCACCTGATCCGTGCACAGAGCGGGGCGAAGCAAGACGTGGATCGCGCGATCAAGGAGAATCAGGAGGTCTACAACTTCCTCAGCACGGCCTCGCAGAAATACGGGATCGGATTCTGGAAACCCGGGGCCGGGATCATTCATCAGGTGGTTTTAGAGAATTACGCCTTCCCCGGCGGATTGATGATCGGGACCGACTCCCACACGCCGAACATGGGCGGCCTCGGAATGCTCGCGATCGGCGTGGGCGGGGCGGACGCGGGCGAGGTGATGGCCGGCCTTCCGTGGGAGGTGCTTCATCCAAAGCTGATCGGCGTGAAGCTGACGGGCGCACTCAAAGGCTGGTCCTCTCCGAAAGACGTCATTCTTTATCTCTGCGGCCTGCTCACGACCAAGGGCGGGACGAACAAGATTCTCGAGTATTTCGGGCCGGGATGCGAAACCATCAGCTGCACGGGGAAGGGAACGATCACGAACATGGGCGCGGAGCTGGGCGCGACCACCTCGATCTTTCCATTCGACGGCCGCATGGCCGCCTATCTGCGCGCGACGGAACGGGCCGATTACGCGAAGCTGGCCGAGGGTGCACGGGAGCATCTTGCGGCCGACGCGGAGGTTTTCAAATCCCCGGAGAAATACTTTGATGAGGTCGTTGAGATCAACCTGACGGAGCTTGAGCCCCACGTCGTCGGCCCGCACACGCCCGATCTCGCCCGGCCGATCTCAAAGCTCGCGGCCGAGGTGAAGGAGAAGGGCTATCCCGCCACGCTCAAGGCCGCGTTGATCGGATCCTGCACCAACTCCTCCTATGAGGATATCGGGCGCGCCGCCCATATCGCCCGACAGGGTCTCGCGGCCGGTCTCAAGGCCAAGTCAAACCTTCTCGTCACGCCCGGCTCGGAGCGGATTTACCATACGATGAAACGGGACGGTTTCCTGGAAACCTTCGAGTCGATGGGGGCGACCGTGATGGCCAACGCCTGCGGCCCCTGCATCGGCCAGTGGAAGCGGGAGGACGTCAAGCCCAAGGAGGCCAACTCGATCATCAGCTCGTATAACCGGAATTTTCCCGGCCGAAACGACGGGAGCCCGGAGACGCTTTCATTCCTGGCGAGTCCCGAGATCGTGGCCGCAATGGCGTTCGCGGGCGATCTGACGTTTGATCCGGTCAACGCGACGATCAAGACCGCGGACGGGAAGACGGTCAAGTTCTCTCCGCCCGAAGCGAATGAGCTGCCCCCGAACGGTTACGCCAAGGGGGAGGAGGGCTTCATCGCCCCGGCCGAGAACGGGGAGAAGGTCCATGTCGAGATCCCGTCCGGGAGCGAGCGGCTCCAGATCCTCGAGCCGTTCCCGAAATGGGGCGGAAAGGATTTCTCGAAGCTTCCCATACTGATCAAGTCGAAGGGCAAGACGACGACCGACCATATCTCGCCGGCCGGGCCGTGGCTTAAATTCCGGGGCCATCTCGATAAAATCAGCGACAATATGTTCCGGGGGGCGACTAATGCCTTTTCCTCGGAGCCGGGGAAGGGAACGGACGTTCTTTCGGGCGAGTCGGGCCTCGCCATCGCCGCGATCGCGCGGCGGTACAAGGCGAAGGGGATCGGCTCCGTCGTGATCGGGGACGAAAACTACGGCGAGGGCTCAAGCCGCGAGCATGCCGCGATGTCGCCCCGCTTCCTGGGCGTGCTGGCGATCATCACGAAGAGCTTCGCCCGTATTCACGAGACCAACTTGAAAAAGCAGGGCGTGCTGCCCCTGACCTTCGCCGATCCCAAGGATTACGACCGATTTGAGGCCACCGACCGTGTCAGCATCACGGGATTGGCGAGTCTTGCGCCCGGCCGGCCTGTGGAGGTGGTTCTCCATAAGGCGGATGGGAAGGAAGTCAAAATCAAAACAGAGCACAGCATGACCGAGCCGCAGATCCGTTGGTTTATAGCGGGATCCGCGCTCAATGCGCTCGGCTGACCGGGGAGAATCGATTAAGGGAAAGAAGGCGACGAAATCGTGATGACGGATTTTAAAACCGAAAGCAAGAAGCTGGTGACGGTTGAGATCATGGGCAAGACGTATCGCGTGCCGGAAGGGCTCACGATGCTTCGGGCCATGTGGTACACCGGTCATGAGGTGATCCGCGGGGCCGGATGCCTGGGCGGCTTCTGCGGGGCCTGCGCCGCCACCTACAAATCAAAGGGCGACATCCCGCTTAAAACCACGCTCGCCTGCCAAACGCTGGTTGAGGACGGGATGTCGTTTTCGCTTTCTTTTTCCTACTACCCCTCCAAGAAGGTGAACTACGATCTGACGAAGCTTTCGAATCCAAAGCAGGACCTGTTTAAGGTCTACCCCGAGGCCTCTTTATGCCGGAACTGCAACGCCTGCACCGAGGCCTGCCCGCAGGATATCGACGTGCGGGACGGCGTCTGGCGGGCGGCGTTCGGGGAGTTCGGGAAAGTCTCCGAGATGTTCATGGACTGCGTGATGTGCGGGCTTTGCGTTCCGGTCTGCATCGCGGACATCGCGCCCAACCACGTCGCGGTCTACGCAAGCCGCGTGCAGGGCGCGCTT
>CAYJTJ010000151.1:0-3593 GCA_964372835.1 uncultured Nitrospirota bacterium
CTATGGGATCTGGGGGCCCGTGCGGTTCGCCTTCGCGAATCCTCCGATGCCCCCATACCCCGCGCTCGGACTGGCGTAGCCAGATCCTCGCTTGGCTTTAGCCCCGTTGCTCTGCGTCCCAGGGTTTCCCCCGGTTTGCTCTGAGCAAAGGTCAGAATCAAAGAGAGAACCGGCTCGTTCTCTATCGAGTATAGGTAGCAATGAATATGCCATGATTTCCAAACATAAAACATATTGAATTTACTGATAAAAATAAATAACGCACCTCTTGTCAGCAGCCTAACGGAGACAATATTTGGAAAATGTGTTCAAAAACGTACATCCAAGATTGAAAAGTGTCTCTTTCTCCCGTGAAATTACGACCATGGACGATCGCAGGAAACCTATTGAACGTATGAAACGAAGGAGGAAGCGACGTCTTAATAAAAACATGATCAGCAGCGGGATCCAGGTGAGGGCTTCTCCAGATGAACCCGGCCCTCCTGATTTACCGTTCGGATTCCCTATGATGCCGCAACCCCCACCAAGAAAACCTTCCTGATCCGGCCGGGCTTCCGAAGGGAGATCGTCCGGGGGAGCGGGATCGCTTTGCGGCGGACCGGGATCCGGTTGGGAAATGTCGCCAGGAAGCGGGGTTGGCGGAAGGGGCGGATTCCCGAAATCTTTGGAAACTTCTTCAGAAAAATCGCTCTGATTTCCAGAGGTATCGTAGGCCAGGACGGCAAAATAGTAGACTCCATTTCCAAGGCCGGTGATCAAGTGAGTCGTTTGGTTTCCCACAATGACCGAGGTCTGATAGGACCGTGATGCGGTTCCATAGTCCACCCTGTATCCGGCCAGATCCGGTTCCGTGTTGGGATTCCAGGATAACAGGGCTTCACCCGCCGATGCGACCGATGGAACGCTGATCTCGAGGATCCATTGAATAACCAGAAGGATAAGACCTAGATTTTTTAGACCGTACAACATGATAATCCGGCAGGGGAAATAAAAAAAAACGCCAACGCATTTCCCTTTGGCGGCTCGGCGGGCATCGCGTCTATCGGATCTGGCGGCGTGTGCGGTCCGCAGGGCGGACTCCAAAAGACATCGAGCCTATTTCAATTGAGAAAAAAGAACCCGCTGTTACGAGGCCCACCTTTTCATCGGAAAGCGCGATCAAAAATCATGGGCGCGAGGAATCTTTAATCGGTGGACTGACGGGCGGATTATGGTCCAATGAAAAGGTGTTGTCAAGAGAGTTTTCATCGCATTTTTGAAATAACGATAAAAGGCTAATTGCCAAGTCATCCAGAGCTTCTGGGAACGACGCGGGAGGCGAATTGGAGTCTTTTCATTCGATCCATCGCTTGGGACTTTTGTATTTTAGAATGAAACATGCTAAAATCCGGCGGATTTTCAGTGGCATGTCCTTCGCCCGTCCGTGATAGACCCCTTGCGCGAGGTGATGTGGTAAAAGGCCGAGGTCTGCTTCCCATCGGAATTAGCCTCTTTCTCATCCTCTTCCCTCATGCGGTCCATCCGGCCTGGGCCCAATCGAATTCCGAGCTGACCACCTTCAAGAAACTGGCCTTGTTCGATCTTGAGGACCGGCACCGCCAAGGACTGGGAAAGATCATATCACGGCAGATTTGGCAGGAATTCGAGTCCACCTTCCGGTTTGAAGTTCTTCCGCCGCAGCTGATATCGGAGAAATTTCCTGAATCGAGGGAAAGGTTGATCGATCTCTCGCAGAGGCTTGGGGTCGACGGGGTAATCTCCGGATTCGTGGAAGACTCCGGCGGCTCGATAAAGATTGGGCTGATGTTCTCCGAAGCCAAATCGGGCCATCTCTTTGCCAAGGAAGTGATTATCCTGAAGAACTGGAAGAACCCGCGAGTGGTTGATAAGGGGGTCAAGGCCATGGTGGAGAAGCTCATTGGTCGGATTCCCTACCGAGCCTTAGTAACGGATATTAACGCGCGAAACAGAACGATTAGGGTAGACGCCGGTCAATTAAACGGCCTGGCCCAAGGGATGAATCTCGAGATTTACCGAATCCGAAAGGTAAAACGTAACCCCTTTACTCAAGAGGTGATCGGAATCGAGAAAATCCCCGTTGCCGATGCGGTCGTTCGGCTTGTCGAGGATCGATCTTCGAGCGCTGACATCGCTCGTCTTCAGAAGGGTCAGGGATTATCCAAGGATCTTTATGTCGGATTCGAACCCTCCGCCAAGGTGTTGTCCCAAATGGCCCAACGCAAGGCTGACCTGTTAGCACAGCGCGATCAAGAGATTGCCGTTCTCGAGAGGCGGGCGCGCGAGAAGAAGGTGGCGGAAAAACCCCGGGTTTCACGCGGCGGATTATCCATCTTGGCCGGCCCGGCCTGGTCCCGGTTTTCTCTGGACTCGGCGCAGCTCGAGTTTAATCGGGACGCCTCGGCCTTCCTTTATATCCATCTCCAAGGGGAGTACTGGATTACACCCAGTCTGGGTCTTGACGCCGTGTATGATACCGGATTTATTCAGTTTGATCGAGTGCAGAATGTGCCGGTTGAGGTCCGGGCCAGGCCCTCTTGGTATGCCCTACACGTGGACTACCGATATCTTTTCCGGCCGGGATCAAGGGATCTCGAACTCATCGGGCGCCTGGGCTATGCCGGGTATTCGTTCGGTTTATCCAAGACCGATAACCAGTTTTTCTACGAATATCGCTACGGGGGACCGAGCGTGGGGCTGGAGGCGCGTTTTCCCCTATCCACGCGCCTGGCGACACGGATCGGCATCGAATATCAACCGTTCCTCAAAATTCGGGAGAGTCAAGGCAGCAACGGAGACGATCCGACCTCTTGGGCCATCGGCTTTCATGTCGAAGGACGCTGGTATTTGGGGAATGGTTTTTGGGCCTCGCTTCAGTATCTGTTCAAAGGGATTTCCACGGATTTCACTGGAATAGGTACGCGAGCCGGTGGGCTTACCTTCGTCCAGACCCGTGAGCTGCTAAACACCGTACTATTCGGTCTTGCCCTGGAAATCTGACCCCCCTCGATAAAAGCGCAAAACTTTTCCAGCTTGAACACCGTCTGGCCCGAGATTTGCAACTACATGGGCAGAATTCAGTGGAGGGTCTGACCATGAAAAAATCCTACGGGCACGCGGTCGTTTTCGTATTCGGCCTGGCTCTGCTATTTATGGGTGTTAGCTTCAGTATATCGGTGGAAAGCTTCAAAATAAGCGAGGCTGGGTCCTTACTCATGATTGGGGCCGGCCTTACCATGCTGACGAGTCTTGCCAAGAGAAAGACAATTTAGACCATCCGCACGTAAAATCGAGATTAATCTTGACATTAATGGATTCCGGGGCTACATATATGATAGCATTTTGATACCTAAAGATGGAAAATGATTACCACTTTAATCCCACCTCGTGGGATCACGCAAATAGGGTATCTGGGACTCTCGGGAGAAGCCAATTGGAAAGCAAAGGAAGGATTTTCCTCATAGGCTCGGATTTCATTATGAGAAATTATTTGCAGAATTTTATTTCTCATTTTAATCGACCCATCCACACGCCTTCCGACTCGATCTCTTTCTGGACTGAATTCGAAACGATGA
>CAYJTJ010000152.1:0-3592 GCA_964372835.1 uncultured Nitrospirota bacterium
CCTGGTGGGCCATTCCCAGGCCTTCCTGATTGAAGGGATTCTTAATCTCTTTCGCCTTCCGGCAGTGTTTCCATTGTCCGGCCAGAAAGATCGGATACTCCTTAATCATGACCGACCTCATATGATCTGGGGGCCCGTGCGGCAAAGATAAAATGGGTCCTCCGATGCCCCCAGACCCCGCGGCAGCCCCAGGCCAAGCCTGATGGCTGCCTTCCTTGCCCGTTTGATACCATCCGTCTACAACGGGCAAATAAACTGCCCGAGCCGTTCCATAAACTTAAAATTCTCCCGATCGTCCACCGGTATATCAATCACAGCCGGAACGTCAAGCTCCAGGGCCTCCCGAAGCGTCGGGAGGAGATCCTTGGCCGACTCGACACGGTATCCCTTGGCGCCGTAAGAGTCGGCCAGTTTGGCGAAGTCGGGGTTTCCCAACCGCGTGGCGAACTCCCGCTCAAATTTCCGCTCCTGTTTCCATTTGATCAGCCCATATCCGCCGTCATTAAAAATGACGACGACGAAGGCGAGTCCCAATCGCCGCGCCGTCTCGAGCTCACCGCAGGTCATCACGAACCCCCCATCGCCGCAGACGGCCATCACTTTCCGTTTGGGGTAGACCAGCTTGGCCGCGATCGCCCCCGGAAGCGCGATCCCCATCGCGGCGAACCCGTTCGAGATGATCACCGTGTTCGGAACCGAGGACGGAAAAATCCGGGCGATCCAAATCTTATGCGCCCCGACATCGCTGATCAGGATGTCCTCGGGGCGGAGAACTTTGCGGATATCATGGAGGATCCGCTGCGGCTTTAAGGGAAACGCGGCGTCCTCGGCGTCGGCCTCGAGCTCCTTGAGAATCGAGGTGTGGAGGGTCTTCGGATACCGGACATCCTTTTCGCCCCGGACCTCGCTCGTCAGCCCCTCAAGCGCCTCCCCGATATCGCCGACGATTTCGACCGACGGCTGGTAGAAGGCGTCCACCTCGCTGGGGGTGAAGTCGATATGGATGATCGGCTTGTTGCCCTCCGGGTT
The DNA here is from genome assembly GCA_964372835.1 of uncultured Nitrospirota bacterium. Taxonomy (GTDB): domain Bacteria; phylum Nitrospirota; class Nitrospiria; order JACQBZ01; family JACQBZ01; genus CAYJTJ01. The sequence goes on from CAYJTJ010000152.1 coordinate 1,030, forward strand.
CCAGTGCCGGGGCGAGTACTCGACCAGATCGTAGCCCACCGCGATCACGAGATCGGCCCGCTCAAAGCCGCAGGAGATGTAGTCTCGGGACTGAAGGCCGATCGAAAATAGGGCGAGGTCGTAATCCCAGGGAACGATCCCCTTTCCCATAAAAGTATTCGCCACCGGGATTCCGGTCTTCTTCGAGAAGGCCAACAGTTCCTTCGAGGCCCTTCCGCGAATCACGCCGTTTCCGGCCAGGATCACGGGCTGGCGCGCCCGCTCGATCAGCGCGGCGGACTCTTTGAGCGATGGAAGATCCGGCCCCGGCCGACGCGCTTGGATGGGCGGCAGAGGTTTCTGTTTGATCTCGACGTCCATGACGTCCTCCGGGATCTCGATGTGGCAGGCCCCGGGTTTTTCGGACTGGGCCGTCTTGAAGGCCTTTCGGACGATCTCCGGGATGACCGTCGCCCGGCCGACGCGGGAATTCCACTTAGTTAATGGAACGAAGGCCCGAAGAATGTCCACGAACTGGTGGGACTCCTTGTGGATTTGTTCCATGCCGGCCTGGGCCGTAATGGCCACCAAGGGGGCGTGATCCAGGTTCGCGTCCGCGATGCCGGTCGCCATATTGGTCGCCCCCGGTCCCAGCGTGGATAGACAGACGCCGGCCCGGCCGGTCAGCCGGCCGTAGACGTCGGCCATGAAAGCGGCCCCCTGCTCGTGGCGCACCGTAATAAACTGGATCGATGAGGAACGGATCGACTCGAGGAGGTCCAGATTCTCCTCGCCTGGAATGCCGAAGATATACTTCACGCCCTCCTGTTCAAGGCATTTGACGAAAAGATCGGAGGCTTTCATGGTCGCCTCGCGGAGAAGAGGGTTTCAGCGAACTCGATCCCGACGTTCAGCCGCGTTTTTTCTTCCGATTCGCCGGACGGGGTTCCGTCCCCGATTGAGTCATTCCGAGAGGATCGAGGAGCTCGGCCAGCCGGTCCTCCGGAAGGACCCGCCGGGCCCGGGCCACCTCGCGCACCGTCTTTCCGGTCCGATAGGCCTCCTTCGCGATCTTCGCCGCGGCGTCATACCCGATCTCGGGAGCAAGCGCGGTGCACATCGCGAGGCTTTTCTCGATCATTTCGCGGCAGCGGGCCTCATCCGCCTCGATCCCCTGAATGCATCGGACCGCGAAGTTTTCGGCCGAGCGGGCGAGCAGCTCGATGGATTGGAGAAGGTTGTGGGCCATCACCGGCATCATGACGTTTAGTTCAAAGTTGCCGGCCTGACCCCCGATCACCACGGTGAGGTCGTTTCCGATCACCTGGGCCGCGGCCTGGATCACCGACTCGGCGATCACCGGGTTGACCTTGCCCGGCATGATCGAGGATCCGGGCTGTGTGTCGGGAAGACGGATCTCTCCGATTCCGCATCGCGGCCCGGAGCCGAGCCAGCGGATGTCGTTGGCGATCTTGGTCAGGCCGACGGCAACGGTCCGCAGCGCCCCGCTCGCCTCGACCAGCGCGTCCTTGGCGGCCTGGGCCTCGAAATGGTTCTCGGCCTCGCGGAAGGCGCAGCCCGTCTCTCGGTTTAAGATCGCGATCACCCGTCCGGCAAAATCCGGGGAAGTGTTGATCCCCGTCCCGACGGCCGTCCCCCCAAGCGCCAATTCCGATAAATTCTCCCGGACGGCCTGAATCCTACCGATGCCCAATGCGATCTGCCGGGCGTAGCCGGAGAATTCCTGTCCGAGGCGGATCGGGGTCGCATCGGCCAGATGCGTCCGGCCGATCTTAACGATCGAATCAAAATCTTTTGCCTTGGCGGCCAGCGCCTTCTGGAGTTTCGTCAGCGCCGGGATCAGGTCTTTCTCGATCCGCTCCAGCGCGGCCACGTGAATCGCGGTGGGAATGACGTCGTTGCTGGACTGCCCCCGATTGACGTCGTCGTTGGGATGGACGGCCCCTCCGCCCATCGGCTCGCCCAGCAGCTCGGCCGCGCGGTTTGCGATCACCTCGTTGGCGTTCATGTTCGTCGAGGTTCCCGAACCGGTCTGGAAGATGTCCACCACGAACTCCCGGTCGTGCCTCCCCTCGGCCACCTCGCGCGCCGCTTGAATCACGGCACGGGCCTTTTTCTTATCCAGCCCCCCGATTTCCTCGTTCACCTGGGCCGCGGCCCACTTGATCAATCCGAGCGCCCGGATGAACGGCCGGGAAAACCGGAGGTCGCTGATCGGAAAATTCTCGACCGCGCGGAGCGTCTGGATACCGTAGTAGGCGTCGGCGGGGACGGCCTTCTCCCCCATCGTGTCCCGTTCGATTCGCGTTTTGGGCTTCACCGGATCTTCCCCCTGGTCGCCTAGGTGAAAGTTGGTAGATTCTACTTCAAAAGCCGGGACGAACTCAACTCCAAAAGTTCGGCCATTGCTCACACTGTGCACCCGGGCGGCCGACGCGAGAATTCCTTCTTCCCGCCCGGGGCTTCGACCGTGAGCTCAGCCGAACGGCTTCCTTCAGACTTTGAGCTTGATTTTCTCGACCACCCGATCGGTCGGAACGAGGTGGCGGTTCAGTCCCAATTC
>CAYJTJ010000153.1:0-3497 GCA_964372835.1 uncultured Nitrospirota bacterium
ATTCCTCATCCACACTCCCGTAAATCCTATACGCAAGGCCTGTGCCCGGAGCGCTATTCGAAATTCCATTTTATATTTCAACATGTTGTTTAGGCAGGCCGGAATCAGTCAACCTTTAAGTTGAGTACAGTCGTGCTCAACTGTTACCGGACATACACATTTTCTTTGCTCAAGCAACTTGGAAACAATCCACGATCACCTGCCCAACCTTCTGAAAATGGGCATCGGTCGTGACCAAGCGTAATCCGTGTTGCATGGCGGAGGCCGCAATCCAAAGGTCATTGGTCGGGATCGGAGTTCCGGCTCTCCAAAGAGAGTTTAAGATTACGGCGTAGCGTTCGGCCGTCCCTTCGTCCAGCGGGACAAGGCCCACGCGGGACGAAGCCAGGAATTGCTCCAACTCCTTTTCATTCTTTTTTCGGTTTTTTCCTCGGGAAAAGCCGGTGAGCAGTTCGCCCAGCACAATCGGGCAGAGATAGATCTCCTCAGTCTCCTGAAGAGCGCGATGGACCTCGGGGTGGCCCCTCATGAAGGCCGAGTAGGCCGATGTATCGAGCATGATCCGGGTCATTTCCAGAGATCCGGATCAATCTCCCGCTGCATCGCCAGCGCCTGCTCAAAGGCCCCGGCCTCTTCCGCCGTCCAGGACCCGGCCAAAGCGTCCAGGTCCTGATATCGCGGCAAGGCCTTCTTTCTTTTCATTCCGACCGATCCCTCAAGCAGACCGACGATCGTCTTATTGATGCTGGACTTATTTTCCTTGGCCTTTTGCTGAATCAGCCGGGCCACCGCCGGGGGGAGATTTCTTAAGGTAATCGCTTTCATCTTCGCCTCGCATTATATTGCATCACCATGATCATCACGATGATGCAATTATAGATGCATCCAGCCGGATTGTCAAATCTCGACGAACGTAGCCGGGGTTAGTGCATTCACGCACGCCCCCCTCCCGGTTCATCCATGCATCAGGTCAACCCATGCTTTTTCATCTTATTGTAAAGATGCTTCCGGCTGATTCCAAGCCGCCTCGCGGCCGCGCCGCGATGATCTTCCACCTCACGAAGCGCATTAAGGATCATTTTCCTCTCCACGTCCGCGCTCACTTTTTCAACCTGATCGAGTAGCCCTCCCCTTTCGTCCGCCGTAAGTACCGACCCGCCGCGGTCCGGTGCAGCCTCTTCGAATCCCGTCCGATCAAGAATCTCCGACTCGCTCAAGACGACGGCCCGCTGGATGAGATTTTCAAGTTCGCGGACGTTCCCCGGCCAGCGCTGACGGGCCAACCAGCTCACGGCCCCATCCCCAAAACGAACCGATGGCCGTCTGAACTTTTCAGCGTACCGTTTTAGAAAGGCCTCCGCGAGAACCGGAATGTCCTCCGGTCGCTCCCGCAGCGGCGGAAGATGAATATTGACGACGTTGAGACGATAAAAAAGGTCCTCCCTGAAATCGCCCCCCCGGACCGACGCGGCAAGGTCCTTGTTTGTCGCCGCGATGACGCGGATATTGACCGCGATCGGCTTCACGCCGCCCAGACGGTCGAATTCCCGCTCCTGGAGGACCCGCAGTATCTTGGTCTGCATCCCGGTCGGCATCTCTCCCACCTCATCGAGAAAAAGCGTGCCCCCGTCCGCCAGCTCGAACTTCCCGGGTTTCTGCTGGTGGGCCCCCGTAAAAGCCCCTTTCTCATGGCCGAACAACTCGGCCTCCAGCAGGTCCTCCGGGATGCTCGCACAGTTGACGGTGAGAAAAGGCCCTCCCCGTCGCGGGCTGATCTGATGAATCTCGCGTGCGACCAGTTCCTTTCCCGTCCCGCTCTCGCCCGTCACCAGCACGGTCACGTCGCTGTCGGCCACCTTCTGGATTCGTCCGAACACTTTTCGCATGGCGGCGCTCTCGCCACGGATGGACGGGAAATCCTCTTCCAGACGCCGTTGGAGAGCCTTCACCTCCCCCCGCATCCGGCAGCGCTCGACCGCGCGTCGTATGACGATCCGCATTTCGTCCAGGTCGAACGGCTTTGTGAAGTAATCGTAGGCTCCCTTCTTCATCGCCTCGATCGCGACCCTTTTCGATCCGAAGGCGGTCATCAGTACGATCAGGAGGTCCGGGTCGCGTTCCTTCATCCGCTCCATGGCCAGCAGCCCGTCCACGTGGGGCATCTTGATGTCCATGATCACGATCCTAAATTCGCCCGACTCGAGCTTCTTCAAGGCCTCCCGCCCGTCCGCCGCCGATTCAAACGGATAGCCCTCCTTCTTAAGGGCCTCGGAAAGAAAGTACCGCATTCCCTCGTCGTCATCCGCGATCAGGATCCGGGGAAGGGCCGACACGGCGGGATCATCGATCATGCCTTCCCCCCTTCCCGGACCGGAAGTTCGATCGCGAACACGGTCTCTCCGTTGCCGCTTTGGACCTCGATCGTGCCGCCCTGGTCGGCGATGATCTGTTGGGTGATCGCCAGCCCGAGCCCCGTCCCGCCCTCCTTCGTCGTGTAGAAGGGATCAAAAATCCTGCGGTAGTCCTCGGGTGGGATGCTCGAATTTGTGTTGGCAATCTCGATCCGAACGCGCCCGCCCGGTCCGGCGGCGTGGGTCTCCAGCGCGGTCCGGATCCGAATCCGCCCCTTCGCGGGGATCGCCTGGGCCGCATTGAGGAAAATATTCAGCGCGGCCTGGAGCAGGCCCTCCCCGTCCAGTCGGAGTCTTGGAATCCGCCGGTCGTACTCCTCGCGAACGGCGATCTCTTTTCCATTCCGCGCGTAGGCCGACAGCCGGACCGCATCGTGCATGAGTTGATTCAGGTCCGACTCCTCACGATCCCCCTCCGCCGTCTCGTGCCCTCCACGAGGTCGCGCCAGGGCCAGGAGGCGCTCCACGACGCCGTTTAAGCGATCAACCTCGCCCGCGATCGTCGCCGCATACTTTTTTTGATCCGACGCGGCGGCCGACTCCTCGAGAAGCTGGGCCAGCCCTTTCATGGCGCCGAGCGGATTTCGTATCTCATGCGCCACGCCCGCCGCGAGCGTTCCGATGACGGCCAGCCTCTCGGTCCGCTGCAGCCGCTCCTTCATCGCCAGACCGGAGGCCATCCGGTTGAATTCGTCCCCGAGGTACACGAACTCCCCCGTGCCCTCAAGCCGCAAGTCCGTTTTGAATTGACCCTTGGTGACGGCGCGAATCGCCTCCCTCAGGCGGGACAAGGGCTGGACCAAGGCGTAGGCGATCACGAGTCCGACCCCAAGCGCCACGACGCCGCTCACCAGGAAAACCATCATGGTTTGGGAAAGGGCGATCTGAAACTCGGCCAGAGGAGCGGCCGCGCCGGATTTCCCGGACGAAAGAATCGCCCTGGAGAGAAGGGAAACGGCGATATAGGAAGGCGCGAGGGAAAAAAGGATCAGAAAGAGCGGAATGAGGATAAAAAGGCTGAGTTGGACGCGGCGCTGAAGGAGATACGGAAATAAGCCCCGCCCGGATCCGCGATCGGGCTGAACG
>CAYJTJ010000154.1:0-3437 GCA_964372835.1 uncultured Nitrospirota bacterium
GGACGATTTCCTTCAGTTCCTTCAGTGCGGGCAGTTCGGTCAGATTGTTAAGGCCGAAGTATTTTAGAAATTCCTGGGTGGTCCCGTAGAGAAGGGGCCGGCCGAGGCCTTCCCGCCGGCCGGTGATCCGGAGGACCCGGCGCTCCAGGAGGCTCTTTAACACCGACGCCGAGTCAACCCCGCGGATGGCCTCGATCTCCCCGCGAGTCACCGGCTGCTTATAGGCCACGATCGCGAGCGTCTCGAGCGCGGAACGGGAGAGACGGGTGGCGGTTTTGATCTTATCAAGGGCCTTAATCCAGGGGGCGCATTCCGGACGGGTGACGATCTGGTATCCCCCGGCCACTTCCACGAGTTGCAGCCCGTGGCCGACGGAATCCAGGCCCCGCCGTATCCGATCCAGCGTCTGGCGGATGCGATCCGCTTGAACCCCCTCCAGAACCTCCCCGAGCCGAGGAAGCGAAACCGGCTCGCCGGAGACAAACAGGAGGCTCTCTATGACGGCGCTGAGCTCGTGATCTTCCATACTCGGATCGCTCCAAAGAGCTCGGTTTGCACGACACGCACCGTTTTAAGTCGGATCAACTCGAGCAAGGCAAGAAACGTGACGATCAAGGCCGGACGGGTCTTATCCTCCTCGAATAGCGACGCGAAGATCAGGCTCTCCTGTTTCTCCAATCGATCCAGGATCAGGCCCATCCGGTCTTGCACCGAGAGTTCATCCACGACGATCTCGAGACCCTTCCGTTCCGGGGCCCGTTCCATAATCTCCCGCAGGGCCTCGATGAGATCGAAGAGACTCAAATCGACCAGATCGACTTCGTCGCTCGGCGGGGCTTCGCCCGGTGCGGGAGAGCGGCCGAAGATCTCCCGCCACTCCAACTCCCGCGTCCCCATGGCCTCGGCCGCTTCCTTGTACCGCTGATACTCCAGCAGCCGTCGCACCAACTCGGCCCGGGGATCTCCTTCTTCCTCCTCTTCATCCGTCAGGGCGGGAGGAAGAAGCATCTTGGATTTGATATGAATCAACGTCGCGGCCATCACGAGAAACTCGCCCGCGACCGCCAGATTCAAGTCCTTCATCAGATCGAGAACCGAGAGGTACTGGCGGGTGATCAACGCGATAGGAATGTCGCAGATATTAATCTCGTCCTTTTTGATCAGATGGAGAAGGAGGTCGAGCGGACCCTCGAAGGTCGGAATCTTAACGGCGTAGTCGGTCTGGGAGCCTTCGGATATCATCATCGGATAAACCGGGGGGAGCGAACCTCGCTCCTCATCCCACCTAGGGGGGCCAGGTTCTCAAGGTCGTTTGAGGCCGGCGCCGACCGAACCGCGCCACCCACACGGAGCTTACGCCCCATCGACTCGTTGGCGTCAAGCCTCAGTCGCCCAAGCGCCGCCATCAGCTCGAGGAGGGTTTTTTCAGTGACGGGGTCCGAGGGCCGGGCGTCGTAAGCCTTGTTTAACCAGAGTATCGTGTTTTCCAGTTTGTGATTGATGACGGCCTGAACTTGATCTCGCGTGAGAAGAGCGTCGGTTGCCTGAGATTCTCGAGCCATCCAGAACCCTGCCTCTATCCCAGATGTGGTAGACCAGCGGCCGGATCCTACTATATGGCCATCCGGGCTGCTTGTCAAGGGAAAATCAATATCTTGGGGAAATTTTTTCAGGCCTTACGATATATGGTGTTCCTCCTCTTTGGAGACCGAACTCAGTTCGTATTCTGCTTCGCGACGGCCGGAAGGAATTCATACCCGAACCTTGCCATCAACATGACCGCCATATCAAGATAAACGTAGAACATGATCGATCCGGTCGGGGGGTTGACGGTCGAGAAAAAACCGAAGGGGAGAGGATGCCAGGCCCAGCAGCCGAAGGCGGTTCCCACAAATTCTACGAAAAGAATGAAGAACGGCATGAATAAATAAATCGCCCTCTCCCTCATCGAAAAGATGCCCACAAAATAGAGAAGGCCCAGGAACAGGGTAAAGTTGTCATCCAATACGAAGAAGGCCAGGAGAAACATCCCCAGATAACCCAGGAGCAATCCGTGGATCATGATCGCCCCGGGCCGCTTTATCCAAGGATGCCAGAGAAGTTGAAAACCGCTGCCGACCACGATCGCGTGGCCGAAGGGGACGTACAACGGAACCATTCCGAACTTGTAGGTGTAGAGCTCGGCCCCCTGGGCGAAGATCAGCTCCCCGACCGCCGAGATCGGGACCGTGATCAGCATGATTCTTCGAAGCCGCCGGTCCGGTATCGTCACGATCATTGCGCCGAAATAGATCGGGACGAGAAGGTTGGCCAGAATCTGACCGTTAAAACCCCGGTCCACGAGCCATTGGGAGTCTAAGAACAGCATCGCCGCGGTGAACGGGAAAAACGCGTAGAAGGACCAGTGAAACCCTCGAGGCCCGGTCATTTTTTCTTAAACCTCGGCTTTCCGATGACCTTAAGCGGACCCAGGGTCTCGACCTCGAACGGCGTCCCTTGAGTCGTCAAGGCCTTCCGGGTCTCCTCGAAATCACGGGGGTCCGCATAGGCCAGGAGCAGATAACCGCAACCGTCGCAGGTCGCCACGTCCCGATGTTTTTTGAGATACCGCGTCATCGAATTGAGGCAACAGGGCTTCATCACTTCCGGGTCGTCTTCCGAGACGCGACATCCGGAACCGCCCAGAGTCTCATCTTCACCAGATACGCCCCGGCGGCAAGAATTAAAAGGACGCTGACGATATGGGGCGCCCGCAGAGGTCCCACGTAAAGATCGTCCGCGCGGAAGAAGCTGACGAAGAAGCGGGCCGCGGAGTAAAGAATGAGATAGAGGCCGAAGATGAACCCGTCCCCGCGAGGTCTTTCCCGGATGAGCCAAAGAGCGGCAAAGATCAGGAGGTCCAGGCCCATCTCGTAGAGCATCACCGGGTGAAGCGGGAGGGGGCCGAACTCGCGGCCCGCGATGCTGTCCGGCGGGAAAACCACCCCCCAGGGCATCGAGGTGGGCGTCCCATGGGCGTCCCCATTCATGAAGTTTCCGATCCGGCCGAGGGCCTGACCGAGGACCAGGCTCGGCGCGCAGGCGTCCGCCAAGGGCCCGAAGGACAAATGACGGCTGCGCACGAACCACAGACCCACCAGGAGCCCGCCGATCAGACCCCCGTGGATCGCCAGACCGCCGTGCCAGACCGCCGGAATCTCGGCGGGATGGCTCCCGTAATAGGACCAATTAAACAGGACGTAATAGATCCGGGCCCCCAGGATACCGCCGAGCAGCGCGTAGGTGACGAGGCTCCAGCGATCCTCATCCGATAGGGGAATCCCCTTCCGGCGGACTTCCTTCCCGATCAGCCAGCCTCCCAAGAGAGCCGCAATCATATACATCAGGCCGTAGTATCGGATCGCGACCGGGCCGATTTCGATGAAGATGGGATTCAT
>CAYJTJ010000155.1:0-3387 GCA_964372835.1 uncultured Nitrospirota bacterium
ACCATCTCCCAAAGAAACGTCTGTTCCTCCGATTTCAGGAGCCGGTGGGCGACCAGGTAACCCATCACCGCGATCCCGATTCCGCCGAACAGCCAAAAAGCCTTGGCCATGAGGTCGGAAGGATAGGACCAGATCTCAAGACGGGCCACCAGCCACCCGATCAGACCGACCGGAACCGAGGCCGCTAGCGTATTCCGAAGCGAACGGAGGACCTCCGGCCACTCGATTCCCCTCAGCCGTTGATTGAGTATCCAGGTCAACAGACTTAAGTTTAAAATGGCGGAAAGGGATGAGGCCAGGGCCAGCCCCTGGTGAAGCAAGGGACCCATCAGGACCAGGCAGAGGATTACGTTGGTCACCATCGCGACGACCGCCACCTTAACGGGGGTTCGCGTGTCCTGGAGGGAGTAGAAGGCCGCAACCACGATCCGAATTCCCGCGAAGGCGGGAAGGCCGATGGCATAAAACAGGAGCGCGCCGGCCGTGCCGGCCGTGGCCGCGGCCGTGAACCGTCCGTGCTCGAAAAAGAGATGGATGATCGGGACCCGGAGGGTCATCAATCCGATCATGGAGGGAATGATGATGAAAGAAACCAATCGAAGTCCGAAAGAAAGAGTCTTCTTCATCTCGTTCATCTGTCCCTGGGAGCTCTGTTGGGCCAGGGTCGGCAGAATCGCCGTCCCCAGAGCCACACCGAACACCCCGAGCGGGAAAAGGACAAGCCTCATTCCGTAAAAAAGATAGGACTGGCTGCCCTCCGGAAGGTAAGAGGCCAATAGTGTATTCACAAGGATGTTCACCTGGGTGACCGAAAGCCCGATCATGGCGGGCAGGATCAGCCAGCCGATCCGTTTTACCCCGGGATGGCCGAATTCGATCGAAAATCGCGGGAGCATTCCCTGTTTTTTCAGTGTCGGAAGCTGGATTAAGAACTGGGCGAGCCCTCCCACGGTGACCCCGATCGCGACGCCGAAGATCGGCTCGGTGAGTCGGGGCGAGAGCCACAGGGCCGCCGAGATGATGAAAATGTTGAACAGCACGGGGGAAAAGGCCGGCGGGCCGAAAGTCCGAAGTGAATTGAGCATACCCATCGCCAGGGCCGCGAGGCTGATGAACAGAAGATACGGGAACATGAAACGGCTGAGCATCACGGTGAGGTTGAATTTTCCAAGCGTATCGGAAAATCCCGGGGCGATGGCCCCCACGATGAAGGGAGCGGCCAGAATTGCGGCCAGCGTGATCAGCGTGACGGTGAACAGAAGCAGAGTGAAGGTGGCCGAGGCCAGCCGACGGGCCTCCTCCCGGCTGTTGCGGTTCAGTGTATCGGTAAATACGGGGATAAAGGCGGCCGACATGGATCCCTCCGCGAAAAGCTCGCGGAGCATATTGGGGATCCGATAGGCGACGAAGAAGGCGTCCGAGACCATTCCGGCGCCGAAAAGGCGCGCCAGGACCATGTCCCGGATGAACCCCAAGACGCGGCTTGAAAGGGTGGCCAGTCCGATCAGCCCGGCGGCCCTGGCGATCTGTCGGCGCTCCTGGGTCATGAGGCGATTGCCGGGAACCGCGCAAGTCCCCCGGCCCGGTATCTTAAAAATACCTTGACAGTCGGGGGAGATTCATGATAAAAAACGACCTCTTTTAATACCGGATTGACGAGATTCACCGTAAAGGAGTTTTGATGGCCGATCATGCATCCGCAATCAAACAGGCGCGAAAATCGCAAAAGCGCCATCTTCGCAACCAGGGGCTGTTGTCCTCCGTGAAGACCCTGGTCAAGAAGCTGAACACCGCCGTAGCCTCGAAGCGCATGGACGAGGCGAGTTCACTGCTCGCAGTCGCCACCTCGGCGATCGACCGGGCCGCCACCAAGGGTGTGTTCCATTCGAGCACGGCATCACGGAAAGTGTCCCGGCTGACCTTAAAGGTAAAGAAGGGGTTGACGGCCGAGAAATCGGCGTAAGCCCTTCTGCCGTCCCGTACAAAGATCCATCACGAGGAGCTCCATCACGCGATTGGGCGGATGGATCCCCCCCTTCAGACCGGCATCGGTTTCGGCAAAGCGGATCAGAGACCAGCGAAGGTCCGTTTCCGAATGGCCATTGGCCGCGGCCAGGACGGGCGCAGCGGCCCACTGGCCCAGACCGAACATGCGTCTTAAGGCCGCATCGGGATGGCCGGCCTGCATCGCCCGCTTGACCTTCCAGACCAGACGGTATCGATACCGGATCGTGGCCAGGATTTTAAGCGGCGGTTCTCCCTCCTCGATCAGCCGGGAAAGCGAGCGGAGGGCCGACTCGATTCGGCGGGCCGCGAGGCCGTCGAGAAGGTCGTAAACCGTGGCCGTCCCGGCCGCCCCGCAGACCTGCTGAATGATCTTCAAATCGATGCGCCCCTTCTCGGACTCCCCGGTCAGCAGTGCGGCCTTGGCCAGCTCATTGTGCAGCGAATAGAGATCCCGTCCGAGGCGCTCCTTGAGAAACAACGCCGCGTCGGGGGTCAGCGTACGTCCGAGCGCCCGTGCCTGGGCGGAGAGCCAGGCCGAGACTTGGGCCTCCGTCAGGGGCCGGCATTCGACCACCGTGGCCTGTGCGCGGAGCGTCTGGAAGAAAGAGCGCCGGGCGTCGAAGCGGGAGGCCACGCAGACGAGGCTTGTGGTCGGAGAGGGGTTTTTCAGGTAGGCGATCAGACGGTTCGCCTCGGCGGCGGGAAGTTGCTCGGCGCTTCGAAGAACGACCAGCCGGCGCGGGGCGAAGGCGGGGAGGCTCTCGGCGGCCGTCAAAATGACGTCGGCCGTGGCCGAATCGCCGTCCAGAACCGAATAGTTGAAATCACGGGCCGCCGGCTCGATCGCGACCCGGCCCAGCCGATCCAACGCGGCCTGAATCAGGAAGTCTTCCTCCCCGGTCAGGAGATAGATCGGGGCCACCTCGCCCCGATCGAGACAAGAAACGAAATCTTCGTACCCGAGTGCCGCCCCGGGCCGACCCTTCCCGCTCCCTGCCGTTGCGGTCATCACTTTCCCTCCAGGACGCGGCTGACGACGTTCTCGGCGAAAACTTTCCCGGCCTCGACGATCGCACGATCCTGGGCCACCCGATCCTTCGACGAATCGGCGCTGGCGAGGTACTCCGCCATGGTTTCCATCGATGGGTCCTGCCAGAGAATCTTCCGCGACCGGACGTCCTCCAGCAGGACCTTGACCCGGATATGCACCCGATACTCCATGACGGTGCTCCGCGTCCGGTCGAACGAGAGGGGTGTCAGGCCGTAGGAGACGATCGTTCCCTTGAGAACCAAGTCTGCGCTTCGGAGGTCGTTCACGACCCTGAGTCGGCCGTTGGTCAAGAATTCCTGCTTCACGGCGGCCGTCACGGCGTTTTCAAG
>CAYJTJ010000156.1:0-3386 GCA_964372835.1 uncultured Nitrospirota bacterium
TCCTCCGAGACGACCTCGCAATACAGGACGCTCTCTAGGACGTCCTTGATATACGAATCGGTCAGATCAAGGAGTTTTAGAATGTTTTTATTCCGGATGCGGTAGAAAACCTGCTTCCCGCGTTTCTCCGCCGTCAGCAGCCCGCAGTTTTTCAGGCAGGCAAGGTGATGGGAGATCAGGTTCTGGGCCTGCCCGAGTTTTTTGTAGATCTCGGTGACGCTGAGCGGCTTTCCATGCCGCAGCCTCTTTAAAATACCCAGGCGGGTGCCGTCTCCCAGGGCCTTAAAGAAGTGAACCCGGGCCGTGATGAGGTCTCCATCGATCATTGGCGCCTCTCCCATTAAACTAATATCAATTGATATATTAGTATATTAAACGGGGGATGTCAAGTCCCCGACATGCGGATCGGGCGCCTGCCGGTTCGATGGGTAACGGGGGGTTGCCTCCGGAGGCCGGAAAGGAGTAGACTGGCATTGGCTTACATACGGAGGCAATCATGTTTGGTTTGGGAATGCCGGAGCTGATCGTCATCCTGATCATCGCGCTTCTAATTTTCGGGGTTGGGAAGCTGCCCCAGATCGGGGAAGGGCTCGGAAAGGCCATCCGCGGGTTTCGTAAAACGATGGCGGAATCGGAACCGCCGGAGGATTCGCCCCCCTCGATGCCGCGCGGGGGGCCCGAAAAGAAGGATCGAGATTGACGGATGATGAAGGCGCCGGCGCGGCGAGAACCGCCGGTTCCGGTCACGACAGGATAACCATCGATTTCCTCTTCTGGAGGGAATGCCCTTCTCACCCGGAGGCCTTGGAACGGCTTAAGCGTGCTCTGAATCGGTCGGGCATAAAGGCCGACGTGTCGCGGATCGAGATCCGGTCCGAAGAGGAGGCGGTCCGGCATCGATTTGTCGGCTCTCCCACCATTCGGATGAATGGCAGGGACATGGATTCGGAGGCGGTTTCGGGCCAGCCCTTCCGGCTGACTTGCCGTATCTTTTACGATTCTACCGGACGGGTCGTGCCGATCCCCTCCGAGGAAAGCATTCAGCGGGCCTTGCAAGAGGCCCTAAAACGACGGAAGCGGGAGGAGTTTTAATGTGTCGTTGAGCATCGGCGATAAATTGATTCCTTTTAAGTTGAAGAACGTGGACGGGAAGACGGTTTCATCCGACGACCTCGCGAAAAATTCAAAAGCCCTGGCCGTGATTTTTTCGTGCAACCACTGTCCGTACGTCCAGGCCTGGGAAGACCGGATGATCGAGCTCGGAAATCGGTTCCAGCCGCAGGGCGTAGCCTTCGCCCTGATCAATGCCAACGACCCGAAGAAATATCCCGAGGACAGCTTTCCCGGAATGGTGAAGCGGGCTGGGGCAAAGCGGTACCCCTTTCCTTATCTTCATGACGAGGATCAGGGTGTTGCGAGGGCCTACGGGGCGACGCGCACCCCGGAGGTCTTTTTGTTTGATGCCGGAGGCCTCCTCAAGTACCATGGCCGGATTGATGATAATTATGAACGGCCGGAGGCGGTCCGTTCGCATGATCTTCGGGAGTCCATCGAGGCGGTGCTGGGCGGAAGATCGCCCGCCCCGGCCGATACGCCGCCGGTCGGCTGCACGATCAAGTGGAAATAGACCGATTGCGAACGAAACCGTTTTGAGCCGGCCCGGCGGCGTTTTATTCGCCGCGGGTCGAACGGGATATCGGATGGACGACAAAGGCAGAAGCATAACCCAGCAGGTGGAACAAGACCCCCGTCTTTCACCCTCCCTCGCGGGAGAGCTGTCCGCGCTCCTCGGCCAGATCGGCCTTGCGGGAAAGGCCATCGCCGCGGAAGCCGCTCGGGCCGGGCTGGGCGGTAGTTTGGGTCCGACCGGTCGGGTCAACGTCCACGGGGAAGAGGTTAAGAAGCTGGACGAGTATGCCAATCGCACCCTGGTGGAGGTCTTAATCACGGGCCGTCTGGTCTGCACACTGGTCTCGGAGGAGATGGAGAAGCCCGGACATCTGGCCGAGAACTGTCCTCAGGGGAAATTCACCGTTTTTTTTGATCCGCTGGACGGCTCCTCGAATATCGACGTGAACGGGTCGATTGGAACCATCGTTTCAATCCATCGCCGGCTCGAAGGCGACCGACACGGGACGGAGGCGGAATGGCTTCGGCCCGGATCCGATCAGGTGGCGGCGTGTTACGTATTGTACGGGCCCAGCCTCGTCATGGTTTATACGGCCGGCGCGGGCGTCCATGGTTTTACAATGGATCCCGCCCGGGGTGAGTTTTTGCTGACCCACGTAGATATCCGAATCCCCAAACGAGGGCGGACCTACAGTGTCAACGAGGCCAATTATTCCTCGTGGTCATCGCCGACCCGTCAGTACGTGGACTCCCTGAAGCGGACCGATTCCGGAACCGAACGTCCCTATTCCTCCCGTTACGTCGGGGCGCTTGTCGCCGATTTCCATCGGACGCTTCTGAACGGGGGGATCTTTCTTTATCCCGCAGACGGGAAGAACCCCAACGGGAAACTCCGCCTCCTCTACGAGGCCGCCCCGCTGGCGTTCATCGCCCATCAGGCCGGTGGGCGGGCCAGCACGGGACGGGAGGATATCCTGGCCATCCGCCCAACGGATCCTCATCAGCGCGTTCCGCTGCTGATCGGTAGTCCGGAGGATGTCGCCTTGGCGGAGGCCTATTCCCAGGGTCGAAGAAAAAGCTAATGCGAATCCCATTGCCTAGAGACTTGACCCACACCAAGAGGAGGTCGAATCCATGAAGAAATCAATTGGGCTTGCGGTTTTGGTCATTGGAATCTCACTGGCGGTATCATACGGCTCGGTCTGGGCCTGCAAATCGGCCGGACCGAACAAGCATATCGGGGCGATCACGGCGATCGATGCCAAGAACGGGACCTTTACCATCCGCGACGCCGAGACCGATCACCTGATGACCTTCAAAGCCGCCGACAAGATTCTGAAGGAACTGAAGGTTCAGGATCGGGTGATGGTGAGCTATAAGGAGGAAGAGGGGAAGATGATCGCGGTGGATGTGCATTCCTGATTGCCGGGTCTATGATCCGGCTCGCGGCTTCCAATACCGGCCTGGGCCGACCCTCCGGTACGAGGGTGGGACAGGACGGCGTTTAAACTGGATTGAGGTGGAGGTGGTCGTCTTCAAACGAGCGATTCTCAAGATGACGATTCTTGGCCTGTTGGCGTTTCCGGCCGGGGGTTTTGGGGCCGAGGCGACGGGGCCCCCGGCTTCCGCTCCGATGGAACGGAATGAGGTGACGATCCGGATCCTGCCGGAATCGGCACTGCGATGCAATGAGGCGTTTGATCCGGCCGTCATCCGGATCAAGGCCGGAACCACCGTGGTCTGGATTAATGAGGATC
>CAYJTJ010000157.1:0-3374 GCA_964372835.1 uncultured Nitrospirota bacterium
GGAAAGGCAAGGGGGACCCCAAAACGGGGGGTCAAATAAAAACGTGGCGGGGGTCGCAATCCAGAGTGAGTCACCTCCGCGAAGGGAAGGACGGACCCATAATCCAAACCCCCACCACCCCGCTATCTTACTCCTTTTCGCTAAAGGAGTCATTATCTATTAATTACGGGTAAGTCCCGATCGGGTTCGGCGGGCGGCGGTATCGAAGGGATTCCCGAGAATCGCTACGTTTCTTTTCGCCCAAGATATTCCGTTAAATTTTTCGGATGGTAGGTCGGATCTTCCCGATAGCGCGCCTCGGCCGCGGGATGGACCGATTCGTTCGTTCCCGCCGCCCGGCCGATCGGACGGTTATAGTCGGGGGTCATCGCGTACAGCCCGACCTTTGAATTCCTCAACTTCCCGGCCTGGTTCGGCCGCACCGCGAGCTCCTTTAAGACGGCCTGATCGATCGCCAGGCCGGCCGTCTCGGCTTTTTCGATCATCCAGACCAGCGCGATGTCGGACAGGCCGGTGTCCACGTACCCTCCGCCGATATTCGTATGAACCCCCGCGAACCAGACCTGCTCAAGCGTCTGGCCGACCGCATGCGGCTGCGGCTCCCAGACGGCCGGCCGGAAGGGCTTCCGCTTTTCATCAATGGCCAGCGCCTGATAGGCATACTCCACGGTGCTGCTGAGCTTGACGTCGTGGAACTCAAGACCCATCAGACGGTTCACGAACCGCAGCCCGCGCACCGGCATGCCCAGCGCGCCCACGGTGTCCCAGACGCCGATAAACTTGATTCGGACCTCGTGCGAATAGGATTTTCGAAACAGCCGGGACTCGATCGCCGTCGGGTGCGATCGGCCGTCGCGGCGGCGGTAGAGCGCGTAGGCCTCCTTGAATCGATTGGAATACTCCCGCCTGAGGATACCGGAGTTTCGGATCAGCCCGGCCGTGCTCCGGACGGTGTAGGCCCCCCGGCTGAATCCGAACAGGAAGATTTCGTCGCCTTCATCGTAATGTCCGACGAGGTATCGGTAGGCGTCGCCGATATTTTTCGAAAGCCCCGTGCCGAAGGCGCCGCCCAGAAGCCGGTCCAGCCCGAATCCCGTCCCGACCCCTTTGTCGTAGAAGACGATCTGCCGCTTCCCGTCCGCCCCCTGCGGGGCGACCGCGAGCGCCAGCTTCGCCACGTTGCTCGGGCGGGTCTGCCCCTGGTCCTTCTGATCCGGGCGGTTCCAGGTACCATCCGAGCCGATTACGATGCGCTTGGACATCGGAGCTTTCCGTTCATCGGCCTAACGCCCCACCCCGCGCCGCCGCGAGTTCGCGGGCGGGTCCGGCATTTGTTTTTCGTAGGGGCGCCATGCACGACGCTTTCATTCCGGGCAGGATGCATCCTTTCCAAAACTATTCTTGGCGGCTCTCTCTTCGTAGTCGTTTGAAACCGGCCCGTTCAAAGTCGCGGTCAAAGGCAAACGCGGTCGTGATTCCCAGGGCCCGCATGACCGTGAAACTCAAACAATCCGTAAAGCTCATAAGTGGGTCCGCAAACCGCTCGTATACATGGAGTGCGGCCAGCTCTGTTTGCTCATCCGTCCGAATCAAACGGATCACCCGGCTCGACAACAACTGCCGGGCCAAGCGGGCCGCCCGATGGGTTTGAAGCCTGGAACCAATCAACGTAACGGATTCATCCAGAACATGATGGGTGGTAAAGAGCATCGGCCGTTCGACCCGAAACCGCTCCTGGATGGAATGGGCTTCGTCGTGGTGACGATCGTCGGCATCCTCGAGGGCATAGAAGGCCGAGGTGTCGATAAAGAATTTCACGAGGATCGGCGGTCTTTTCCGTAGAGATAGTCATCATGCTGTTCCGAAACCATGGATTCTCCGGAACGGCCGGGTTTCCTGCCGATCTGAAAGAACGGATCTTTCTTCCAATCTTTCCCGGAGAGCGTGCTGACCCGCTCCAGATAATCGGCGATGATTTCTTTGAAGAGTTTGGAAAGACTGGCCCCTTTTTCAACCGCGATCCGTTTAAGCTGCTTGATCTGCTCCGCCTCGAGGCGGATATTGGTGGCGACTTTGGTCGGCATTTTCCTATTCCCCTTTAGATGCCACAATTGTATCATAGTGGCAGATCGCGGTCAATCCGGTTGAGGGCGACCTGCCGCCGCGATTTCGCGGGAGATTCCGGCAATCTACCTTCCCTCTTCACTCCTCTTCCCCCACCGAGTCGACCGAGCATCATTCCTCCATCGAATACGCCGCGTTGAAATGGAACCGGCCGGGTTGGAGGGCTCGGGCGATGCGGTGGCTTTGGGCGTCACGAATCGGGAAGCGACCGCCGGAAATCGTCCAGAAACTTGCCCGGCGTCACGATCTTGAAGCGGACCGCTTTCATGACCGATGGCTTGTGATAATGCCGGGTATTCCAGGTGATCAAATAATCCACGCCCGCATTGATCGCGGCGGACAGAATCGGGGCGTCTTTGGCATGGATGATCCGCGCCGCCTCGGCCGCCTCTTTTTTGGAAGGATCTTCAACCATAACCGGAGACATATGATGCATCCAGTCGCGGAAGCCTGAAATCAGGGCGGGCAGTTTTCCAGAAATGTTCCGGTCCGCTTCGACCAGGACCTGCCGGGACACCATCGACTCCACGACGCCGGCCTCGCACAACCGCAGCACTTCGCGGGCCGCGCCGGTCGGCGAGATGATTCCCGCAATCAAGGCGCTGGTGTCCAGAAACACCCGCCAGCGCCTACGTTCCATACCGCTCTCGATTGTACCTTCCCCGTTGCTTTTCTAAATCTTTTAAGAGATCCTCCAGACTCAATCCGGCTTTTTTCATCACCCGATGCGCCTTTTTGGCCAGAGCATCACCGATGATTTTCTTCGGCGTCAGGATCAGCGCCTCCCCTACCTTGATCACATTGAGCGTCGCCTCTTCATCCAAGTGCAGCTCTTTTCTCAGAGAAGCCGGTATGGTAAGCTGGCCACGCCCCCAAACTTTGACTATCGCCATAATGCATTCCTCCTCAAACGCCTCTCACCCGGTTGGTCTTACGTGGATTGGCTGATAATCAGTATATATCAGAATATCAGAATCTGTCAACCACTCTGGGCTCACCCACCTTTAATGCCCGTTTGACCTTCCGAGCGATCTCCAGATCGAGCTTCGCCTCCACCCATACTTCGCCGGCAATGCGATGGCCCACGCAGCGGCCCCCTAAATACGCGACGGCGTTGGCGGCGGTGGCCGGGACCTTCGCGCCCGGCGTCACGATCCCGACAAGATTCATCGGGTCGGCGGCCGAGACGATCACCAGCGCATCCAGGCCGGCCAGAAACGCGGCCAGCGTTTTCCCCGAGCCGGTCGGGG
>CAYJTJ010000158.1:0-3372 GCA_964372835.1 uncultured Nitrospirota bacterium
GCCAGGATCGCCAGAACGATGATCGTCAGGACCGTCTCGATCAGCGTGTATCCGCCTCGTTCATCCAATCGTCCCGATCCCTTCATCATCAGACCCCGTTCGGAGGACCGTTTCCGACAGACGGCATCATAAAGGCTCCCCCGGACTCTCCGGACCAGCCACCGGGGAATGGCGAGACGCCGGAACATGCGGCGCCCAGTGAACCGCCTCCTTTTCTCGACCAAACTTCTTCAGAAGGGCGGCATACTGCCGACGGCTCGTGACCGAGGCGGGATGATCCGGCCCGAGGGCCTCATCGAGAATTTGGATCGACCGCTCGTAAAGCGGCCGCGCGCGGGCGAGGTCCCCCCGATCTCCGTACAGCTCGGCCAGATTTTTAAGCCCGGCGGCCAGCCGGGGATCCTCGGCCTTTCCCCCTTCTTCGCGGATCGCGATGGACCGGAGATACAAGGCCTCGGCCTCCCCGTATTTTTTCTGGATCTGTTTTAGCGCGGCCAAATCCTGAAGCATCTGGGCCAGTCCAAAATTCCCCGAAGGCACGGAGGTTTCCTGGATCGCGATCGCCCGGCGGTAGAGCGGTTCCGCCTCGGCCTGCCGGCCCTGGACATGATAAAGCACCGCGAGGCCGTGCAGCTCGGCGGCCACGATCGGATGGTCCGGCCCCAGTCCCGTCTCCCAGACCTCGATCGCGCGCCGGAAGGCCGGCTCGGCCTCGGCGTACTGCCCGGACTCCAGATATAACTTTGCAAGGTTGTGAAGACCCGGCGCGACGGCCGGGTCCTCCGGCCCCCCCAGCTTTTCCCAGACCTCGATCGCGCGCAGATACGCCCCCTCGGCCTCCTTCACCCGATTCTGTGAGACATAGAGTGCCCCGAGATCTTCCCACACCGTTGCCGACAAGGCATTCTCGCTTCCGCGCTCCCTATCGAAATCGGCCAGCGCGCGAAGATAGAGGCGCTCGGCCTCCAGTTTCCGACCCTGACGGATATAGATCTTCCCGAGCTCGCGGTTCGGAATCCCGGCGTCTTGGGCCGAGGCGACGGCCGCCGTCCAGAAGGTATAAAGGTTCTTCCAGATCGTATTTCGTTGATTCAGGTTCATCCCCCAGACCCCGACGAGGAGCACAAGGAGCAGCGGCGCGACGAACCAGACCTTCTCGAGGCGCGGCCCGGCCCCCCGGATCCCGTCGGCGGCTCGAAAGATCAGCGCGACCGCCGCGATTAGAAATCCCGCCGTAGCGACGTAGGCATACCGCTCCGCCACCGGGGCCGCGGCATAGCCGATCATCGGAAGCGCCGCGGCCGGCGCGATCGTGAGGACCGTCCAGGCCAGCCCCGCCCCCACCGCAGCATCGCCTCGAACAACGGCTCGGCCGATTCCGACCAGAACGACCACTCCCCCCAGCAACGCCACCGCCATGAAAGCCGGGCCCGTCGGAAGAGCCGCGACGAAGGGCTGGTGCGGGTAGGGGAAGATCATCAGTTTCAGATAATAACCCAAAGCCGCCACCGCCTCTCCCACTCGACTTGGATCCAGACCTGCCGAACCGACCGATCCGATGGGATTCTCGATCACGACGGCCCGTCTCCAAAGATACAGTCCGACCAGCCCGATGGGGACGAGCCAGCGTGGACTCCACCGTTGAGGCACGGCCTCCCGGGTGCTCCTCAGTAGATCAACCAATGGAAAGAGAAGCACAACCCCGATCGCCATTTCTTTTGTTAAAAGCGCCATGATGAAGAAGACCATCGAAAAACCAAAGAGAAGCTCCCGGCCGGTCCGGCGGAAATGGGTGTATAGCAGCACCGAGGTCAGGAGGAAGGCGGCGCAGTAGACATCGCTCCGACCCGCGATCCAGGCCACCGCCTCGGCATGGGCGGGATGAACCGCAAAAAGCGAGGCCGCCGTGACGGGCAGAAACCGGTTTGAACCCGTCGCGTCCGCGCGCCAGCCGCGCGCCAGGAAAAAAACGAGGGCGGTGTTGAGGACATGCGCCAGCCAGATCGGCAGGTGGTATCCGAAAGGACGGCCTCCCCACAGACGATAATCCAGCCGGTAGGATAGATCGACCACGGGACGATAGTAGGATGAAAGGATTTTGGAAGGATCGGATGAGCCTTCGGCTCCCCCGGTCTTTGAATCCGAGGTCGCGAGAGCCGAGATGATTTGGTTGTCATCCCAGCCGAAGCCGTTGACCAGGACGTTGGCGCCGGTGAGGGCCGCCAGGAGAACGGGCAAGGCCCAAAGCCACCGAAGGGGTTTCCCACCGGTTACGTCCATTCTCGGAAGGAGAGCCCGCATCGCCATCAAGACCTCGTCGCTCACGGGGGATCGCCAACCCAGACGGCCTCCGCCGCCAGGAGGCGAGGCCGCCAGAAAAAGGCCCGCGGGCCGCAGGGAAGAACCTCCCTTGCGGCCCGTAGCATCCTTGGATCCGACGGAGAATCCTCAGCAGCCGGACGTCGTAATGGCCGTCCGCGTGAAGGATCCGGCCGGGGTGGTATATCTCCAGGTGGAGGTGCAGGTTCCGTTGATCGTGAAGGTGACATCCGTCGGTCCCGGATCGCTGCCGCACGTGGAGGCGAGGGCCGACGTAACCTTTCCGCCGCTGACGCCGACCTTATCGAACACTTCGGTCGGGAACTCCGTATTGCAGGTCGGCAGCTTCTTCAACGTGTTCACGGCCAGGGCCAACTGGGCATTATACGGACCCGGCGCGGCATCCAGCGCGGCGATGTTGGAGTCCCTAATCAAGGTTCCAAACTGAACCGTCGCGATCGCGCCCAGAATTCCCAGGATCACAATGATCAGTACCAGCTCGATCAGCGTGAAGCCTTTTTCATTCTTGAGAATATTCATCGCCTTATTCCTCCTTTGTTGAGTGGGTCCATTGGAAAATTCATGTCGGAGTCATCACCACGTTTCGTATCCCCGTGTGGTCGAATAAACCCGCCCGCTGGCCGGCTCGTACCCGAAGGGTTTTCCGAATGGATCGATCGGACGGCCGGATTCGTCAACCGCCGAGGTCTTCAGGTACTGATCCGTGAAGATCGTTCCCTCCTTAGTCGGAAGGACGTACCGTTCCTTTAAGAGTTCCTGAAGATCGGACGGGATCCGTCGCTGGGTTAGGACGTAGACCTGAATCGCCATCCGGATATTCGAAAGCGACATACGAAGCGCTACCTCCTGGGCTTCACGGGCCGTCCGCTCGTATTTAGGAATCAGGACCCCGATGAAGACCGAGATCAGAACGAGGACGATCAGCGTGTCGATGATGCCAAGGCCCCGTTCTCCGTTAAGCCGCATGGGCCGATTTCATTCCTCATCCACACTCCCGTAAATCCTATACGCAAGGCCTGTGCCCGGAGCGCT
>CAYJTJ010000159.1:0-3334 GCA_964372835.1 uncultured Nitrospirota bacterium
AGAAAATAGAGGGGCAGCGCCAGTGTCAGCAGTGTCGCCCCGATCCGGCCGGCCGTTCCCTGAAGCCCGGTCAGCTCCTGAAGGATGTACCGGCCCAGCCGCGTCGCGACGTCCAGGGTATCGTAGACGAACGTGGCGAAGGCGAGAAGGCCGAAGGACATCGCCATCTCGATCGGGATTCCCAAAACCATCGCGAATCTCCCGAGGCCCTGGGCATAAATCTC
Organism: uncultured Nitrospirota bacterium; assembly: GCA_964372835.1. Taxonomy (GTDB): domain Bacteria; phylum Nitrospirota; class Nitrospiria; order JACQBZ01; family JACQBZ01; genus CAYJTJ01. Next base: position 225 of record CAYJTJ010000159.1, read on the forward strand.
CATCGGGGACCGTCCGGCCTCTTCGGAGCCGGGGGCGAGGATCATGATCGTGACCAACGCGATCACGGCGACGAGTCCCTCCAGAAGCATCCCGCCGTATCCGATCAGATGGGACTGTCCTTCCGTTTGAATCTGCTTTGAGGTTGTCCCGGAGCAGACCAGTCCGTGAAAGCCGGAGCAGGCGCCGCAGGCGATCGTGATGAACAGGATCGGAAAGAGCGGCGCGCCTTTTAAATTCGTCATCGCGATAAAGGCCGGGTACTGGATGACATGCCCGCCGAGAAGGATGCCCAGGATCGAGATCAAAAGCGCGGCGTAAAGGAAGTAGCCTCCCAGATAGCCGCGGGGTTGGAGCAGCAGCCAGAGCGGTAGGACCGAGGCGATAAAACAGTAGGCCAGGATGATCAAGGCCCAACCCTTGGCCGGGGAGCCCGCGAATCCGGCCGGAAGCGCGATCGGGATCTTTTGTCCGAACCAGATGATCCCGATCAGAAGAACCAGGGCGATCGGCGTGGCGACTCCAAGCGAAACGCCCCATCGGTAGAGCGCCCATCCGAGGAGGACCGAAAGAAAAAGATAGAGGAAGGACGACGCGGCGACGCCCGGGCCGAAATCCTCGGCCAGAAACGTATGGGCGGTCAGATCGGTGAAGGCCACGATCACATAAACGAGCGAAAGCCAGATGAAGGTGAGAAAGAGGTAATAGGCCGTCGGACTGACGTGTTCTTTCATCACCTCCGCGATGGATCGGCCTTTGTGCCGTATCGAGGCGACCAGATTGGCGAAGTCATGCGCCGCCCCGATAAAGATGCAGCCGAGGATGATCCAGAGCAGCGCGGGAAGCCATCCGAACCACAATCCGGCCAGGATCGGCCCGACGATCGGACCGGCCGCCGCGATCGAGGAGAAATGCTGGGCCAGCAGTATCGGCGGGCGGGTCGGGATATAGTCCACGCCGTCGGTCAGCGTGCAGGCCGGGGTCGGAAGACTGTCGTCGAGTCCGAACCGGCGGGAGAGGAAGGCGCCGTACGTCCGGTAGGCCAGAATGAATAGGCCGACGGCGATGAGGACGATGATCAGAACAGGCATTTGAATTATTATAGGAGCCGGTCCCCGGGCTGTCAAGGAAGCTATAACCCCGGATTTTCAAGCTCGGAAGCCGGGTTCAATTGACACCAAAATTAGCCGATGGTATTGTGGCCGCATGACAGAGAGGGGAGGGGCACTGATCTATTTTGCCAAAGTCCCGACGCCGGGAAAAGTGAAAACGCGGCTCCAACCCGATCTTTCCCCCGCCCACGCCGCACGGCTTTATGAAGCCTTCGTTTACGATACGCTCAGCCGCACGTCCGCTCTCAAAGGGATCACCCGCCTGCTCGGCTGCGATCCCGACCGCGATCACCCGTTCTTTCAGCGGCTGGCCGACCGATTCGGCCTGATTCGGTTCAACCAGACCGGAAATGATCTGGGTTCCCGGATGAAAAACGCGTTTCGGGAGGCCCGCCGCCGCGGGTTCGGGGCGGCCGTGATCATCGGCACGGACAGCCCGACGCTTCCCGTCGAGTACCTCCGGGAGGCGTTCCGGCGGCTTCGGAAATCACGCCTCGTATTAGGCCCCAGCACGGACGGGGGTTACTATCTCATCGGCGTGAAGGGACCCATCCCGCCCATATTCAACGGAATATTATGGGGCGGCCGGGAGGTCTTCTCCCAGACTCTCGACCGGCTTGTTCGGCGCGGGCTGCAGGCCGAACTCCTTCCCTTCTGGTATGATATCGATACGACAGAGGATCTGCATTTTTTATCGGCGCATATCGCCTTTCTTGAGCGGGCCGGCCGATCTTCGCCGGCACCCCATACGTCCCGTATGCTGCGGGTCCTCAAGCAGGAGAGACACGGGAGGCCGAATTCGCCGTAGTATGGTTCGGCCGACGGGAAGATCAAATGGAGGGATGAGGCGATGCGAAAACGGCGGATGAACAATCTGTTTCGGTTCACGAGCATTATCCTCGTGGCCGGCGTCTTGACGGGTTGCCCGTTTCTCGAAGGGGACGAAGGGGATTCGGGACCGACCGGCGCCGCGGGTCCGACCGGTTCGGACGGCGGTCCCGGCCCGGCCGGGTCGCCGGGGGCGTCGGGTCCCGCAGGTCCCGCCGGTCCGGCGGGTGCCCCCGGTGCGACGGGACCGACCGGCCCCGCGGGCTCGCCCGATACGGCCGATCAGGTCCGTGATAAATTTTTCACGGGCACATCCTGCGTCGGAAATGATACGTTGGACGTCATGGTCAAGGTCGGCCCGCTCTGCGTGGATAAATTTGAGGCCAGTGTCTGGGACAGTCCCTTCGATACCGCCCTGATGCAGTTCGGGACGGCCGGCGACGATTACCCCTGCGCCGACGGCGCGAATAACTGCACCGGCGCGAACGCGATCCACGCCCGAAGCATCTCCGGCGCGACCCCCTCGCGGTTCATCACCTGGTTCCAGGCACAGCAGGCCTGCGCGCTTTCGAACAAGCGGTTGCTGACCAACGCCGAGTGGCAGATGGCCGCGGCCGGGACGCCGGACCCCGGGACCGACGATGGAGCGACCAACTGCTCGATCAATACCTTCCCGGCCCCTACGATCGTCGCCACCGGCTCGCGTTCGGGCTGCATCTCAAACTGGGGAGTCAACGACATGGTCGGGAACGCGGCCGAGTGGGTGGCCGACTGGATCCAGGGACCGGATGGGAATGGGGTCTCCGGCGCCTGGAATCCGCACGGCGCATCGGCCTCAAACGCGACGTACGGATTCGATCTGCTCGAAGGATTTAATGAAGGCAGCCTGTCCGCCACACGCTTTCCGGGCGCCCTCTTCCGCGGCGGGAATTTTTCCGACGGCCTCAACGCAGGGGTGTTCGCGGCCAGCGCTCTTCGCGCGCCGTCTTTCTCAAGCACCAACATCGGTTTCCGATGCGCGCGTTGATCGCGATCCGACTGGGTTTGGCCTTGCGCGGTCCGGAACGGATGTGATATAAAACAGACTCGAATGAATATGGCGGCGTACCCAAGGGGTTAAGGGAGCAGTCTGCAAAACTGCGATTCGGCGGTTCGAGTCCGCCCGCCGCCTC
>CAYJTJ010000160.1:0-3325 GCA_964372835.1 uncultured Nitrospirota bacterium
CACGAACCGGAGGGTTCCTTCATGATGGCATCGGCCTCGATGAAGTTTTCAAAGGCAGTCCGCCGGCCATTGCCTCCCGGTGGTACACGCCCTGAACGACGGCCCGCTGCCCCTCGCGGACGGGGGGGAGGGTGAGGCTGAAAACCTGGATAGACACCATGTCGTCGGTCATCCGCCCCTTTGATTCGGAAGGACTTTGTTCCAGCACCATGACGATATAATCCCCGCCCCGTCGGCCTTTCTGGAGTTCGATCGACCGGACCCGCGCCATCACGACGACGCGGCGGCCGTCGTATCGCTCCGGGTCTTCCATCAACTCCCGAATCGTCACGAGGACCGGAAGCTCTCTTCGCGGCGTCTCGGCCGATCCGGCCGGAACCAGCGTCGAGATCACGATAACGGTCCGGAGGACCAGGAGACCCTTACGGCATCCGAATCTCTCACCGGAAGGCGGATTTGTGGAAATATGGCTCCGCACGAATCTTTCTCTTTGCAAAGAACGGCTCATCTGGTACAATTCCGCCGGCCGAATCATTTGGTTTTTAACCGAAACCCTCGATGGATTCCCGGATGCTGATTCAAGGAATGGTGCCTGTCCTTATTCTATTATACACCCTGGGCGTGACCACCGTCGATGCCGCCATGACCCTCTCAGACTCGGGGCGAGATTTATCCATCCTCCCCGTCCAGCCGTCCGGGCCCAGAACCGTCGGATCGAGATCGCCATCATGCCTTAGATACGGAAGGGGATGCATCATTATATGAAGAGAAAAGCCCGATCGGACGCGATTCTAACGGGGATGTTGATCCTGTTGACAACGGTCCTGATTCAAAGCGGGTCCGCCGCCCCTCCATCGGAAACGAACAACAGTAAAATATTGGTCGAGATTTTTCTATCGAAGGAACATAAGAGCGATCTCGACGCGATCAAAAAGGAGTTCGGCGCATTCGGCATCACGAAGATCAAAGCCCAGTTTTTTAAACTCGGAAATCCGCCGGAGAACATCGCGATCGGCCGGAACGTACCGGCCGGTGTTGCCCGGCTCACCATCCAACTTGCGATCACGTACAACCGGGGGATCAATTTCCTGCTTCCGGAAGAACGTCTGGCAGCCGACTACCTCGCAATCGGGACCTCGATCTTTGATGAAAGCTTTCAAAGACCGATCACGCCGGAGCAGCTCAAACAGCTCTCGGACCCCTCGCTGACCACCGAGCAGTTCCACGCCCTTTACCGGCATATCACCAAGGAAGATCAGCGCCAACCGTAAAAACAAGAGGGGCCTTTTCGGCCCCTCTTTTCTGAATCCATTTGCTGTTTCGTCTTACCGGCTTCCGGCTTCCAGCGACACCGGCCGAATCTCCAGCCCTGTCTCTTTTAAAGCCCGCAGGCTCTTGTCGCCTTTCGGCAGCACACGGAGGATGCCCCACTGACCGGCATCCATATAGGCCGGCCGATGGTTCATGTAGACATAATCCCCCGGCAGTTGGTGCGGTCCGCCGGCCCCTCCCCGCAGATCCACGCGGATATAGGAACTGCCGCCGAACTCAAATGAACTGTGCTGGTGCGCGCCCCGGAACCGGTCCGCCGGCCATTCGTGACCGTCGAGCGCAAACACCCCGACCTGCTCGCTAAACCCGCCGAAGACATGCATCAAGACCGAATCGCCGGCATGGGCCTCCAGCATAGGCGTATTGACCCCACCCTTCTCCGCAACACAGCTGAACATGGTGCCGAAGTCGCAGCCGTTCTCCAGGGAATAATCCAGCGGATCCGCCGCGCGGTAATTGATGCCCGTCAACCCCGCGACCTTTTGGGCGTACGGCATGAAGCTGGTGCCGAGCAGGTTGTCTTCATCCTGGAAGATCAGGGCAAAATCACGGTAGTTCGATTTGCTCTCGTTGCCCGGAACGGTCCGATCCACGATTACGTCCGCCTGCCAGGCGTTTTTCATCGTGACGTCCGCGCCCGTGGCCGGATCGCGATAGCTCGATCCCTTCGGTCCGATAATAATGGCGCCGAACAATCCGTTCCGGGGATTCATGACCACGTTCCCCCAGTCCTGGATCAGGGCCGCATTCTCGCCGAATTCCGGATGGGCGTAGAAGGTGTAGACCTTGCTCGCGCCCGGCGCCACGGTCTGATCGCCGCCGTTATTGCCGACATTGATCCCCATCGAGTCCTTCGGATCAAAAGCAAGACCATCGGCATGCAGACCGGCGCGCTCTTTCGCCATTTTGTTCGTTAATTTGATCTTGACGCAATCACCGACATTGACCCGCAGCGTCAGGGGGTTGGGCTTCAGCATCCCTCCCTTGACCGCGGTCACCTCGTCGTCCAGCACGTAGACCTTGCCCTGCTGGTTTCCAAGAGACTGCTTTCGACCCAGATCGACCTCCAAGGCTTCCGGCACGGTCGTATTAAACCTAAAGGCATAATCGATCGCCGAGACGCCGAAGTTCTTCACCGGCGCATCGGACGGACAGACGTCCTTTGCCGAGGCCGGGATCTCTTCCCGGGAAGGCAAGGGCTGGAGGGTTTTGTCCAACTTGTCGAGAACCCGAATCATGCCCCATGATCCCTCGGCAAAATGGGATGCGCGGCCGGAATAGTAAAGATAGTCACCCGCCATTTTCTGCGGGCCGCCTGCGGCCGGGATCACGACGTCAATGCGCTCCGCAATCGCGATATGAAAGGTGGTTCGCGGCAACGCATCGTCGTTATAACGATCGATCGGAAACCAGTGGCCGCTTACATGCCACGTATGCGCCTCGTTGGCCGACGGCTGCAGCGACCGGAAAACAATCGGGTCGCCCAAGTAGGCCCGAACCATCGGGGTCTCCGGATCGCCGTGAACCTTGCTGGAGAACAGCTGTGACGGATCGGGATTGTTTGCCAAACGGACCGAAAGCGGTTCCACGCGCAACGCGAATCCGCTGCCGGTCGTCGCCTCGCCCCCGTTCAAGAAGGTCATCGGCGATTTGTTCATTTGGGTAAGGTACCTCGCCGAAGGAGTCCCGTCCACCGAAGGCCGACCGGCCATCGGATTATCGGCCGTAATCAATTCGGCCGAGCGCGGGTTGGAGTCCATCATCCAATTGACCACCTCCCGGAAACTGCCCTTGACCTTGGCGGAGACCGGATCGGTCGTGTGGATATCGACCACCACGCCACTGCGGACCTCTTTTCCCGTTGTCGGATCATGATAGGTCGAACCCGGCGGCTCCACAATCGTGGAACCGAAAAGACCGTGCCCCCACGAATCCAGCCCGAAGACATGGTCATGCCAGAAGACAATCCCCAGATCGACATCGGGATACCAGC
>CAYJTJ010000161.1:0-3309 GCA_964372835.1 uncultured Nitrospirota bacterium
CATAACGATCTGATCGCCTGCGAGCGATGTCCGGGGCTCCGGAATTATTGCGTGCGTGCGGCCCGTGAGAAACGCCGGGCCTACCGTGATCAGGACTATTGGGGAAGGCCCGTTCCCGGCTTCGGGGATTCGAAGGCCCGCCGGCTGATCGTGGGCCTGGCCCCGGCCGCGCACGGGGGAAATCGGACCGGGAGGGTTTTTACGGGCGACCGATCGGGTGATTTCCTTTTCGCCGCGCTCCACCGGGCCGGCTTCGCCAACCAACCGGAGTCCCTCCACCGTGAGGACGGGCTAAAACTCACGGATGCGTACATCACGGCCGTCCTCCACTGCGCCCCGCCCGGGAACAAGCCGGAGCGGGCCGATCTCGACCGCTGCCGCGACTACCTGATCCGTGAGCTTCGCCTCCTGAAAAGCGTTATGGCCGTGCTCGCTCTTGGAAGGATCGCGTTTGATGAATATCTCGCGACGGTGATCGGGTTGGGATGGATGGAGGACCGCCGGGGGATTCGATTCCGCCACGGCGGGCGGTATCGTCCGGACCGATCCGGGCCGACGCTGTTCGCATCATATCATCCCAGCCAGCAAAACACGCAGACCGGCCGTCTCACGGCGGCGATGCTCGATCAAGTGCTCCAAGCGATTCGGCGCGAGACCGGACGATAAAGACTCGGGTCCGGGTTGCAATCCATCGAAGCCCGGCCTATACTTCCGATGAGATCGTTCCTTCTCACTATGTAATCCATTACACACCGCCTCAATACAAACTTGAACAGCGATCCCCAAGTCACATGGCTGTATCATGTGATGGGTGTTTAAGTCTTTGAGGGATAAGGAATTATTTTTGATTTCCGGGATCCGCCGTGTGGTATACGGGTTGCATAAATAATAGGCAGACGGAGAGAACCGGTGGATTCGATGAATAACAAAGGCCTCACATTAAACGAGCTGATGATCGTTCTCGCGATCATCGCGATTACGGCCGCGGTCGCGGTTCCGATGTACGTTTCGGATCTTCCCCGGCAAAAGGCGAAGGCCGCGGCGCAGAGTCTTCTGACCGATCTGCGCGTGGCACGGGCGCGTGCCGTGGCGAACAACCAGGGGTATCTCGTCTGCTTCGATTCATCGACGACCTACAAGCTGGCCTCGGGGGGCACCAACACGACGAGCTGCGCCTCTCTTCCGGCCGGCCAGATCGACAAGGCGGTTGATTTTAGAACGAATCACGACGGGGTCCAGTTCGCGGTCGGAACGATCGGGGTGGCCTGTCCGGGCGCGAACACGACCAACCCGCTCTCCTTCGTCAACAACATCGCCCGATTCAGCAAGCGCGGCTCCTCGGTGGACGGGAGCAACACATTCTATAGCGGCGTCGTTTACCTGACGAACATACGGGATTCAAAACAGTCGACCTATTGCATCGATGTCGAAGGGACGACCGGAAGGGCCAAGCTTTACGCGTGGGCGAAGGGAGCCTGGAAATGAAGAAGAAAGGCATACTCAAGACCTCCGGGGGGTTCACGCTGCTTGAGCTCTTAATCGCTCTGGTCGTTCTGGCCTTCGGGCTGATGGGGGTGGCCGGAATGATTCTTACCTCGGTGAAGGGGAACAAGTTCGGCTCAAACATGATGCTGGCCACGTCCCTGGCGCAGGATAAGATCGAAGAGTTGCGGAATAGGGATTACAGAAATCTCTTTGGAACCTGCGACACGGCCGGATTTCCGGTGGTCTGCGGCAGCCCACCCGAAAATATGCCGCTGGACGAGGCCGGCATTGTGTTGGAGGCCCCTAACGACAGCGGGACGGACGGGGACGAGCTCACGGGCGGTTCATCGGACGGCTTATGGACGTATAAGTACAATTACCCCGCAAAGCCGTTGCCGGCCGGGATGACGCTGGTCTGGGGGGTGAAGCGAAACTACCCGCAGCCCCGATTGATCTGGCTGATGGCCCTGGCCCAGTGGGATGAAAAGGGCAAGGTCCACACGGTTCGCGTCGAGTCGGTATTGGGAAACTTCTAAAGAGGTGGCCGTCATGGTGAGATTCCTTGGCATACGAAACCTGATGAAACGGGTCATGGAGACCGAACGGGGCGTGACGCTCGTGGAGCTTCTTGTGGCACTCCTGATCGCCGGACTGGTCTTCGCCGGGGTCTACCAGGTCTATACCAACAGCATACGGACCACCACGATTCAAGAGCAGGTGTCCGACATGCAGCAGAACGCGCGGGTCGTGATGGACCAGTTGGTTCGCGAGCTTCGGCTGGCGGGCTTTCTGGCCAGTCAGCCGACCGGGCTGGCGGGAATTCTCAATCTCGTGGCGAACCCGATCGAACTGAATCCGTCGAGCGGGACGCCCCAGCCTCTGATCATTCAAGGCGACTTCGATAACGACAACAAGTTGGACCGCCTCGAATACCGGATCGATCTGACCGATCCGAAAAAGCCTTGGCTGACGCGCCAACTGGACAGCCGTACGCCCGCGAATTTCGGCGCCAACATCGAAAATCTGAGGGTCATCTTTTATGACGCCGACAACTGCCAACTGGGAACCGCGCCCTGCCCGATCTTCGATGCGAAGGCCGTGAAGCGCGTGACGCTCCAACTCACGGCCCGGACGGAGAAAACGGACAAGGATTTCAAGGACCCCGTTAAAAACGACGGGTACCGGCGAAGAACACTCGAATCGGACGTGCTGCTGCGCAATATCGGAGATGCGAGGGATACGACCCCGCCGCAGTGCCCGAAGAACGTGAAGGCGCAAACCACCGGGGACTGCCGGATCATCCGTGTGACCTGGGACCGTCCGGCCGATCCGCAAGGGGATCTGGCCGGCTATTACATTTACCATGACCAAAACGCGATCACCGCCGCCTCCACCTTCGTGAGCATTCTCGACCAGGGGCCGGACAAGACGAGCTATCTGCATGATCTGTCGGTTCCCGCGGGGGGGACGGAGATCTGGAACATCGCCGTAAACTCGTACGACCAATCCGGAAATCTCTGCGACAGCAACTCGGCGAACGGGAATCCCCCGGCCGATCCCGTGACGGCCACCGGCTCGCCGGTCAACATTTCACTGTCGGGAAATTTCCAGGCGGCCGCGCCCGGGAACGCGAGAGCCGTGCCCTCGGATAACCAGGTGACGATCGACTGGGCGGAAGTCTCCAAGAACCTGGACGGCATCACGGATGCCAACGACCTGATCGGATACCGCCTCTTCCGTTCGACGAGCTCGGACATGAGCGGTGAAGTTTTGATCGCGGATGAGTTTATCCTGCGCATCCAACCGCTCCTCGGAGGAGGGTAT
>CAYJTJ010000162.1:0-3304 GCA_964372835.1 uncultured Nitrospirota bacterium
GCGAAAGCCGATATAATGCCTGCCGGTTCGAACTTGGATTTTTAAGGCATCCATGTCAAAGCGTTTCTCGGTTCTGGTCGGCATTATGGATCGGCTCCGCGGGGAGCACGGCTGCCCCTGGGATAAGGAGCAGACGCCCGAATCGCTAAAACCCTTCCTGATTGAAGAAGCCTACGAGGTTCTGGAGGCGATCGATCACAAGAATCCCGAGAAATTAAAGGAAGAACTCGGGGACCTCCTGTTCCAAGTGCTCTTCCATGCACGGATCGCCCGCGAGCGGGACGAGTTCGACATCCAAAACGTCCTCTCGCACACCATTGACAAGATGACGAGGCGTCATCCGCACGTCTTCGGGCCCGCGAGGAAATCCCGCCGGAAAGGGAGCAGACCTTCGTCCCGGGAGGTGTTGGCGCGGTGGGAGGAGATCAAGCGCGGGGAACGGGGAAATCGCCGACGCCGATCGGTCCTGGACGGCGTGCCGATATCCCTTCCGGCGTTGATGCGCGCACACCAACTCCAGACCCGGGCCTCGCGCGTGGGATTCGACTGGAAAAGTAAGGGGCCGGTCTTGGGCAAGGTTCGCGAGGAAGTGAGGGAGTTGGACGAGGCGATCGAGCAGGGTCGGACCGTTCGCATCCGGTCGGAAATCGGAGATCTCCTCTTCGCGGTCGTGAATCTTTCCCGGTTCATGAAGCTGGACCCGGAGGAGGCGCTTCGGCGCGCCAATCGTCGGTTCGAGCGTCGGTTTCAGTCCGTCGAACGGCAGGCCCGCGGCGCCGGGCGGAACCTTTCCGAGATGAGCCTTAAAGAGATGGATCGCCTGTGGGAGCAGGCCAAGCGAGGCGAGAGGAGGAAGGGCCGTCGAGGTTTGTATTAATATTTGCCTTAAGGACCGAATCGGGATATATTAACGAAGGGACGCGGAAAAATGAACCTCTCCCATTTGGACGAGAAGGGCCGGGCCCGCATGGTGGATGTCTCTAAAAAACCCCCAACGGCCCGGTCGGCCACGGCCGCGGGTAGGGTCGGTCTTCGGCCCGAGACCTTGAGACGGATCCGGCGAAAGGGAATCGAAAAGGGCGATGTGCTGGCCGTGGCCCGGGTGGCGGGCGTCATGGCCGCCAAGCAGGTGCCGCACTTGATCCCCTTGTGCCATCCCCTCGCGCTGGACGGCGTCGAGATCCGTTTTGAAGAGGAACCCTCTCCGGACGAAGAGGGACGCTGCGGGATCTCCATCCGTGCGACGGTCAAGTCAACGGGGCCGACCGGCGTGGAGATGGAGGCGATGACGGCCGTCTGCATGGCGGCCCTGACGATTTATGATATGTGCAAGTCCGTCGATCGAGGGATCTGTTTTGGGGAGATCAGGCTCGTTTCGAAGAGTGGCGGGAAATCGGGATCGTACCGATGGAAATCGGGAAGACGGCCGTGAAGGAGGGCGAATGGTCACGGTTCGACTGTTTGCCTCGCTCCGGGAATGGGCCGGGCGCTCGGAACTGTTCGTGGCGCTCCCGCGGCCCGTTCCGCTGCGGGCCTTTTGGAGGAAAATCGAGGGCGAACTTCCTTTTGTGATGGACTGGGTACGGAAAAAACGCGTCTTGGTGGCGGTGAATGAGGAGATGGCGACGGATGAGACACTCATTCGGGACGGCGACGAAGTGGGACTGATGCCGCCTTTTTCCGGGGGGGCGGTGCGGGGGCGGTCCGCGCGTCCCGGGGCCCGTCGCCCCCCGACGGCCGGGCGTTCCTGGACCCGGCTTCAGGCGGCCGACTTTTCGATCGACGACGAGCTGCGACGGATCAAGGCCGTCTCGAAACGGATTGGAGGCATCGCGGTCTTCCTGGGCACGGCCCGGGATCATTCAAGGGGCCGTGTCGTGAGCGGTCTGAGTTACGAGCATTACGAGGGCTTGGCCGAGCGGGCGCTGGCCGGCGTCCGGGAACGGGCCCTCAAACGGTTCGATGTGATCGAGATCGGCCTGATTCACCGAACCGGGGCGGTTCCCATCGGAGGAAATATCGTACTGGTCTTGGCCGCCGCGCCGCATCGGGAGGAAGCCTTCCGGGCCTGCCGTTGGTGCATCGATGAACTGAAGTTGGTCGTCCCCATTTGGAAAAAGGAGTCCACCCCGGAGGGTGAGATTTGGGTGGAGGACCGGCCATGAGGAGAAAAGGGGGAATTGAGACGTGATGGAAGCGGGCTTGATGACCGCGATGGCATTGGGTTTCGTGCTCGGCATGAGGCACGCCTTGGACGCCGATCACGTGGTCGCCGTCTCAACGATCGTCTCGCGCGATAAAAGCCTATGGGGATCGGCGACGATCGGTTTATTCTGGGGCCTCGGCCACACGCTGACGCTGTTCGCGGCGGGCGCGCTGATCCTGACACTTAAGATCACCATTCCGGAAAAGGTGGCCTTGGTCATGGAACTCGCCGTGGGGATCATGCTGGTTTTCTTGGGCGGCATCGTGGCCGCCGGACTCATTCGGGAACACCTCCACCTCCATCCGCACCAGCACGACGGAGAGTCCCACCTCCACCTGCACACCCATCCTCCGGTCGAGCCCCATCTCCACCCTCACACGATTCGGAGGCGTTATCGGTCTCTCATGGTCGGGATGGTCCACGGACTGGCCGGAAGCGGCGCGCTGATGCTCCTGATCGTCTCGACCATCCGATCGGTCCTGGAGGGCCTGATTTATATCGTCCTATTCGGGGCCGGATCCATTTTGGGGATGATGTTGATCACGATCGTCGTCAGCATCCCGTTTGTCTATACGGCCGTGCATTTCAATCGCTTAAATAAAATCCTCACCGCGATCGCGAGCGTGGCGAGCATCGGACTGGGGACGCTTCTCATCTACCAAGTCGGGTTTGTGGAGGGACTTTTTCTTTAATCGCCGCCCCCGGGGGGCGCCCTCCGGTCGGGGTCGATCATTCCGATCCGCTGAACCGTCGAGAGTCCGAGTGAGCAGAAGCGCGAGCAACCGAATCCTCCTGTCCGTACTGATCATCCTGATTTCCTCCGGAACCCCCGCCCGGTCCGAGTCCTTCGCCGAAAATCCATCCTACCGCCCGGGCGAGATCCTCGTAAGGTTCAAGCCGGGAATCTCCCCCGGGGAGGCCGACCGGTTCCTGGCCCGCATGAGGACCTCGGTCGTCCGGAGGTCTTCTCTCACGGGGATCCATCTCATCGCCCTCCCGGTGGGGCAATCCGTCCCGGAGGCCGTGGTCCTATTTCAAACCGATTCGACTGTCCTTTACGCACAGCCCAACTATGTTCGCCGCGTCTTTGTTGAACCG
>CAYJTJ010000163.1:0-1886 GCA_964372835.1 uncultured Nitrospirota bacterium
GTCCGGACAACCATCGGGCAGTGGTACCGCCCCCGGGAGCGGGTCCGGATCCGCGAGGCATGCGAGATCAGCTGCTCCATCCCGCCGTAGAGGAAGCCCATGAACTGAATCTCGGCCACGGGAAGAAGTCCGTAGGCCGCCATCCCGATCGAAACGCCGATGATTCCCGATTCGGAAAGCGGGGTATCCAGCACCCGTTCCTCGCCGAATTTTTCAAGCAGCCCCTCCGTGACCCGGAAGACCCCCCCGTCGCGGCCGACGTCCTCACCCAGGACAACGACGGACGGATTGCGGTCCATCTCCAAAAGAAGACCGGCATTGATCGCCTGGACGATGTTTAACCGCGCCATCGCTACCCTTCCCCCGCCTCCTTCGGCCTGGATTTCCTTGATTCAAGACCGCGGCTCAATTCGTCGAGCTGCTCGCGCAACGGAGGCGTCATCTCATAATAGGTGTATCGGAACATGTCGGCCGGATCGGGCGCGGGCTCTCCTTCAAACTCGGTCACGGCCTCGTTCACGCGGTGTTCCGCCTCGGCCGTCGCCTGCTTTTCGTACTCGGCCGTCCAGAGCTTCCGCGCCGCCATGAATTTTCTAAGCCGCTCGATCGGATCCTTGGCCTGCCAGGCCTCGACCTCTTCCTTCGAGCGGTATCGGCTCGCGTCGTCTGCCGTGGTGTGATCCGCCATCCGGTAGGTGAGGCACTCGATCAGCGTGGGGCCGCTCCCGGACCGGGCCTTTTCAACCGCCTCGCGCGCGGCCCGATAGACCGCGAAGATATCGTTCCCGTCCACCTGGATTCCGTCGAAGCCGTAGCCGATCGCCTTCTGGGCCAGCGTGGGGGCGGCCGTCTGTCTTCGGACCGGAACGGAAATCGCCCATTGATTGTTCTGGCAGAAAAAAACAATCGGGAGACGGAAAACGCCGGCCATGTTCATCGCTTCATGGAAGTCGCCTTTGGACGTGGCCCCGTCTCCGAAATAGGCCGCCACGACGACGGGATCCTTGCGCAGCTTGGCGGCCAGGGCCGCGCCCACGGCGTGGGGAAGGTGCGTTCCGACCGGAATCGATGTGGGGAAGTAATGTTGATGAATCGGGATCTCGCTCCCCCGCTCATCCCCGGACCAATACTGGAAAAGCATCTTCATGGGGAGGCCGCGCACGATGCCCACCCCCATCTCCCGGAAGGCCGGGAAGACCCAGTCCTCCGGGCCGAGCGCAAAGGCGCTCCCGACCTGGGTCGCCTCCTGCCCCCGGACCGGGGCATAGGTTCCGAGACGGCCCTCCCGCTGGAGGGCGAGCGCCCGGTCGTCAAACCGGCGGGTGAGGACCATCCATTCGTAAAGGGCCGTGATCTCTTTGGGACTTAGAGTCGGAAGAAGTCCGGGGTCCGCCTGCCCCCGCTCGTCGAGGATCTGGAGCGCGTCGATGGTAAACTGTCGGACCGGTTTCCTGGGCATGACGACCCGCCGAAGTCGGGAAGCAAACGAAAGCGCCGCTTCGCCGATGATGGATTGATCTAATGAGCATTATACCACACACGATTTTATCATTGAAGCCTCCTGTGATATAATTGTTTCAGATCGCGTTTTCATCGTGTCGGACCGCCCGGAGAATGCCTTCATGCCGTCCCGATCGCATCGCCGCCCTCAGACCTCCCCCGATCAGGCCGTCCTCGTCGGCGCGGTCCGGACCCCGATCGGCGGTTTGAACGGCGCCTTAAGCCCGTTGTCCGCGACGGAATTGGGAAGCCGGGTAATCGCCGAGTCGCTCCGACGGGCCGGGCTTCCGCCCGACGCGGTGGATCAGGTGATCATGGGCAACGTCCTCTCGGCCGGGCTGGGCCAGGCCCCGGCCCGCCAGGCGGCGCTGGGGGCCGGTCTCCCG
>CAYJTJ010000163.1:1986-3167 GCA_964372835.1 uncultured Nitrospirota bacterium
TCACGGCCGGAAACGACTCCTCCTTGAGCGACGGGGCGGCGGCCGTGGTCGTGATGTCGGCCAAGACCGCGAATCGGATGAAAATCAGATCGATGGTCCGAATCATCGCCTCCGATGAGGCCTCGACCGCGCCGGAATGGTTTTCGATCGCGCCGGTCCTTGCGATCCGAAATCTTCTCATCCGAACCGAAATGACGATTGGCGGCATCGACCTTTTCGAGATCCACGAGGCCTTCGCCGCAACCGCGCTGGCCGTCCTGAGGGACCTGAAGATTCCGGAGGAAAAAGTCAATCTCCGGGGCGGCGCCATCGCACTGGGCCATCCCATCGGCGCAAGCGGCGCCCGCATTCTCGTTACGCTCCTCTACTTGATGAGGGATCTAAAAAAACGGCGCGGCCTGGCGGCGCTCTGCATCGGCGGGGGCGAGGCCGTCGCGATGGTGGTGGAGCGGTAGCCCCGTCATGAAACGATCTCACCGATCCACGAAAATCCCGAAGCGAGCCGAACCGATCCGGCCCGAATCTACGGCTCCCGATCCCGGGAAAGTTCACAAGAGCCTCTCTGGAATCCTGATCGACCCCGTCTACGGTCCGGACTCCCCCCACCAATCCCGTCCCGGATGGAAACCGGATTCGGATCTGGGCGAGCCGGGCCGGTTTCCCTTTACGCGGGGCATCTACCCGACGATGTACCGCGGCCGGCTCTGGACGATGCGTCAGTTTTCGGGGTTCGGAGCGGCCGAGGATACCAACGCGCGGTATCACTATCTCCTCCGCCAGGGGACGACCGGTCTTTCGGTCGCCTTCGACATGCCGACGCTGATGGGCTACGACTCGGACCATCCCCGCTCCCGGGGCGAGGTCGGACGGTGCGGCGTGGCGATCAATTCGATCGAAGACATGAGAATGCTGTTCCGAGGAATCCCGTTGGACCGGATCAGCACCTCGATGACGATCAACGGCCCGGCCATCGTCCTGCTGGCGATGTACACCGTCGTCGCGGATGAGCAGGGCGTTCCCCGCCGGGGGATCCGCGGCACACTCCAGAACGACATTCTGAAAGAATATATCGCCCAGAAGGAATGGATCTGCCCGCCGCGGCCGTCCCTCAAGCTGATCAACGACACGATCCGATTCTGCGTTGAGGAAATCCCACAATTTTACCCGATCAGCATCAGCGG
>CAYJTJ010000164.1:0-3102 GCA_964372835.1 uncultured Nitrospirota bacterium
GCTGTCGGTCCTGGAAATTGAGCCCGAATACTACGATCTGATCTTTGATTGATTTCCAGAAAGCTGGATGAGGTCTTGCAATCAAGATCCTCTGAAAATATACCGGTTCTGATTCTCCTTCACTAGGCCACTTTAAGCCGTTCAACCTTAAGACGTTTGTTCTCTTTTTTCGCTTTCCAAAGGTCGTATGCCGCCTGCATATTGAGCCAGCTCTCCGCGGTCGTGCTGGTGGCCAGGGCCAGCCGGATGGCCATAACCGGGCTCACACCGATATGACCGTTCAACAACTGGGAAAGGGTCTTGCGCGTAATACCCAGGGCTTTCGCCGCACGCGTTACCGTTAAGCCCAGGGGCTGAAGGCACAACTCATTCAGCACTTCACCGGGATGCGGGGGGTTATACATCATAGGTTAAACCTCCTTCAATGGTAATCAAGGCAATCAACATTCCACGCGGCATGTTCGTGGAACTGAAAAAGCAGTCGCCAATTCCCGCTTACTTCAACCGCCCAATAACCTTCCATTTTGCCGGTCAGCTTGTGCAGTCTAAGGCCCGGAAGATTCATGTCGTGGGATTCATGGGCGGCGTCCAGTCGGCCTAGAATTAAACGCAGCCGCTTCGCATGGGTCGCAATGATCCCGGCTTTGCTTCCGGTCAAGAAAAACTTCTCAAGACCTTTGTGTCGGAAGGACCGGATCACAGCCGTAACTGTAACATATTACGTAACAGGTGTCAACCGGCTGCAATCGATCGATAGCGTCGTCTGCCGAGGTTGCTCCCAGCCTGCGTCCTTGCCAAATTATTTCCAGTATGTTAACCTGAACCCCTTATAAACCAGCGTGTTGCGAGTTTTTTTGGATGAATGAGACGTCCGAAAATCGATCCGACGCCTACGCTCCATCGAGCATCGAACCCCGGTGGCAGGAGCAATGGGAGACGTCCAATCTCTTCCGGACCGTCGAGGATCCCAAACGGCCCAAGTATTACTGTCTCGTCATGTTTCCGTATCCATCCGGACGGATCCATATGGGCCATGTCCGAAACTATGTCATCGGCGACGTCATCGCGCGGTACAAACGGATGCGCGGCTTCAACGTGATCCATCCCATGGGCTGGGATGCCTTCGGGCTGCCGGCCGAGAACGCCGCGATCGAAAAGGGCGTCCATCCCCAATTTTGGACAGAAGAAAACATCATCTACATGAGGATGCAGCTCAAGCGCCTGGGTCTCTCCTACGACTGGGACCGGACCGTCACAACAAGCGAGCCGGACTATTATCGCTGGAATCAGTGGTTTTTCTTAAAAATGTACGAGCGCGGCCTGGCCTACAAGAAAATGTCCTCGGTCAACTGGTGCCCCTCCTGCGAAACCGTCCTGGCGAACGAACAGGTGATCGACGGGGCCTGCTGGCGGTGCGACTCGCCGGTCATTCCGAAAGATCTGGAGCAGTGGTTTTTCAAAATCACCCAGTATGCCGAGGAGCTTCTGGCCGGTTGCGACCGATTGACGGGCTGGCCGGAGCGGGTGCTTTCGATGCAGCGAAACTGGATCGGAAAAAGCATCGGGGTGGAGGCGGACTTCCCCCTCGCCGACCATCCGGAGCGTGCGATCCGGATCTTCACGACACGCCAGGACACGCTGTTCGGGGCGACCTTTCTCAGCCTCGCCCCGGAGAATCCCCTGGTCGAGACGATCGTTCGTGGAAAGAAAGAGGCGGCGGCCGTTCGGGCCTTCGTGGAACGGATCAAGAAACAGGATAAGAAGACCCGAACCGCCGAGGAAGTCGAGAAAGAGGGCGTTTTCACCGGGGCCCACGCGATCAACCCGATGACCCAGAAACCGATCCCGATCTGGGTCGGTAACTTCGTTCTGATGGAATACGGGACGGGCGCCATCATGGCCGTCCCCGCGCACGATCAGCGCGACTTTGAGTTCGCCAAAAAATACAATCTCCCGATTCGGGTCGTGATCCAGAATCCGGAGGGGACGCTCCGGGCCGAAACGATGGAGGAGGCCTATGTGGAGGAGGACGGACGGCTGGTGGGATCAGGCTCCTTCTCCGGTCTTTCTCCTCGTGAGGCGAAGGAGAAGATCGCGGACTTCATCGAATTAAAGAAGCTCGGAGTCCGGAAGGTGAATTTCCGACTCCGAGACTGGGGGATCTCCCGCCAGAGGTACTGGGGAACCCCGATCCCGATTCTCTACTGCGACCGATGCGGGACCGTTCCGGTGGCGTACAACGACCTCCCGGTAAAGCTTCCAAAGGACGTCCCCTTCACGGGAAAGGGCGGCTCCCCGCTGCTCGACAACAAAGCCTTCGTAAACGCCCAATGCCCGAAATGCCGATCGGCCGCCCGTCGCGAGACGGATACAATGGACACCTTCGTGGATTCTTCGTGGTATTTCCTCCGGTATCTCTCACCCAAGCTGGACTCCGCGCCGTTCGACGCCCAGAAGGCCGAATACTGGATGCCGGTGGATCAATACATCGGCGGGATCGAGCATGCGGTGCTGCATCTTCTGTACGCACGGTTTTTCACCAAGGTGATCCGCGATCTCGGACTGCTTGTGAAGAAAGGCAGCCATCAGGCTTCGCCTGTGGCTGCCGCGGGGTCTGGGGGCATCGGAGGACCTGTCTCGTCGTCTCCGCACGGGCCCCCAGATACAATCGATGAGCCCTTTGCGAACCTCCTGACGCAGGGAATGGTCTGCAAGGAGACCTACGACTGCGAGACGCACGGCTGGCTCTACGCCAAGGAGGCCGCGCCGGGAACGTGCCCTACGTGCGGCAAACCCGTGCGCGTGGGCCGCATCGTGGCGATGTCCAAGTCGAAAAAGAACGGCGTTGACCCCGACGATATCATCAACACGTACGGCACCGACACCGCGCGGCTGTTCGTGCTCTTCGCCGCCCCGCCGGAGAAGGACCTGGAGTGGAACGACGCCGGCGTGGAAGGCGCCTCGCGGTTTATAAACCGCGTCTGGCGACTCGTGACGAATCATGCCAGCGATCGAACCGCCTCAGGGTCCCACGGTACGGAACGGTCGGCCGCGCTGCGTCGTGCGATGCACCGGACGATCAAGAAAGTGACGGAGGATCTG
>CAYJTJ010000165.1:0-3055 GCA_964372835.1 uncultured Nitrospirota bacterium
TGTTCCAGAAATCGGGCGCGGCCATCCGGGACTCGATCTCGCGAAGGCGGGTCTGTATGCGGGGGAGGTCAAAGATGCCCCCGGAGTTCGTTCATTCGGGCGATCAGGCTGTTTAGCGCCGACTTTTCTTCTTCGAGCATTTAAGGACTCCTCTTAGAGTGCATTCTCGTCGCGAGCAGGATCGCGGCCAGCGTTATTATAACACAGGCGTAGGAAAAAATATCCCCGTATTGAGTGTAAAAGGTTCTCTCATCCCCAAGCCGGACGGTGTCGGCCATTGCGGCCTCGACGAAAAGAGGGCTCATCCCCTGGATCCGCCCGGTCCGGTCGATGAAGCCGGATACTCCCGTATTGGCCGCCCGGACAAACGGAACCCGGTTCTCGACCGCGCGGAAGACGACCATCGAGAAATGCTGGAAGGGCGCGGCCGAATCCCCGAACCAGGCGTCGTTCGTGATCGTGGCCATGAGATCGGCGCCTTCCTTGACGAATCGGCGAACCAGGTCCGGAAAGATCACTTCATAACAGATCACGACGCCCAGCCGGGCGTCCGGCAAAGGGAAAACCGTGTAATCGCTCCCGGGAAGAAAGTCGCCGATGCCCTCGACCATTTTGTTCACGAAGAACAGTAGGCCCGAGAGCGGGACGTACTCGCCGAAGGGAACGAGATGGATTTTGTCGTACCGCCCCAGTATTTCCCCGCCGGGGGAGAGGAGGTAGGCGCTGTTATGAAGCCGGGTCCGTCCCGAGACGATCGTCACGGCCGGGCTTCCGAAGAGGAGAGGGACCCCGGCCTCTCGGGCGGTCTGGGCCACCTGATGGCGGAACGCCAAATCCTCCTCGAAGAAGAACGGCATCGCGGCCTCGGGCCAGACCATTAGCCCGAGCGACTGTCGGGCGAGTTCGTCCGAGAGTCGGCGATACGTCCGGACGGTCTCCTGGCGGAAGCGGACGTCCCATTTCACGTCCTGGGGAATATTCGCCTGAACGACCCCGGCGCGGATCGTCGGCGGATCGGAGACCCGGTCCGCGGTCAGACGCCACTCGCCGTAGGCTAGAGCGAAGGCCGAGAAGGCCGCGGCGGATCCGACCACGATCCAGCCGGCCGCGCCGACGCGCCGCGACCTAATGGCGGAAATCGTCTCGGCGATCGCGAGGTTGACCAGGACGATCCAGAACGAAACGCCGTACACGCCCGCGAGATCGGCGACCTGGATCACCGGAAGGGCGAGGTATTGGGAATACCCGAGGGCGGCCCAGGGAAGACCCGACAGCGCGTAGGTTCGAAGCAGCTCGAGCGAGGTCCAGAGGGCCGGGGCGAGGAGAGCGGAGTAGGGCCCGAGCCGCCGGTGGAGGAACGCCGCGACAACGGCGAAGAGGCCGAAGTAGAGTCCAAGATAGGCGACCAGCAGGAACATGAGCGGATAGCTGACGATCGCCGGGAGTTTCCCAAAAACAATCATCGTATGGGTCACCCAGCTCATCGTCCCGATGAAAAAAACCGCGCCGGCAACCCAGCCCGCGCCGAAGGCCGCCCAGGGGGAGCGACCCTGAATCGCCAGATGCAGCGGAACCAGGGCGATCCAGGCCAGTCCGTAAAGATCGAAACGGGGGAATGAAAGGACGGCGAGCATTCCGGAAAGCGCGGCGGGGGCCCCGAGGGACCACAGGGTTCGGTGTGCGGATGGGCGTCCGATCGGGGAGGGGGTCAATGAATCATCCTGTCCCTCCCGCGGGGGAGGGATGACGAAAGAGAAATGCCGTTCCTGGAACTAGGAGGGCAGCCGACCTCGGTAGCGGCTCAAGCCGGTCCAGGTGCCGAACCAAAGATCACCGTCCGGACTGAAGGCGATCGAGAAGACGTTGTTGTCCACCAGGCCGTCATTGGTCGAGAAATTCCGCCAGCGCGACCCGTCATACCAGCTCGCCCCGCCGTTCGTCCCGGCCCAGATCACCCCGTCGGCGTCGATCACCAGATTGTGAATGAAGTTCCCGCCCAGACCGTCCTTTTTCGTGAAGGTCTTCCAGGATTTTCCGTCGAACCGGGATAGCCCCGCCCCCCAAGTTCCGAACCATTTGGCGTTGTCGCGGCCGACGACGGCCGAGATCACGAAATTCGGATTAAACCCCACGTTTTTCTTGCCGGGATCGGCATGGTGCGCGACGGAGGGGGAGTCCGTGTCGCCGTAGTCGGCCTCGTCCGAGGAGGGCAGGGCCGAGATGACCGGCTCGGAGGGGACGGCCGGATCACCCGGGGCGCGGCCCGTCTCGGATTCGAGGTCCGCGCCCAGTCCGTCCTGATGCGTGTAGCTCGACCAGACCTTTCCGTCAAACCGGTTGACGCCGGATTCGGTGCCGAACCAGAACACGCCGTCGTGATCCAGCGCGATCGCGTAGACCCATTTGTCGATCAGGCCGTCCTTCTCGGTGTAGGTCTTGAAACTCTTCCCGTCGAAAACGCTCACACCCTTCCAGGTCGCGATCCACATCTGGTCGCCCTTAAAGACGATGTCGTAGACCCACTGATCGCCCAGACCGTCCGCCGTGGTGTAAGTCGTCCATGTCTTGCCGTCAAACCGGGTCAGTCCCCCGCCGTACGTCCCGATCCACTTGGTCCCGCCGCGATCGACCTTCAGTGTGTAGATCCCCTTGCTCATCAATCCGCCGCTCGTGGATTCCGGTGTGAAGATCTCGTGGTTGTCCAGAGTCTGGGTGTCGTAACGGATCATCCCGTTGGAGAGTCCCATCCAGAGCCGATCGCCCTCCAGCGCCATCGCCTTGATGTTCGCCCCGGTCGAAAAGTTATCCCAGGATCCGAGGACGGGACGCGGGGCGGAGACCGTTGGTTCGGCGCCCGTTTGACGGCGGGAGTCCTCCGTGCGGGACGGTTTCCTATCATCGCAGGCCGTGAGGAGAAGGGCGAGCGAGAGTCCGGCCGCGACTGCCTTTAGCGGTATCATCGTCGATAAAGGGATCATCATATCGGTTGACAAGACAATCCGAAATTGTTAGTATTCTACCCGACTTTAAGTTCGTTTGCAAGAATAAGGAAGGC
>CAYJTJ010000166.1:0-2971 GCA_964372835.1 uncultured Nitrospirota bacterium
AGTTCGCGTACAAGGTGCGTCCCTGCCCCGTGGTGAGGGAGGCGGCGGGAGGGGGGCTCACGAAGAAGCTCGCCCCCGACGCGACCACGGCATGGCCCCGGCCGCCGGGAAAATCCTGGATCGTCACATGCGCCCGGTATTCGCCCCCCGAGAACACCGGCAGGTCGAAGTCCAAAGGGTTGGACTCGGCGGCCTGCACCACAGTCGAAGAATTGATCTTCACATTCGTGCCGAAGAAGGTGTCGCTGCCGGGGTTCAGGGGCAGGGCGAAGTTGTCGGCGTTGCGCCGCAGGTAGACGGTCTTGGCCCCCAATCCCGCGTCGGCATCCAAGAGCGTGTCGAATTCCACGTTGCGCTCACCCGTGTAGCGCGGATCGAAGGGATTGCCCTCCGAGGCGATGTTCACGCCGACCCGGTAAACCCCCTTGCGCTTCGGGCCGTCCCGGGCGTTGACGAGGATGTCGACCTTGCCTTTCCCGATGTAGCGCAGCGGGGCGAGCCGGGGCAGGACCTGGGGGGCGGCATTGCGGCCGTCCTCGGCGCCGGTGAACTCCCGGACGGGGATCACGGCGTCGGTCACGCCGCCGACCGTCGTGGCGACGAACTCGGGGTCGTCCGTGTCCTCAAACAGCAGCGCCCCGGGGCGCTGGGGGTTGACGATGAAATCGACGCCGGCGATTCTTTCTACTTCTTCGAGGTGGAGATGGGATTCGAGACATAGGGGGGCAGAACCGGTCGGCAAACACTGTATCCGTCCAATGCGAGAGTTAACCGTGACGGTCGCACCACTCGTTACGAACGGAGCACCTTGGCCGGCCTGAACAACATGGTCATAACGCAGGATGCGCCCAGAGCCGAAGGATCGAATTTCCACACGAGTTGGGGACACCGTCGCAATGCCAGCCTCGCTGGCGTTAACGATGGCGTCAAATTTGAAATTTTGACCGGCCGCGTCAACGCCTTCGTGAAAACGGCATGGAGTCCCTGAATCCCCCGGATTGGGGCACAAATCTTCTCGCGGTTCGCCGACAACGGACGTAAGCGTGGCCGTGCTACGCTCTTGGTCGGCCGTACGGAGACTGTAGCCCTGAACGCTGGCATCAGGGAGAACAATGAACAGGCCGGTCGCGAGAATAGTCGCGATTCGCGAACCGTTTACTCTCGAAGCCATTGGAGACCCCACATGGATGAAAATCCGGGAAATTCCCGCTCAGCTTCGACAAGCGGCATTCGCCTAACCCCAGCCCTGGGTGACCAAACAAGCACCTCGCGAATTTTGCCGAATCGTTCGCAGCGACCGTCAGGACATTCTTCTGCCTTCTCAACAGGGGCAAACCTCCCTATTCCAAATATCGCCGTGCCGTCTTCATACACATATAGAGGACTGAGCACGATGTCGGGCCAATTAGCCTTGAAGGGGACCTGCCCCAACACCTTGCCGTCTATCGAGACCACCCCGTAAAACTCTTGGAAGTCCGCCTTCGCGTCGGTCCAATGAAACGGTCGTCCGATTTCGTTTAGTCTCAGCAAGGCTTCGTATTCATCTCCGTCAGATGCGCCATATCCGTGGCCATAGGCCGCGACTGCAACAGTCCGGCAGTGCTCCGCGGTCTTGTCGCAACCAGCGGGGGACCCCACGAATGACGGGAATACCAGAGCCTGACCAAAAGTTATCCGCTTGAACGGTTTTAGGTCTACAGCATCCTTGCCGCGCCGGAAACTGAGCGATGATGTCTCACCCTGGGCGGCTCGCCCATTGAACCTGAGTGTCCGAACCGGCTGCCCGCCCCCGTATTCCACAATACACTCCACCCCCTTTGGCAATTTGTAGAAGTCGATTCTGCGTTGGTGGATGGCCATGAGGTTATCTCCGTCCCAGAAAACCTTGGCCGTGGCATCTCTGGGTTTGAAGGTCTTGATCTTCCCGGCAAGACTCGCCTCCCGTTGCGCGGCTATCCGTTTCCTCCGCTCCCTCCCCTCCCGCTCTTCCCGGAGATCGAAAGGAAAATTAGTCTTGAACTCCGGATGCTTCCGCAGCAGTTCCTCCCCCTCGGCCCGGTACGCGCGCGCCTCCGGGGTAAGGTCCTCGCTCAAGGCGAAATGCGCCATGTAGAGCCGATACAAGATGGCGAGGCGATCCGAATCGTCGCGCTTGCCTTGACGCGCCTCCCGCAGCTTCTCCTTGAGGCCCTCGATTCTCTCGCGGTGCTCCCTGCGGCTGTCCTCCGTCAAGGGAACCCGCTTGACCATCGCCGAAATCTCTTCTTGGGTGAGCAAGCGCTTCCCTGGAGATTCTCCGGCAAAGGCGATCGGTAGGGATGCCAATAACCCGCAAGCGGCAAGGATGAGAAGACCGCGGCACCACGGTTTGACGGGAGTAGGCTCAGGTCGCAACATAGGCATATCTCCCTCCGGTTCGGTTTGAGGCGAAGGACGCCCCTCCGCGGTCACGTCTGCCTGCTTGTCCACGATCCTGGCGTTGAACACGACGGCCCGCCGGTGGCGGCGCATAGCTCTTTATAAGCCTAGGCCCGATTGGCTCGCCTTGGCAAGGCCTAGTGGGACCTGCAAAGACTTTCAGGCTCATGAGCGATTCTTCCTCCAATCAGCCGCGCGGACCGCCCGCGTCGAGAATCCGACCTGCACCGCGTGGACGGCCTCATAAGCGGTCGCTTCGGTCGAGATGGGGATGCTGAAACCCATGACCGCCCCCGGCAAAAGGCCCCCGCTCGGCGAGGCGAGCAAGTCCTGCACCGTGGTTTCAAAAGTCGTAATTCCGGGAATGGGTGCGCCGACCCCGCCTCGGCTCCCCGGCCCGGCGGTCATCGTCAGCTCCGTGGTGTTGGATTCGATGTCCTTAAGTAGGAAGCGCCGTTGGGTGAAGACCGGCGCGCTGCCCGCGTCGGCATCCAAGACCGTGTCGAATTCCACGTTGCGCTCACCCGTGTAGCGCGGATCGAAGGGATTGCCC
>CAYJTJ010000167.1:0-2923 GCA_964372835.1 uncultured Nitrospirota bacterium
GACGGGTCCAGTGACGTGGTGGATGCGGTGGACATCTTTGTCGGGGGCCGGTCCGGAATCCAATCCCGGGCCGGAGTGAAGGTGTTTGAAGATGTGCCGTGCGACCAACTGCCGAGCCTGATGGAGGGATTGGTTCGGTTTGTCTCAAGGGACAAGACCGTCGAGATCATCAAGGGGGAGGCGCTGTCTTTGGCGACCTTCGCCCGTCTTCACCCGGGGGCCGGACCGGTTGAGGAAGCGGGCGCGATTTGATCCAAGCGATTTGGGGGGCGAGGTCATGAAAGAGATCATGGCGATCATCCGGCCGGAACGGGCCCGGGCGACTTGGGAGGCGTTGGAGTCGGCCGGTATGGGTGCCTACACGGTGCTTCGGGTCTTGGGCCGGAGCCGACAGGGAGGCCTCCGGTATGCCCGGCGCTGGTTGCGCCGGCCCGCCGGCATCCGGTTCCTCCCGAAGCGGCTATTTTGGATCCTTCTTGAGGACCATCAAGTCGATCGGGTGGTGGAAGCTCTCATCCAAGCCAATCAAACGGGGCGTATCGGGGATGGGAAGATTTTCGTTCTTCCGGTTGAAGAAAGTTCTGAATTGGAGGGAGAAACGATCCGTGAAACTGCTCAAAGCGATTATTCGGCCTGAACGCGAAATTGACGTGGTTTGCGCCCTGGAACGCGCGGGCATTTACGCCATGACCAAGGTGGACGTCCTCGGCCGCGGACAGCAGAAAGGCGTCCAGGTCGGCGATGTGGTGTACGATGAACTGGCCAAGCTGATGCTGATGGTGGTCGTCGAGGATCAGGACAAGGATCGCGCCGTACGGGCGATACGCAAGGGGGCCTATACGGGGCGCTTCGGGGATGGAAAAGTCTACGTTCTTCCCGTGGATGAGGTTTACACCATACGGACGGGAGACTCAAAGCGATGAGAATCATCCAGGCGGTCCGGAGCGGACACCCGGGTTCGCTGTTTGCGGCCTTTCTCTACTTCGATGTGAGCTTCATGGTCTGGGTCCTCCTGGGACCGCTGTCCGTGTACATGATCCGGGATATGGGCCTATCCGCCACACAAGCGGGACTGACGGTCGCGACCCCGATCCTGGGGGGCGCCCTTCTTCGAATTCCCATGGGGATATTGACCGACCGAATCGGGGCCCGGAGGAGCGGATTGGCCGGGCTCCTGGTCACCCTGATTCCTCTCTTGGGGGGATGGATCTGGGCGGACCAGTTTTCGAAGATTCTCATCGCGGGGATCTTGTTGGGCGTGGCCGGAGCGAGCTTTGCCGTGGCGCTTCCGCTCGCCAGCCGGTGGTATCCCCCGGAGCATCAGGGCATCGCGATGGGAATCGCCGGGGCCGGAAACAGCGGAACGGTGCTGACGCTGCTCCTGGCCCCGCGGATTGCGGAAGCGGTGGGCTGGCAGAGGGTGATGGGGCTGGCCATGATACCCATCCTCCTCACGTTCATTGTTTTTTACTTCTTGGCGAAGGAGAGTCCGGTTAAGATCGCGCCGGTCCCTCTTCGAGATTATCTGTCTCTTTTGATGAACACCGACGCCTGGTGGTTTAATTTGTTTTACGGGGTTACGTTCGGCGGCTTCGTGGGGCTGTCCTCGTATTTGGTGATCTTCTTCCATGACCAATACGGGCTGTCGAAAGTGACGGCCGGAAACTTCACGGCGGTCTGTGTCTTCGCCGGGAGCTTCTTTCGGCCCATCGGGGGATATCTCGCGGATCGGTTCGGCGGGATTCGCGTCCTCATGGCCTTGTATGTCGGTATGGGGGCGATGATGACGGGGGTGAGCCTCCTGCCGCCGCTGGCGGTCGTAACGATTTTACTGTTTGCCGGAATGATCTGTTTGGGAATGGGGAACGGGGCGGTATTTCAGGTCGTCCCGCAGAGATTTAGGAAGGAGATCGGCCTGATCACCGGAATGGTCGGAGCGGCCGGGGGATTCGGCGGGTTTCTCCTGCCCACGCTTTTCGGAACCTTAAGGGATCTGACCGGTTCCTTCCGTCTCGGATTTTTACTTTTCGGGATTACGGGATTTGGGGCCTTTCTATTGCTACGGGAGATCTACGGCCGTTCATGGCGGAGAACGTGGTTAATCACGAGAAAGCCCGTGGCGGGTTTGTCTGCGAGCGGACGCGTGGCGATGGAGGTTGTGTTCGGTGGGTAAAGGATTGAGAGAAAAAGTGGAGATTTTGGAGCAGCGGATGATTTTGACCGCTCTACATAAAACCCGTTGTGTTCAGGCTCATGCGGCCAATGAACTGAAAATCAGCGAACGGGTCTTGCGCTATAAGATGAAAAAATATGGGTTCAAGCGGGAGACAAAATTGTCTCAGTCCGACAGAATTGTAGAATTCCTTATTCCCTCTAAAACACAGAAGGTTAGTTAGAAATCGAGTGCCATGCGGCCCAAGCCGCAACAAGATTGCCGGGAGGATTCATTCTATCTCATTTTAGGTTGCATGACAGAAAGAAATATAACCTAACAAGAACGATAAGGTTTTTAGAAAAGAACTCATGGCAGGGAAGGGCGGCATTAATCTTGCTTATAACTAAAGACCCGTTGGATACGATGCCGTATCCAGATTTTCTCCGGCAATGAAGCCCGCCATCCACCGTTTTTTAAACGGTATCATCGCAATGGAGGATATGACATGCGCCTGAAAAACAAACCGGGTATGCGCGCTGTAGCGTGTAGCATCACGTTAGCGATGGTGTTGTTTACATCGCCTGCGTTACAGGCCGGCGGAACCGTTAAGATAGACGACACGAAGTGGATCAACATCGGTGCAGGCTTGAGAACAAGTTTCAATTCAGAAGAAGACGGCGCTTTAAGCGGAGAGGATCGGTCCAAGGACTTTGTGCTGGACAGCATCCGTCTGTATACCAGCGGACAGATTCAAGAGCACATCAAGTT
>CAYJTJ010000168.1:0-2864 GCA_964372835.1 uncultured Nitrospirota bacterium
CGCGAGGTGGTGGAGGATTCCTATACGATCTTTCGCGTGATCGGAGCGGATCCGTCCGCCCCGATCGGCTACGGAGTCCTCCTGGACGTCGTCGGAAAAGAGCGGCCCATCTCCTTCCTGATCGGGATCAGCCCGGAGGCCCGTATTCTGGGCCTGGAGGTGCTGGTTTATCGCGAATCGCAAGGCTCCGAAATTCGCTCCAAACGGTTCCGGCAGCAGTTCTTTGGAAAGACGATCGAGGCGCCCCTCCGGCTGGGCCGGGATATCCAGGGCATCAGCGGCGCGACGTTATCCTGCCGTTCCACCGCGTACGCCGTGAAAAAAAGTCTGGCGCTGACCCGGGTCGTGTACGGGCTTCCCCGGGGAGGAGGCGCATGAAGGATTTCAGCCGGAAGGGATTTCAGATCGCAAACAGCCCGGTGGAGATGAAACTGGTTTACACGGGATTCCTGATCTTCGCCTTTCTCGGCTACTTCACGATTTCGATGCTGGGGCTTCTTCGCGTCGGACCGGGCCCCGATGAGATCGCGTCGCATTATCGGGGGTCGGTAGAGGAGGAAGAGGCCTTCGGACGGCCGCTGGGCCAGATGCTGGAGGAGGCCCATTTCCATGCGTTCATCGAAGGACTGATGCTTCTGGTTCTGGCCCATCTTTTTATCGCCACCTCGATTCAGCGGCCGGTGAAGTACGCCGTGATCGGTCTGGCGTTCGGGAGCACGCTGACGGATCTGGCCAGTCCCTGGCTCATCAAATATCTCGCTCCCGGCTTCGCCTACCTCCAGATCGCAAGCTGGATCGCGATGGAGGCGACCGCGATCATCCTGATCGTGGTTCCGATTCACGAAATGTGGTTTAATCAGAACGACCGGTGAACCGGAACGCAGGGGCATCGCGACACGAGGAATAATGATCCGGATAGGAAACCCTTTGAAGAAGACGCCGCCGGCCGATATTGGACGCGTGGCAATGAGTTTGACCATCGGCATGGCCCTGACGGTTATTTTGGGAACGTCCATTCCGGCCGTAGGAGAGCCGGTCCGGACCGTCACCGTCCGCCTTTCGGAGTACCATTTCGAGCCTTCCGAGATCGGGCTGACGGCCGGGGAGGAGATCGAACTGGTTCTGGTTAATGAAGGCCGGGTTAAGCACGAATTCATTTCGGAGGCGCTTCGTTCGGTGGGGGTCGAGCTTGAAGTCGGCGGCGTCGAGATCGAGGCGCTCGGGGTTGAAGAGATTGAAGTGGAACCGAAGGCGACGGTAAAACTTCGGTTTGCCATTCCCCGGGCGGGCGCCTATCCTTTTGCGTGTCGGGGGGAAAAACCCAAGGATCACCGGCGCGAGGGGATGCGGGGGCATTTCTCGGTCCGGTAGCCGCGCATTTCAAGGTCAACGCCCCGGGCCGCCCGTTAGGGCGGCTTTATTATGCCCGGGGCTGCCGATTGACAATCCGGGAGAAGTCTGCCAAGGTAGGCCGGCTTCGCGTCCTTGAGGGAGGCACATGAAATTATT
The DNA here is from genome assembly GCA_964372835.1 of uncultured Nitrospirota bacterium. Classification (GTDB taxonomy): domain Bacteria; phylum Nitrospirota; class Nitrospiria; order JACQBZ01; family JACQBZ01; genus CAYJTJ01. The sequence goes on from CAYJTJ010000168.1 coordinate 1,510, forward strand.
TCTGATCGGACTGTGGGGGTTGATGATTCTCCTCGTAACGGATTCCGCATTTCCGGCTCAGACGCGGGAGGGATGGCGGACGGTCGAGATTCGCGCCGAGGAGCACCGATTTATGCCGGACCTGGTTCGGGCCAAGACCGGCGTCCCGCTCATGATCGTGGTCGTCAACGAAGGCCACGAGCCCCATCAGTTCCGTTCGTCCGTCTTTAAGGGTCGGATGGTGGAGGTCGAAATTCGCGAGACCGTCGTGCGGGGGAGCGGGATCGATCTGATCGATGTGGCCGCCGGGGAAACGACCATCATCAAGCTTTTGTCTCCGCCGACCGGGGAATTCGTTTTCGAGTGCCGAATCCCAAGCCATCACGGAATGGACGGGATCTTGATGATCGAGGAATGATCCGCGTGGAGGGACTTTGGGGCGGCATCCGGGCGGGCGCTGGGGCGACCGGTGCGTTGATGGGACTTCTCCTGATGGGAATAACCGCCACCGCCGCGGCCCGGGACTTCAAGGTCTACCCGTATAAGACTCCAAGCGAGGGCGAGATCGAACTCGTCTACTGGTGGGACTACATCGTCAAATCGGATCTTGAGTACGACTACTTCGGAGAGGTCCTAAACAAAGAGGGGCTCCAGCGACATTCGATTGAAATCGAATACGGGGTGACCGACCGCTGGACCCTCGCGGCCTACGCCGATTTTGAGTATCCGAAGGGCGGCGATTTTAAATACGTCCAGGCGCGGGCCGTTGTGACACGGTTCCGGTTCTTTGAGCAGGGCGAGCGGTTCCTGGACGGGGCGATCTATATCGAGTATTACCTTCCCTATAAGAAATACCGGGAGAGCGAGCATGTCGAGACCCGCCTCATTTTACAGAAGGATCTCGGCCGGATTTCCCTCATCGCGAATCCCATCGTCGATAAAAATGTCAGCGGGGGGGTGGAGGAGGGGCTGGAGTTCGAGTATGCGGCCGGCATCTACCTCCGTTCCACCCCGCGCCTCACGCCGGGACTGGAGTTTTACGGCGAGATGGGCGAACTATCCGACCTCAAGCCGAAGGATGAGCAGGAGCACTGGATCTTCCCGCGCCTGGGAATCCAGCTCGGGAGACGGGTGGCCCTCGATATCGGTTACGGCTTCGGTCTGACGAAGGCGAGCGACGACCAGGTTTTGAAGACGATCCTGGAGTTTGAGTTCGAATAAGAACGGAGTGAACGGCCCGTGTGGGTTCTGTTCGCGCTGCTGTCGGCCTTTTCCCTCGCGACCGCCGATGCCTTTTCCAAGAAAAGCCTCGAACGGGCGGACGAGGGGGTGGTCGTCTGGATCCGGTTTCTCTTCGCCGCTCCGTTCCTGATCGG
>CAYJTJ010000169.1:0-2862 GCA_964372835.1 uncultured Nitrospirota bacterium
GGCCTATTTCTTCTTCGCCAACGGGCTATACGGGGTCCTGGTGGGGGTTCTGTATAAACGGTTTGGAGAGATGTAAAGGGGTCATAAAGGGGTTACCCATTAACAGTAAAGGGGTATAAAGGGGTCACCCTGAGGTAGCCCCGATTTCATGGACAGATGGTTAAGCACCCGGATGCTGTTCCTCAAAGTTCACCGGGCTCTGATAGGCAAACGCCGCATGGCGGCGCTGCCGATTATAAAACAGTTCGATATAGTCAAACAACGCCGACCGCGCCTGGTCCCGATCGAGAAAGGTCTGATGGAAGACCCATTCGTTCTTCAGCGTACTAAAAAAGCTCTCGACCACGGCGTTGTCGTAACAGTTGCCCTTTCGACTCATGCTGGGCCGCATCCCCTGCGCCTGAAGCCGGCTCCGATACAGACGGCTGGCATACTGGATGCCTTGATCGGTGTGATGGATCAACCCGGGCGAAGGACGGCGGTGGGCAATCGCCATGGCCAGCGCATCGAGCACCAACGGGCCGTCGGGCCGTTCACTCATCGCCCAACCCACGACGCGTCGGGAGTACAGATCCAACAACACGGCCAGATACAGCCACCCCCGGCGGGTGGGAATAAAGGTGATATCCCCGGCCCAGACCCGATTCGGTACGGCAACGGCAAACTGCCGATCCAGATGGTTGGGGGCGGGCGGATCACTGTTCCGAGCCGCATAGGCCGTTCGAAACCGTTGCATCCGTCGGGCTTCAATGCCATGGATCCGTCGCAGTCGCCGCACGCGGTGTCGACCGCACGGCACCCCCTCGTCGTTGAGCGTGCGCCAGGTCTTGACCGCCCCGTAGGCCTCCCGGCTCTGGGCGTGAAGCCGGCGGATCTGGTCCAGCAGGGTCCGATTGGCTTGCGCCCGGTGACTCTCCGGTCGGTTGCGCCCGGCGTAGTAGCCGCTTCGGCTTACGCCCACGGCTGCGCACAGGTGATCGATGCGATGAACCGATCGGTGTGTCTCGATGAAGGCGTACTTCATTCGGATCCCTTGGTGAAGAACGCCACGGCTTTTTTTAAAATGTCCCGTTCCTCGCGCAGCCGCGCGTTCTCCCGTCGCAGCCGGGCCACTTCATCGGCGGGTGCGGGCAGACGCCCCGAGCCGGGGAAGGAATGCTCCCCATGAGTCCGGACCTGCGCCTGCCATTTATAAAGCCGATTTCTCGGAACCCCCAGCTCCCGGGCCAGTTCCGCCGCCGGTTTACTCGACTGTTCCAGCAACCGCACCGCTTCGGCTTTAAACGATTGGGTAAAACTTCGGCGTTTTCGCATTGGACACCTCCAGGGGTATTGTCCCCTTTTCTAGTGTCCATGAAAAGAGGGGTAGCTCAACTTGACCCCTTTGCGGGTATTTAGGAACTTACGTCCCCTGCTCCAGGGCCATTCCGTAGAAGTAACTGTATTCCCCGTTCCGGCTTGAGTCGCCGCTGAACGAGGCGAACAGCATCGCGCCGTCAATGAAGCTCACAAAGACGTCCTGGGTCACCGTCCCGTCGACGATCCGGAACGTAAACATCCCGTTGCAGGGATCTTCCAGGCGCCCCGGACCGACCAGGTCCGGCCGGTCGGCGATCGGTTCCAGCACCGTGCTCACCACCTCGTTTCCGTCCTCGTCGGTCACGACGAGGCTGCCGTCCGAGCCCACGCTGATGGAGGCGCTTTTGATGGCGACCGTCCCGGTCTCAACATTGCCCTCCCCAGTCATCGCGTTTTCTTTCATATAGGCGACGGCCCGGTAAGTCCCGGCCCAGTCCGGGTTGAAATTCTTCGTGGGCTGCCGTTCGAGCGCGAAGATCGAGCCGTTGGGATTGTCCACGACGAACATGCCGCTCGCCGTGCCGAAGATATAGTCCGTCTCCCCTTCATCCGAGAGGATCAGATACTTGTTGTCCGGCCCCGGCGTGAAGAGATCCGAGCTAAAAGAAACCTCGTCCGGACTCCCGTTGATATCCCCTTCGGGGGCCCCGGTGAAGTTCCCGTAGGGCCAGTAGCCCTGTGAGATGATATTCCCGCTGGAATCAATATTCACATACCCGATTTCCATTCCCCCGCTCGCCGTCCGGAACTGCATAATGTTGAACTTTTTATCCTTTATCAGATCCACGGTGATCGTCTCCTCCACGATCCCGAGCGCAATCGAAGGGGTGTCGGCGTTCGGTCCGGCCTTTTCAAGCTCAAACAGGAGCCCGACGCCCGGGACCTCGTACGCGGCGATGTAATTTCCGGAGGGGTCGTCAAACGCATAGGAGCCGTCCGGTTCGACCGAGTAGGACAGCGTGCCCGACGTGTCCGTGGTCAAATTGTCATACGTCAGGGTCTGAGCGGCGGGATCCACCGAGATTCGGAGAAAATCACCGACCGCCGCGCTTCCATTGTAGTTTCGAATCCAGACGGACGCATCATCCGATTTGGTGCTGCAGTCGGCCGCCAGAAGGCCCAAGCCCGCCGCCAAGACGGCCGGCACGATTTTTCTAAAATCCACTATCCTCATCGGATCCTCCTCCGGATGATTGAGCCCCTAGGTCTTGTGCGTGAACTCTCAACGGTTACTGATGAATGATCGGAACATATCTACATAAAACTTATCAGACCAGCCCGGCCTGTCAAGTCGGACGAAGGCCACCCGGGGGCGATCACAACTTATTGAAATTATGTCGTTAAATTTATGGCGAGATGATAAGAAGGCAACGTGGACGGCGACGGGCGTTCTGAGTGCGCGGGGATGTGGCCCTTGGGGTGGACCGGCTCAAACCGATGGGCGCCTACGGGATCTTATTCCACGCGGAGGGTTGCGTTATCCCAGGCGTCCATCGGCACGTC
>CAYJTJ010000170.1:0-2859 GCA_964372835.1 uncultured Nitrospirota bacterium
ACCGCGATCGAACGAGGCGACCCTTCGGCAATCCCCTCGTTAAAGGCCCTTGCTCCCCAGACCGGCCGGGCTCAGATCGTCGGCGTGACCGGGCCGCCCGGCTCGGGCAAGAGCAGCCTGATCAACGCCCTGACCCATCTTTATCGCCACTCCGGCCGGCGCGTCGGCATCCTCGCGGTGGATCCCACAAGCCCGGTGACGGGCGGAGCCGTTCTCGGCGACCGGATCCGGATGCGGGATCACTTTAACGACCCCGGCGTTTTCATCCGGAGCCTCGCCTCCCGCGGCTCCTCGGGGGGCCTTCCCCTCCTCGCCGTGGCCGAGGCCGCCCATGTGCTGGATGCCTTGGGGATGGACATGATCTTTATCGAGACGATCGGCGTCGGCCAGGACCAGACCGAGATCGCCTCGATCGCCCGAACCGTGGCGGTCGTGATGAACCCGGAATCGGGCGACGAGGTTCAGCTCCTCAAGGCCGGCTATCTTGAGATCGCCGATCTGTTTGTGATCGCCAAGTCCGACCTCCCCGGCGCCGACCGGATGGCCGATCTGCTTTCCGAACTGTACGGCGGTGCCTCGACTCGGCCGGTGTATGCGGTTTCGGCCCAGAGGAAACAGGGCCTCGAAGCGCTCATGAAAGGGCTGGCCGCGTGCTCCCACGCCATCCCGGCCCGGGGGAGCCGTTAACGCCATGCGGACGGGAACGATTGCGGAACAGATGGCGACGTTCGCGGCCCGGCTGACCTACCGCGACCTTCCCGCCCAGGTGGTCCATGAGGCCAAACGCCGCGTCATCGACTCGATCGGTTGCGCGCTGGCCGCGTTTCGGGCCGCGCCCTGCCGGATCGCCAGGGAGATCGCCCGCGAAATCCGGACCCGCCGGTCCGCCGCGCTTTGGGGCACGGCCTGGAAGACGAGCCCCGACCTGGCCGCCTTCGCCAACGGAACGATGGTGCGGTTTCTGGATTATAACGATACCTATCTCTCAAAGGAACCGGCCCACCCCAGCGACAATCTCTCGGCCGCGCTCGCCGTGGCCGAGGCCGAGGGCGCGGACGGCCGAGCGTTCCTCACGGCACTCGTCATCGCCTACGAGATTCAGTGCCGGCTCTGCGACGCGGCCGCGCTGCGGCCCCGCGGATGGGACCATGTCACCTACGGCCCGTTTTCGAGCGCCCTGGCGGCGGCAAAGCTGATGCGTCTCTCGCCGGATCAAATGGTTCAGGCGATTAATCTGGCCGGCGTGTCGAACATCGCGCTGCGACAGACTCGGGTTGGCAATCTTTCAATGTGGAAAGGCTGCGCGTTCGCGAATGCCGCACGCAACGGCCTCTTCGCGGCCGAGTTGGCCCGACGGGGAATGACCGGCCCCTCCCCCCTATTCGAGGGTGAGAAGGGTTTTTTCAGCGGGGTATCCGGGCGGTTCCGGCTGGCCCCGTTCGGCTCGAAGGGCCCTTTCAAAATCCTCGAGACGTACATCAAGTACTACCCGGCCGAGTATCACGCCCAGAGCGCGATCGAGGCGGCCCTCCGTCTTCGGTCCGCCTGCCCCCCCCGTGAGGTGAAGTCCATACGAGTCCGGACGTTCGACGTGGGGTTTGAGATCATCGCGAAGGATCCTGAGAAGTGGCGGCCCCAGAATCGGGAAACGGCCGATCACAGCCTCCCCTATCTTGTGGCCGTCGCATGGGCGGATGGCGAGGTGGGATCGGCCCAATTCACCGATAAAAGGATCCGGGATCCGCGACTTCGGTCGCTCATCCGGAAAATCTCCGTCTCGGCCGATCCGACCTTCAGCCGGGCCTATCCCGGGGCGATGCCCAACGAAATCGAGGTGAGGTCGGTTGAAGGAAGGCTCCACCGGTTTCGGGTCACGATTCCGAAAGGCCATCCCAAAAGGCCGCTGACGGACGCCGAGCTGGAGGAAAAATTCATCCGGCTGACGCGCGGGAAGCTCCCGACGGAACGGGCGGGCCGTCTTCTCGACCGTCTCTGGAAGCTGGAAACCTTAAACTCGATGGGGGACTTGGTTTCGCTCTGCCGGGTCGCCCCGGAAAGGAGAAAATGAGACCGGCCGAGAAACTCCGCCGGATGATTCGCCGCGGACCGATCGTGGCTCCCGGCGTCTTCAACGCGATCACCGCAAAGCTCGTTCAGCGTACCGGATTCCCGGCGGCTTACCTCTCGGGGGCCGGACTGTCGAACGCGATGACGGGGCTCCCCGACGTCGGCCTCCTGACACTGACCGAGCTGGCCCAGCAGGCCGCCTACGTCACCGGGGCGGTCAAGATCCCGCTCATCGTGGACGCCGATACCGGGTTTGGAGGACCGTTGCATGTCGCCCGGTGTGTCCGGGCGCTGGAGGCGGCCGGAGCGGCCGCGATCCAGATCGAAGACCAGAAAGATCCGAAACGCTGCGGCCATCTGGCCGGAAAACGGCTTGTCTCGGACGAAACCATGGCGGAGAAGATCGCCGCGGCGGTCGCGGCGCGCGAAGACCCGGATCTCCTGATCATCGCCCGGACCGACGCCCGGGCGGTGGAGGGGCTGGAGGCGGCCATCCGGAGGGCCCGCCTCTATCGAGAGGCGGGTGCCGGAATGATTTTTCCGGAGGCGTTGAAGTCGGCCGAGGAATTCACCCGGTTCGCGGACCGGGTGAAGGGCCCCCTGATGGCGAACATGACCGAGTTCGGGAAAAGCCCTTCTTTGACCGCCACGGAGTTGGCTCGGAGGGGGTACCGGCTGGTGATCTTTCCGATGACGATTTTCCGCGTCATGATGAAATCGGCCCACCGGGCGCTCCTGGAACTGTTGCGGGCCGATACGTCGATTGGGTTTGTTGAACGGATGCAGACGCGG
>CAYJTJ010000171.1:0-2845 GCA_964372835.1 uncultured Nitrospirota bacterium
CCGCCTCTTCCCACGCGACGCACGATATGTCCTCCATACCGGGCCAGATGAGTCCGGCGGAACAGAAGTTCTATCAGGATCTGGAGAAAGAAAAAGCCGCGGCGGCCAAGCTTCCGGCTGGGGCGCAATATCAGGGGGCCGGGCCGGCGATGATGGGGGCCTTGACGGAGCGTCTCGATAAGGAAATCGAGCGGGCCGGTGGAAAGCTGGGCGGTTATGTCTCAAGCTCCGAAGCCCACGCCGTCACGCAAGGCATTCCGCTTCGCGTCGGCACCGAGGAATCCGTGGCCCAAGGAGGCCGGTGTCCCGCAGGTGTGCCGGTCAAGACATTCGATGTCTCGGCGATCAATGTCGAGATCACGCTGAATCGTTTTCTGGATTACTTTCCCGGCTATCTCTATGTATTGACCGAGGATATTGCGAAGGTCCGGGCCGAAGAAAAGAAAAACAAGGACGCTCGAAAGGGCAATGATCCATTTCCGTCCGCCGGTGTTTCTCTCGGCTTGCAGGGCGATCTCCTTCAGCCTCTTGTCATCCGTGCGAACGCGGGGGACTGTGTTCGTATTACCTTGAGAAACCAGCTCGGCGAGTTGAAGGAAGACGGTTCAGTCGAGATCGATTCCGAGGGGGAACCCGTCAGTATTCACGTGCACGGCTCGAGTTTTATCGTAAAGACGACCGGCAAAGCCGCGACGATGACGAACAAGGACTCGCTGGTCAAGCCTGGAAAAAGCCGGGAATTTGAATGGTACATTCCAGGGGATGAGCAGGAGAAGGCGCATCATTTCCACAGCCATGCGGTGCGGGAACAGTGGTCTCAAGGGATGTTCGGCGCGCTGGTGGTCGAGCCGCGGGGCTCGCGCTATTTGAATCCCTGGACCGGTCAGGAAATGAAGAGCGGCTGGATGGCGATGATTGATGACCCGAATGGCGCCGATTTCAGAGAGTTTGCGATTTTCTATCACGAGATCGGCGACGAGGTCTTCCGAATCAATAAAAAGAAGGACGGAGAATTACTGGATCAGCGGGATGCCTTGACGGACACCTATCGTCCCGGCGGCCGCGGCTTGAATCTCCGAAGCGAGGCCCACGGCACCCGTCTGGCGCTTCAACAGGAACGGCACGGCATTCATGACGAATCGCAAGGGTACGGTTCCTATACCTTCGGCGATCCGGCCACGACCGTTCCGCGTTCGTATTTAGGCGATCCGGTCAAGTATCGGATGATGGGCGGCGCCGAGGTGATCCATTCCCACCATCTTCATGGCGGAAGCGACCGGTGGCCCCGTTCTCCGGAGGCTGTGACGAAAGCCGAGTTCAATTTTGCCGCCACGGCGAACGGCACGGGCCCGGTGAAATTCCCGCCGATCCGCACCAGTTCCGAGCGTCTCGACGTTCAGGCGATCGGCGCGGCCGAGTCCTTTAATGAAGTGATCGAGTGCGGCTCCGGAGGCTGTGCCTACGGGGCGGGTGATTTCACCTTCCACTGCCACATTCCTCAACACTACGTGACCGGAATGTGGGGCTTCTGGCGGGTCTACAATACGCTACAGGCGGCCGGGTCGCAGGACGACCTGATGCCCCCGCTGGCCGAGTTGCCGGATCGGAAGGGAAAGATGAAGCCGGCGGTATCCTCCGACAAGCTGGTCGGGACGACGGTGGACTGGTTCGGGGGAAAGAAATTCAAGATCACGGCGGACAAAACGGATTGGAAGGCGAATCCGGCGATGGTCTCGATCAAGGACTGGGTCGAGATGCAGATGCCGACTCCGGGTCTTCCGGGCGGGCAGACGGACGAGCATAAGCAGGTCGTTTCCTACGATGCCACCGTTTATGACTGGAAATGGGACGGGAAGACCGCCCTCAACGAACCCGAGACGACACAGATCTGGGTAAACTATAAATCCCCGGCCCCGGGAAAACGGCTGCCGATCCGGTGGGATTCGGCGACCGGGAAGCCGTCTATTCCGTGGGAGCGTCCACACCTTGGCAAACGTCCGCCCTTCTCACCGGACCGCAACCCGGCGCCTTTCTTCGAGCCGATTCGCCTGGATGCCAAGGGAGTACGGACCGTGGAACCGGCGCTTCCGGGGGAAAACGGACCCTGGAGCCTCTGCCCCGATCGTTCTCCGAGGAAGTTCTACACGGTGAATGCGATCACGCTCCCGATTACGCAGAAGAAGGCGACGGCCAAAACGCCCGCGATTGTCGATCCGGACGGGATGATTTTTGTATTGGAGGAAGAAGAAGAGGCCATTCGCGCCGATGACAACTTGAAGATGCCGCTGGCGATTCGCGCAAACGTATACGACTGCGTGGATGTCATCTTCAAGAGCGAACTGAAGGACGACAAGCGGGTTGCGAATTCGAGCAAAGTGAACATGCATCCGCATTTCTTCCAATTCGACATTACGGCGACGGACGGTGTGATCATCGGTTTTAACTACGAACAATCGGTCCGACCGTACACCCTTCTGAAGGCGGATGATCGCGAGGAGACGCATCACGGAATGCCGATGCCGCAAAACACGACTCTCACAAAAGCGGCCAAGTCGGGCGATAGTTCGATTTCGATCGACTCGGCCGTGCGGCATATCGATGTCAACGGCGACAAATTCGATACGCCGATGTTCCATCCGGGTACGGTCATCGGGATCGGCCTTGACGGTGTGGGTGAGTTTGAAGCCCGCCGAATCAAGGAGATTAAAGGGAACGAGGTGATCTTCACCGAAGCGTTGAAAAACAACCACAAGGCCGGCGCGATCGTCAGCGTGGAGTTCGTGCGATACCGCTGGTATCCCGATGTCGATCTGGGGATTGTCTTCTGGCATGACCATGTCTTCGG
>CAYJTJ010000172.1:0-2715 GCA_964372835.1 uncultured Nitrospirota bacterium
CCGTTCCCTCGACGAAGGCCTCCCGGATCTCCTCGGGACATTCGCGGCTGGCGATCAGGCCGGAGCCGGGATTGATCGCCTCGAATACGACGCCGGGCGGCGGCGCGAACGCGCGCTCGGGCGTTCCGTCCGTGGCCCGCTTCATGAAATCGGTCCAGATCGGAAGCGCGGCCTGTGCGCCGGTCAGTTCCAGCCCTAATCCGGGGCGGGAGGGATCGGAAGCCTCTTGCGTCCCGGAGGCCGGGACGGCGTCAAATCCCACCCAGACCAGCCCGAGCCGTTCCGGCGTGTACCCCGCGAACCAGGCGTCTTTATAATCGCTTGTCGTGCCGGTCTTCCCGGCGACCGGGCGGGTAAGGCCCAGCCGCCGCACGCCCTGTGCCGTGCCGCGGTCCACCACGCCCTCGAGAAGGTTGGTCAGAATATAGGCCTGCGGGGGCGTTAGTACGGGCGTGCGCTCCAACCGCCGGCGTTCCAGAACACGGCCGTCGGAGGAAACGACTCCCTTGATCGCCATCGGGGCGACACGGATTCCGCCGTTCGCCATCGTGGCGTAGGCCGTCGCGATCTCGATGGGGGTCACCTCCGACGTTCCCAGCGCGAGCGACGGAACCTTTTTAAGCGGACTCTTGATTCCCATCTCGCGTGCGGTCGCCACGACGCCGTCCAGGCCGACCTCGGCGGCCAGTCGCACCGTTGCGACGTTGAGGGATTTCTCCAGCGCGGTGCGCAGCGTCACGGTGCCGTGGTACACCTTGTCGTAATTCTGAGGGCTCCAGACGGCTTTGTTGGCGACGAGCTCGATCGGGCTGTCTTCGATCAGCGTCGCCGGGGTGTAGGCCAGGCCCTGGGCCGTTTGACCCCGGATGAGCGCGGCGGCGTAAACGAACGGCTTAAATAAGGAGCCGGGCTGGCGGCGCGCCAGCGTGGTGCGATTAAACTGGCTGACGGCGTAGTCCCGTCCTCCCACCATCGCCGTGATGTATCCCGTACGCGGCTCGATCGCGATCAGGCAGGCCTCAAGCCGATCCGCCGGATCCTCTCGGCGGAGATTGGGATAGGCGGCCTCAAGCCTCGCCAGCCCCGCGCGCACCGTCTCCTCCGCGAGGCGTTGCTCCATTAGATCGAGCGTCGTGAAGACTCGCATTCCCTCCGAGGCGAGCGCCTCGGCCGAATAGTCCTCCCGAAGCTCGAGCCGGACCAAATCGATGAAGTGGGGAGCGATCCGTTCCGGCCGTGCGGGCGGCAGCGCGGGGAGGGATTCCTCCCTTGCCGCACGCGCCTCCTCCGCGCCGATCTTTCCGGAGGCCTCCATCCGTCTTAAGATCTCGCCGCGGCGCGCCGCCGCGCGTGCCGGGTCTTCGAAGGGGGAAATAAAATTGGGCGATTTGATCATCCCGGCAAGGAGGGCCGCCTCGCCGAGGGTCAGATCCCCCGGTCGTTTATCAAAATAGTGCCGCGAGGCCTCACCGACGCCGAAAATTCCCATCGTGCCGTTCTGGCCGAAATAAATCTCGTTTAAATAGGCCTCGAGTATCTCGTCCTTGGTATAGCGTCCGTCCAGGAGAACGGCCATCAGAATCTCGACCGCTTTTCTTCGTACCGTCCGCTCATGGCTCAGATAAAAATTCTTGACGAGCTGCTGTGTGAGCGTGCTGCCGCCCTGGACGATTCCGCCGGCCTTGAGGTTGGCCCAGAACGCGCGGGCCGTGCTCCTTAAATCCACCCCGGGATGTAAATAGAATCGCGAATCCTCGGCCGATAGGATCGCCTCGATCAGAGGAGGGGGAACCTCAACCAGGCGGACGAGTTCCCGGGCCTCCCAGGCGTCGTTATAGATCGCGGCGATGAGCTCGGGCTCAAGCTCGACGAACGGGAGGGGTTGACCCGAGGGAAGCCGAACGATCCCGGTGATCTCTCCCTCGTTTAATACCAGGCGGACCGGGAATCCCGTCAGTGAGGATTCGGGATAGGCGAAGTCATGGAGGTAAACGGTGAGGGCATCTGATCCCCGGCGATATTCGCCCGGGCGGGACGGATCTTTAGAGATCGGCCGATAGCCGAGCCGCCGGAGCCGCTCGGGCAACCCGGTCCCTTCAACTTGCTGGCCCGGAAAAATAACGAAGGAGTCGGAGTAGATCTTGGACGGAATCCGCCAGCGCCGGCCCTCAAACCGTTCGGTGACGATCGCGTAGAGAAAGACGAGATAGCCCGCGAACAGCAGACACAGGGCCGGGGCCGCCCAGGCCAGAACGCGCCATCGGTTCCGGTAAGTCCAGGCCGATCCCCGAACGAGATCATGTCCGATTCGCATCGTCAACGACCTCAAACGGTTCTTCCGTGATTTTCTGATTCACGATCCGAAAGCCGTTAACCACGGGCCGGCCGGCCGGATTCAGCGAGACGATCAGATAGACCGCCTCCTCGTAATAAGCCAGGCGGACGTCCGTCGCGGAAGGGTACGCCGCCGAATGCGGGTGGGAATGATAAATGGCCAGCAGCTCGATCTGATCGGCGCGCATTTCCTTAAATGCCGCGAACTGTTCCTTGGGATCAATCATGTAACGGACGGGCGATTTCTCGATGTTCGTCATCGTATAGACCCGCTCCGCCGTTTGATTCCGCCCGGCCAGAAGGCCGCAGCACTCGAGGGGAGCCTCGGCCTTGGCGTGGTCCAGCATCCGATTGTAGATGGTTTTTGGAATTCGAAACATC
>CAYJTJ010000173.1:0-2704 GCA_964372835.1 uncultured Nitrospirota bacterium
ACGCCGGTATCCCCGCCATTGATCGTCGGTAGGACGTCATAGATAAACGCATTCCCCGGACTTCCGGCCGTCACCGTATTGGGCGATATCTCGGCCATTGCCGAACTGGCCGCGCCGCCCACGACCTGTACCGCGATGCTGTTGGCATCGGCCGCATCCCCATCCGCATTTCCGGCGGTCGTGACCTGGGGGCCGAATGCGCCCGTCGCGGAATCATCCACGGTGGAGGTGAAGGGGTCCGTCCCGACCGTTGACGGCGCGTTCGCGGTGAAGTTCACCCGGATATTCGTTAAAGTGACCGTCACGTTGCTTCCCAATGTCACGGTGATGACCTGTCCGGCTATAGTCGGACAGTGCTGTCCCGCTCCCGGCGTCGGGCAGTTAAGCCCCTGACTGACACCGCCCACCGATACCGTCGTCACCAACAGGTTGCTGTAGCCCGCCGGGGCCGTTATCGAAACCTGATTCACCCCGGTATTCCCGGCCCCGATCGTGGGTAGAACATCATACGTAAACGCGAAGCCCGCGCTGCCGATGCCCACGGCATTCGGACTGATTTCGGCCAGTGCCGAGGCGACCGCGCTTCCCGTGGGCACCTGATTTAAGTTCACGGTTGCATTGGACAGATCCAATGAAACGCTGTTGGCCGACCCCGTCGCCGAGTTTTGTATCGGCACGGCAACAGCAGAGGGCAGACCGATCCACCCGATCGAAGCCGATAAGACTCCCATCGTGATCAGCCATCTTATGTAGCGTATACCCCTCACATTTACCTCAAACCTCTTCCCTCCAACCTCCAACGTCCTTTCCCTTACTCCTCACTCCTCACCCCTCACCCCTCACCCCTTCCGCCTCTTCAATTAACCGTCACCCTGAACCGAATCGCCCGAAGGGAACTGGCGGGAATGTTCAGGGTTGAATTCGCCTGTCCGGAAACGGCTCCGATCGTCACGCGATCCGGACCGGCCGGTGCCGCGCTGTCCGTGATCGAGGCCATATCGCCATCGACGCCATCGCTCAGCGCCGTCCAGATTCCAGCCCAAATAGCCGCATTGCTCGAGCCGCTCGGCACGAGCGTGGTTTCGATGCTGTTCGGGAGGTAGGTAAACTGGGACTCATCGAGAAGATCGGTGATCCGGATGTCCCCGGCTGTCATCGCCGTGACATTATCCACGTAGAGAACAAAGTAGAGGACCTGGCCCGAGGGTACGCTTGTCCCGTTGGGCAGAACATTCCCCCCGATATCCCGCGCCTGTTTGACCAGCGCGAGATTCACGATGGTGAGTGAGATCTGCCCGGTTCCTGTGCCGTCGCCGCCCGAGAGTGTGCCGTTGTTGATTCCACCCACGCCGGCCGTGATCGAGTTGGTCGCCGCCCAGGCCCACGGCGGGCCGATGGCGGAAAGCCATCCCAACAAGGCAATCAGGCAGAAATATCTGTGCCAAGCCCTAAGCATTTTTCCCGTCACAATGATCTAGCCGAGTGAACACAGCCGAACCCCATGAGCTTAAAGTCCGGCGCATTCGATAACCTGGCTCGGTTTTTCACGAGCAGGCTCGTCCACTCCATCCAAACGACAAAAAACGTCTCCCTACGAGCCATCCCTCTTTTGAAAACGCGAGGGAGGGCCGTCGCGAAGACGTACCTCTCGGATGGAAAACGGCCTATCCATGAACGGACCTATCCAACCTTATGGTTTAGAGTCGGTCCGTTTATTGCACGGTTACCGTAAACAGCACCACCAGACGGCTGTTGGCCGCCACATTGGCCAGCTGTGCGTTGGCCACGTTCTGATCGCCGATATCGATGATCTGCGGGGGTCCCGCCGTCAATCCGGCCGCATCCACTCCACTGATCGTGTTGGTTAAAGCCGCAGCCGCATCGGCAAGGCCAAACATTGTATCTTCCTCCGCCGTGGTGCAGGCCAAGAGGGCACAGGCCCCAGCCGGGTTGATGACCTTTATCGAGTCCACCAGGCCGTTGTAAACATAATTCGCGGCCAGAGTGTCTCGAATGCTCACATCAACGAGCGGTGTGTCGGACTTGTTGTTGATGTACAGCATGAATTTAATGCTGCTCCCCACGGCCACGGTAGAACCGCCCGGGATGTCTGCCCCGGGGGCTACGCCGCTGCGCGCCCGCTTGACGACCGCCAAGGCTTGAGGGGTAAGGCTGATCGTCCCATCTCCCAGATTGGGATCGCTGGATCCCAAGAAACCCACACCGGTATTGGCCACCTGTGCCATCGCCGGCGATGACCAAGCCAACGCCATGACGATGAAAACCATGGCGAGGGCCGCGAGTTTAATCATGATGCTTTTCATTCCTTTCTCCTTTCGATGTTGCTCCACCACCCCCATAGTGGATGCGGAGGAGCCGTTGGGTTGATTGGACTCTGTCCTCTTGACCTTCCTCTCGTTGCTCATTTCTCCCTCCACAAAAAAGGCCTGTGCCCCGATAAGGGTACAGGCCCCGTCCGCTGAAGTTTTTTCGACCCACTTCGGCAGCCCCGTCATCCGGACTCCCTTGCGAATCCGGCTCGGGGGCTTTGCTACCCTAACCTATGGGTTAGGGCAGCCCTTATCGGTGGTTGTTCATCTCGGTGTTTAGTTCCTAAGTCATTCCGGCAAACCACCTCCTTTCAAAAACATTTTGATATATCACTGCACCTGTACCGTATATAAGACCACCAGACGGCTGTTGG
>CAYJTJ010000174.1:0-2693 GCA_964372835.1 uncultured Nitrospirota bacterium
TTGACCTCCAGCAACTCAAACAGACTCTGAATCGGCACATGCCGCCTGGCATCGAAAATCTCAAGGGCGACCAGCTCGTTCTTCTTTGTCACATGAACGGCGATCCCTTCTCCGATTTCAACCGCCCGCTGCGGCTTTTTCTCGGAGAATTGGATATAGGCCAAGTCATATTTTTTGTCATAAGAGATTTTCATCTTTAGCCCTCTTAGAAACCCTTTTCATATGGATAAGTCGAGATGACAATGGTCACCTTGTTCTCCACAACATAAACCACTTTGAGTGGAAAGCCCTCAAACCGATCTGTAAACCGCTTAATGGCAACGGAACGCGTGACTTCCGGTTCAAACCGATCAGGGTGTTTCAGTGTCTCCTCAACTTCGCTCTCAAGAATTTCGCATACTATTCCTTGCATGCCTCGTATAACGAATCATCTATGGATTAGGACGTCCGTTTCCATGAATACCTGTCTAAACCTAGCGCTTATTTTTTGCCCTCGACGCGCTGGGTGGGGATAACGTGTCGGATGGAGCCTTGTCCTCTGCGGGAGGCGGCGATCCGAACCTCGTCAGAGCGTCAGGCCAATCGTGTAGAAAAGAACTTTTTAAAAATGGTGGAGGCGGCGGGAGTTGAACCCGCGTCCGAAGAACTTCAGCACCCGGTGACTACATGCGTAGTGGCTGGTTGGGATTCGCCATTTTCCAGGTCCAGACACAAACCCGGAAAACCGCTATTCCAGTGAATCTCACCCCGTGGGCCTGGACCACCCCCGGGGCCAGTCTGCTATCGTGACATCCAGTCTAATCGCACAGACAACGGTCAGATGGACGCGCCGCACTTAAGCGGCGAGGGCCAATTCGTGATTGGCAGTTACTAGTTTCCACAGGTGTTTAACGAGCCCCTGTGGGACCTCGGCATGCCACCCAATGCCTCTTGATCTCCGTCGAATCCGGTCGCCCCCTCCTTTGTTGATTGTTAATCCGCCGAACGGGTTGGAATCCTCTCTCGGGCCTTCCAGTCCGTCGGGCCCCGTGTTATCGGCGCCGTTCTTTAAAGGCCCGTTCGATTTCGCGCTGGGCCATTTTCTTTCGGAGCGTCTCTCGTTTATCCGCGCCTTTCTTCCCGATCGCCAGCGCCAGCTCCACCTTGGCTCGGCCCTTCTTGAAGTAGATCTTCAGCGGAACCAGCGTGTACCCGCGCTGCTGGGTCTTGCCGATCAGCTTGTTGATCTCGCTCCGGTTCAACAGGAGCTTTCGGACCCTCAGCGGCTCATGATTGGCCCGGTTCCCGTGCGCGTATGGGCTGATATGGCAGTGGTGGAGAAAAACCTCCTCCATTTCAATCCGTGCAAAACTGTCGCGAAGGTTCGCCCGCCCATCCCGGAGCGATTTAACCTCGGTCCCCACCAAAACGATCCCGGCCTCGTATCGGTCCTCAATGTGGTAATCGTGGAACGCCTTGGAATTGGTCGCCACCACCGAATCATTGGCCATGATGCCATCTTGCCGGACCAAAGGTTAAACATTTCCGATTCACCTTATATCACAGCTAAAAATATTATGCAACTTGTTGACGATCCAATACTTTTCGACCGGATGGGGGCGATTGATATCAAATAACCCTCGACGAGGCAGGCAAGGCCGCCCGTCTCAGGTTAGAGTTATAACACTCTGATTTAAAGGGTATATTTATTGGAGCCCCGGACTGGAGACAAACCGGTAAAATTCCCTAGGCTGAACTTGGGAATGTTACGGGGCGTCGGTCGGATCGACCGGAAGGATTAACACTTTATCGCGATCCCTTTATCCCTGACCACGAGTGAGGACGAACTGGCTTCGGCGTCCCCGTAAATCGCCATGATCATGGTGACGCCCGGCTTGATCCCGACCGCGAGACCCTTCTCGTCGATCTTAGCCACTTTGGGGTCGGTCGATTGCCACGTCACCTTGGCATCCGTGATCTCCCGGCCGTCGCCGTTCATGACCGATGCGGTGAACTGCCTTTTTTCACAGGGATTGAGCGCGTAGAATTTGGGGTTGATGCTGACCGACCCATTCGATTCCGCCGCCTTGGCCGCGAGGAGAACTCCCGGCAGGAAATTTCCCCCAAGCATGGACTGAATCGAGATTAACATCACGATGGCCCAGGTGGCTTGAAAAATCCTTCTGAACGGATTCCAATCTAATCGCATGACCGTTGTTACCTCCCGTTAAATGACCTTTCCAATCTACTCTACCGCGGTCCGACATCAATAGGGTATACGGACATTGCTTTTCTGTCAAAGGCAAATTTCAAGTTCGGCCATTCACGACTTTGTAACTTCCTATCATATAAAGCTATTTAGTCTATGGCCCCGTTTTTCCGGGCCGGATTTCGGGGTTGAATCCTGTTTTTGAGGTCGTATGCCTGCCCGCCCCGGCCGCCGCCAAGGCCCTCCGCGGATCGTTGAACCAATCCGCTTGACATTTTCCCCCGCCGGAGTATACTCCCTCCCCATCGGGTCAGCCCCGAAGATGCCCTGTGACGATCAACGCCTGAGACGAGCCTGCTATCTCTCTCAGGCCACATCACATGCCATCTTACGATCCCACCTGAGGCCTTCGGGCGGCTGAGAAATCCATTGCCACCATATACCGATCCCGGAGGCCGTCATGAGACTCCGAAAACTCTTGTTTCTGGCCATCCCCGTCTATCTT
>CAYJTJ010000175.1:0-2682 GCA_964372835.1 uncultured Nitrospirota bacterium
CTCTGATTGGAATTTTGGGGACCGGATCCAGGCGCCGGCGCCGCCGGAGTTTGGGGGGGTGCTCCCGCCGTGGGGCTTGGGGTTGAGCCGGGCGTGATTGCGGGGGGTTCCGCCCCGCCGCCTCCACGCCGGCCCTTTGGGGCCTGCTGGCGCTCGGCCTTCGCCTTGTCCCGATCCGCGCGTTTGGCCTCTTTTTCGGCGCGCCGGGCCGCAATCTCTTCCGGGGATAAGACCGGGATGGAAGGGGGCGCGCCCGCCACGGCGCCGGCGATACGCGATGAAGCCGGTGTGGCCGCCGAGGCGGCCTGGCTCGTTCCGCCCAGGGCCAGAACCCTCACCTCGGCCAAGGAATACATATCCGGGTCCTCTGTATCCTCCGGCTCGACGTAGATCATGGCCGCGTTGTACCCGGGCCCGAGAAGCTGCTTGATCGCCCTCTCGAGAGGCACCTCTTCGAGAGAGACGTTAACGGGGGGATTCATCTGTCTTGGCAAGTAAAATACGACGCCGGTCTCATCCGTGAGCGCGTCCAGAACGGATCGGAGCGGGACCGATACCGCGTGAAGATCAACCCGCCCCGTCTCGGCCGTATAATGCACGACGGGAGACCCGTCCTGTGGACCTCCGGCTCCGGTCTGGGCCAGAGCGGGCAGGACCGAAATCATGGCCAGGAAGGCCAAGAAAAAAACAACCCTGTGTCGACCCGGGCGGCGCGGCATTCGGGTAAGGTAACAGACTCACTCGGGGGAAGTCAAGGTGGGGCTCAACCTGCCGCCGTGTATGGGGTCAGGTCTACACATTGGATATTAGGCTCCGCTCGATTCCCCCAATTACCCGATCCCATTCCGCATTGCTCTCCCGCAGCCGGGCCACTCGGCGCGTCGTCTGGCTTACCGCCGAGATCTCCATCCCCAATCGCTCCCCCACCTCCTTCAACATCAACCCGCCTTGCCCCCGCCCCAGGTAGATCATCACCGCCCGTTCCGGATCCGCCCGGTTCCCCGTGCGCAACCTCCTTAACTCCGTCCCCAAGGCTCGTACCTGCTTCTGGATTCTCTCCCAACTCGGCCGCGCTTCAAGACGCTTTTGACTCGGCACTTCCCGATCCCGGTTACCCCCAGCCTTTCGCCCCACGGACCGCACGAACTGCTCATTCCCCAACACCACCTGCGCCACCACCTTCTCCCAGGGCCGCGCCACACCCCCTCTCACCCCCTCCTCCACAAACTGCCGGTAGCTCTCCTGACTTCGGACCAACACTGATCCCCAGTAGCCTAGCACTCCCTCCCGCGTCAACCACGGCGAAGCCTCCCGCCGCCCAATGTAATCCCAATAACTGCTCCAGGGATGCCGCGAAAGTTGCACCCCCATCCGGGCACGCACGGGATTTAAATGGATGTACCGGGACAGCTCCAGCAAATAACTCTCCTTCTCCACCAAAATGGCTTTGTAACGGCCCTGAAAGAGATGCCCGATGCGCCGGTGCCTACGATTGAAGGATGCAGTGTAGATCCCGTTCAGATCCCTCAGGGCCTTCGCGAGGTTCGCTTCGGGGGTCTCAAGCAGCAGGTGGTAATGATTGCCCATTAAGACATAAGCATGCAGAATCAGACGGTGGCGTTCGATGGTCTTGGCGAGAACGGCCAGAAATTTCTGCCGGTCGTCATCGGAGCGGAAGATCGCCTTGCGTTCATTGCCGCGGGCGGTGATGTGGTAGAGCGCCCCCGGATATTGCAGTCGCAGCGGCCGAGCCATCGTCTCCCTCCAAAACGGCCCGGAGCTTAGCAGAGACTATTCCTAAAGTCAAATGTGTAGACCTGACCCCGGCATGTGACCCCGGCATGACCCCGGCAGCATTGCCAGGCAAGCTTTCCCATTGCATGGTATACCCATTGTATGGTAATCTCATTACAGCTTGAGGAACCGGCGTGATCCTTTCTTTCGGAGACAAGGCGACGGAAGACCTCTTCAACGGTGTCGGTTCCAAGAGCACACGGGTCTTCCAGAGCATTTTAAAAGTGGTTCGCCGGAAGCTCGATATGATCCATACGGCGTCCCGACTCGATGATCTCATGTCTCCGCCGAACAACCGGTTGGAGCTGCTCAAAGGCGATCTAAAAGGATTTACCAGCATTCGGGTCAACGATCAATATAGGATCATCTTCAAGTGGCAGAATGGAAATGCCCATGAAGTCCGGATTAAGGATTATCACTAAAGGAGGGCCTTCATGTTGCCCACGAATCGTCCGCCGACACATCCCGGTGAAGTTTTACAGGAGGAATTTCTAAAGCCTCTTGGAATATCGCAAGCCGAGCTGGCGCACCACCTGGGCTTAAGCGCCAAGGACATTAATCGGATCGTCAAAGGACACGTCGGTCTGTCGGCCGCAATGGCCTGGAGGCTGGCCGATGTGTTTCGCACAAGCCCGGAGTTTTGGATGAACCTTCAGAACAACTACACCCTTTGGAAACAACGTCCCCGACGGCGACTTCCGCCTCTCGTCAAAGCGGGATGAATCGAACATCCCTCCGCCCGTCCGCGCGAGGCAAGAGCGGAGCCCGGCTTTTTTCTTAAAGCACCTTTTTCGATCTCAAAAAGAGCCTTCTAAGCTCTAAAAACAAGCCTTTTAAAACTGAACCTTTTTATCTTTCAACCCCTTCTCTTGGTCCGACCCGGCCTGA
>CAYJTJ010000176.1:0-2676 GCA_964372835.1 uncultured Nitrospirota bacterium
CCGTTTGAGGCCGCCCCGCCCCATCAACAGCACGAACCAGGATCCGGTACACGCCTGGCTGGGGGGCCTGCCATGGGTATCGCCAAAGTACCCAGCTGAAAGGGGAAAGGGGCGGATTCATCGGGGCCGGATTCCATTGGCGGCCCCCGTCCGTGCTGACCTCAACGGCCTGGATGCCGGCCGCCCCCGCGTAGGCGATACCCTCGATTGTGTGCTTAAGGCCGGTGAGTTCTTGATACGCTCCGGGACGATCAATGCGCGACATGATTTCCACGACCGCGTCGTCTGACCAGCCTCGCTGTTGCCAATAGCCCAGATAGCTCTCCTCGGTCACCTCGATTTCCATGATCCACTTCACATTCTTCATTCCGTAAATTCCGGGAACGACGGCCCGCAACGGGTATCCATGTTCACGGGGCAGTGTGACGCCATTCATTAGATAGGCGAGCAGCACGGGTTCCTCCATCGCCTGCTTTAGCGTGATGCTGTCCGAGTAACCGTCGGCGGCTTTAAAAACTACCTTCTTCGCGGAGGCCTCGGCGCCGGCCTCCAAGAGGAGGTCTCTGAGGGGCAGGCCGCGCCAGGCTGCGTTGCCGATGGTGTCCCCTCCCACGGGATTCTCGACGCATTCCAGCGTGACGATCTGCTCTCGGGAAGGACGTTTTAGGATCTCGGGGTAGGTGAGCCGGAGGGGATGCCTCACGCGCCCATAGAGGTTGAGGGTCCAACCGGAATAGTCCAGATCCCGAATCATTTTTGAAAACCGGCCGAGGTCATAGACATAGAATTCCGCATTCGGGGTGATGGCCGTCGTGTTTCGGGGAGGGAGCGACAGGAATTTCTTGAGAAAAAACATAGCGCCCTCGGCCGAGCGGGCCCCCAGGGAGAAGATCCCGCTGAGTCCGGAAATCTGGAGAAATCGGCGCCGAGACCAGGTTCGCATGAATTCCTCGTGGAAGAATCGGGTCCAAATTATAGTGCATCCATTGCGCTTAGGCAATCGGTTCCGACCCGGAACCTGGTTTCATTCCGAATCCCTTGGCTTGCATTTTAGAGAGGGCTCGGTTATATTGCTCTCGTTTCTCGCGGTCCTCCGTCGTGTGGCCCGAGGGAGAATCAAGATTCGAGGGCAGAACGCATGAAAAAGGATGCGCTGTATTATGGGTCACTGCTCGCATTCATCTCTTTTTTCCTGATGGTGGCTTTCTTTATTTATGACCCCTGGCAGTCAACGCGGCGGTCGGACCCGGTGAAAACCGTAACGATGACACAGGATTCGAAAGGACGATCACCCCGGCATGATTTTAGCCGGTACAAAACGATCGACGGGAAGGACGGATCTGAAATGGTATTAATCCCCGAGGGTCCATTTCAGATGGGAAGCCAGCCGGGAGCGGGGGACTTGGATGAAATGCCCATCCACGCCGCCTACGTGTCGGCTTTTTATATCGATCTGAGGGAAGTGACGCAGGCCCAGTTCTCCGTCTTCACGGCCGAAGAGGGCTTTATGGATCCGGTGGTTCCTGTTTTTGAGGATGATCTTTCCCTCTTAGAGGGTCCCGATCTTCCTGTGGTCGGCCTGCCCTGGATACTGGCGAGCGAGTACTGTAAATGGGCGGACAAGCGCCTGCCCACCGAGGCCGAGTGGGAAAAAGCGGCCGGCGGCGAGGAGAGCCTGCGATGGCCTTGGGGAAATGATTCCCGGGATAAGGCGGCGAATATTCGGGGAGATGAGGACGGCTATCATTACCTGGCCGCTCCTGGAAAGTTTTCGGGAGGGAGGAGCCCCTACGGGCTTTATGATATGGCCGGGAATGTCGCCGAATGGGTCGCCGATTGGTACGATCCAAATTATTACAAGGAGGCGCCCTTTAATCATCCCAAGGGGCCGGAAAAGGGAAAGTTCCGCGTCTATCGAGGGGGGTCCTGGAACGAGTCGCTCGTCAATGCCCGGGTCGCAAAACGCTTCGCGGCTGCGCCGCACCAGACCAGCGCGGTGATCGGTTTTCGATGCGCCATGACGCCTCCCTGAAACGTCAGCGGAATAGGTGGTGGGAAGGGTGAACGCGTATGAGGATGGTGACTAAAAAAAATCGAAGTAGTAAAGGACCAGGAAGACGGCCAAGATCAGGTTTGCCATCATTCCAACAAGGACGATGAAGTCAAATACAGGGGTGTCTCTTTTCTTTCGCTCGGGATTTTCCATGGGCTTGGTTAGGATCACGGGGAATTCTATCAGGATCCGGTAAAAAGTCAAGTCATTTCTGTTCTTCCACTGGGGGAATCGCCACATGGGTTTTGCTTGACAGGGTCATGTGATGATCCTATAATCGTTCACGTGGATCCAAGGATCGACAAGATTCAGAATGCCCCATGAAACACTTTTTCTTTTACGCCCTATCCATGTCCCTTTATACGGTCGCCGTTTTCGTGGCCGGAATGTATTTCGGTGAGAAGCTTGAAAACCTTTGGCAGGATCGCCAGAAGGCGGGCTTAAAAAACCCATTATAGCCCGGGAAACGGCGGGGAGGGACCCCGATGCCGTGCCGAAGCAACTGTATTTGAGGCACTAATCAGCATGCGACGATTATTTAATTTGTTGTCCATCACGATCTATACCGCCGCCGTTTTCTTGGCGGGCATGGTCATCGGGCAGTTGTATGCGTTATATGTCCT
>CAYJTJ010000177.1:0-2663 GCA_964372835.1 uncultured Nitrospirota bacterium
ACGATCACCGAGGTGGTCAAAGACCTCGAGGCGCAGCAGAAGAAGGCCGGGGTCGTAAACGAAGTGCTCCAGCAGGTTCTGGACCAAATCCAGGCCGTCCAGACACGGATGGGCCGCGTCAAGCACAAGATCGCGGTCATGAGCGGGAAAGGCGGCGTGGGAAAGAGCTCCGTTACGGTCAACTTGGCCGCCTGTTTTTCGCAGCGGGGTTACAAGGTCGGGATTCTGGACGTGGACCTGAGCGGGCCTTGCATCCCCAAGATGACGGGCGTCCGCGAGAGGGTTCTTCAGATCACGCCGGAGGGCGCCCTTCCGGCCACGGGATTTAACGGGATCAAGGTGGCTTCCATGGAGTTGATGATCCCCACCGAGGACACGCCCGTGATGTGGAAAGGCCTCTGGGAGGACAGCGCGGTCTGGCGGGGCACCGTGGAGATGAGCGTCATCCGCGAATTTATCAGCGACGTGAACTGGGGGGCGTTGGACATCCTCTTCATCGATATGCCCCCGGCCTCGAGCGACAAGCCGCCGATCATCGCCCAGCTGATCCCGGAGCTGGACGGGGCCGTGATCGTCACGATCCCATCGGAAATTTCCCAATTCATCGTGAGGAAGTCCGTCGTTTTCTTAAACCGCGAATTAAAGATCCCCATGCTGGGGCTGGTCGAGAACATGAGCGGGGCGATCTGTCCCCATTGCGGCGAGGCGATCGAACTGTTCGAGGGACCGGCCGGCCAAGACGGTCTGCTCCAACCCATGGGCCTGGCCCTCCTCGGCCGGGTCCCCTTTGACCGTCGGATTGCCAGCGCCGCGGATCAGGGCCGGTCTTTTATGGAGCTGCATCCGCACACGCCGGCGGCTCAGGCCTTCCGGATCATCGCGGAAAGCTTGCTTGGTACGATCGAGAAAAGGAGAACACCATGAAATTTTTATGCATCAAGTGCAATCACTTCATGGATTACGAATCCAAGGAGCAGGTGGATACGCTTCGTCTGGGGATCACCTTCGCCTGCCAGCAGTGCGGTAATAAAGTCGCGATGGTGACCAATCCGGGGGAGACACAGCTGGTGAGCGGATTGGGGGTTAAAATCGGCGGTCGGACGGTTCCGGCCGAGCCGATGGAGTTTACCCGAGAGGCATTGAAAACGGAGGGCCAGCCGGGGGCGACATTGACGGCCGATATGGGGAAATGCCCCTTCCCGGGCATGCTCGCCGGCTCCCCGTTCAAGAACCCGGAAATCGCCGGGGGGCCGACCTCGGAACCACCCCAGTCCGGCGTTTCCTGGACGCCTAACGCCGAAAAGCGCCTGGAAAATGTCCCGACCTTCGTGCGTTCCCTCGCCCGCGTCGGCATCGAGCAGTATGCCCGCCAGAACGGCTATCCCGAGGTGAACGACCGTGTTATGGATGAGTATCGGGAAAAGGTCGGAATGTAGGAGAGAATCCTATCCCCGGAACGATCTTCCCTAAAATCACCGCACGGCGGGCCCCCGTGGCGGCCGGCACATTGGTCGGCTCGCCCAAAACCGTCCCGTAGGCGAAGAGGGCGAACGCCATCGCCTCAAGTGCCCGGCTGTCCATACCAAACCTCTCGAACGAAGCGACGGGGATCGGGCTGAACGCCTCAGCCAGATACCGCATCAACGTGCCGTTTCGTGTTCCGCCTCCCCCGATGATCACTTCCTCCACCTTCCCGAGGGGAAGGATGAATCGGTGATAGGCCTCGGCGATCGCCCGGGCCGTGAACGCCGTGACGGTGGCCAGTAGGTCGGGCCGATTTAAGCCCAATCGCCGGGCCTGACCCATCACCCGGCGAACCTGTTCGAGGCCGAACGCCTCACGGCCGGTCGTTTTCGGCGGCCTGCGACCCAGAAACCGGTGTCCCATCAATACCTTCATCAGGGCCGGTTGAATCTGACCCCCCCGGGCGATACGCCCATCCCGGTCCATCACCATCCGGCCGCGCGTCTGGTCCTGTACGATTCCATCGATCAGCATATTTCCGGGCCCCGCATCGAACGCCAAGATCTTTTCCAGTCCGGCGGTCGGCGGGAGATAGGTCACGTTACTGATTCCGCCGATATTCACAACCAGCCGGGCCCGGCCGGGATGATGGAAAAGCAAATAGTGGAGGTACGGCGTCAGCGGCGCCCCTTCCCCGCCGGCCGCCATGTCCCTCTGTCGGAAATCGGCCACGGTCGTGATCCCGGTGCGTTCCGCAATGATCGAGGGTTCGCCGATCTGCAATGTTGAGGTAATCCGAAACCCGCCCATCATCCGGGCCACCGGGAGGTGGCAGATCGTCTGGCCGTGGGAACCGATCAGATCGATGTCGTTTATCGGGACCGAGGCTTTTTTTGCGATCCGCAAGGCCGCCCGGGCGAACAGCTCGCCGACCAGGCTGTTGAGTCGGCAGAGATCCTCGACCCGACCGCCGTGGGCGAGACGGAACAGACGGGTTCGAAGCGAATGCGGGTACGGATAGGTCGCAAACCGGATCAGCGCAAGCCGGCTTGAAAGCCCCCGCCCCGTGATCTCGACCAGCGCGGCATCCACGCCGTCGGTGGAAGTTCCCGAAATTAATCCGATAACCCGCATGGGGAAAATAGCCTACTGCAACCTGTAAACAGCGTCAAGGGGAAATTTCCGGGCCCGCCCCTTCC
>CAYJTJ010000178.1:0-2660 GCA_964372835.1 uncultured Nitrospirota bacterium
TCAGCTGTTGAGGCGGATCGAACGGTCTCTAATCCACAATCCATAGACCTGACCCCATGACTCCCTTGCATGGGCGGGGTGTTTAAGGTTTTAATCCAGCACAAGGGAATTAAGCCTCTGGCCCTTGAAGGACTTCAATTCAGGCCGTACTTTAAGGACGCGCTGGGTCTGGGTTGAAAATTCAGGGCCGTCGGGGCCCATTCCACCTTGACATTACTCGCCCGATTTCCTATTATAATCCCCTTGTTTAACCGTCTTCCCTGCTTTATACTGGTAAAACGTTTAAGCCACGGAAATAGAGTGGCTCCGGGCCTTCGAACGAATCCAATGGGAAGGGAGACCGGGACGAAATTTTACGGGTTCCACGCGGGGTGAATCGTGCCGGGTCAATCCGTCGGATTCGATTATATTCCCATACTGATTTTCTTTGGGATCGCGCTGGCCTTCGGGTCCGTCACGCTGCTCCTGGGCAACCTCCTCCGCCCTCGGCGGGTCTACAAGGCCAAGTTGACCCCGTATGAGTCCGGCAGCATCCCGTTCTCGGACGCGCGAAGCCCCATCCCGATGCGTTACTACATCATCGCGATGCTGTTCGTCATTTTCGATATCGAGACGGTCTTCCTCTATCCGTGGGCCGTCACGTATGATCGTCTGGGCCTCGTCGGGTTTATCGAGATGACGCTGTTCATCTCGGTCCTGCTCGTCGGCTATGTCTATGCCTGGAAGAAGGGGGCGTTGGAATGGGATTGATGGATCGACAGCTGGACGCGAATATCCTGACCACGTCGGTGGATTCGGTCATCGGCTGGGCCCGGAAAGGCTCCCTGTGGCCGATGACCTTCGGCCTGGCCTGCTGCGCGATCGAGATGATGGCCACGGTGGCCTCGCGGTACGACATCGACCGGTTCGGTGCGGGTGTCTTTCGGGCCTCGCCCCGGCAGTCGGATCTGATGATCGTGGCCGGGACCGTCTGCCGCAAGATGGCGCCCGTGATACGGCGAATTTACGATCAGATGCCGGAGCCGCGGTACGTGATCGCGATGGGCTCCTGCGCGACTTCCGGAAATCACTATAACAGCTACAGCGTGGTCCAGGGCGTGGACCAGATTGTTCCGGTGGACGTCTACGTTCCGGGGTGTCCCCCCCGACCGGAGGCCCTCCTGCAGGGCCTGATGCTCCTCCAGGACAAAATCCAGAAAGAAAAGGTGTTTGTCCGATAATATGCCGACGGTCGGCCGGAAAATCCAGGACAAATTTCCGACGGAATTTCTCGGGATGAATGAGTTTCGGAACGAGATCACCGTTGCGCTGAAGCCGGATCGGATCGTGGAGATCGGACGGTTCCTCCGCGATGATCCCGAACTTCGATTCGATCACCTCTCGGATGTTCTTTCGGTCGATTATCCCGGCCGAGAGCCGCGGTTCGAGGTGGTCTATCTTTTGAATTCGATCCCGAAACGTCATCGCGTACGGCTTAAGACCTCCGTCCCGGAGGAGCCTTGCCAGATCGATTCGGTTTATTCCGTCTGGAGAGCGGCCGGGTTCCTCGAGCGGGAGGTGTACGACCTCATGGGCATCCGATTCCGCGGTCACCCCGATCTCCGGAGGATTTTTCTTCCCGAGGATTTTGACGGGCACCCCCTTCGCAAGGAGTATCCCGCCGAGGGGAAGGGTTGGCGCAACACCTTCGAATTCCTCCCGACCGAGGAACCTCAAGCGTAACGCATCGTGAATCCGCCGGAGCACTCAACCGATCTGCGGGGCGTATCGATGGGTTCGAAAAGCACATACCTCGGCGATTCCGAGGGGCGGCCCACGCCGGAAGATCTTCCGGTCCACCGAAAGGAGGACCTGCTTTTAAACATGGGGCCGCAGCATCCGGCGACGCACGGCGTGCTTCGGATCGTTCTGGAGCTTGAGGGGGAAAGGATCGTCAAGGCGATCCCGGATCTCGGCTATCTCCATCGCGGCGTCGAGAAGCTGTGCGAGGGCCTGACCTACCAGCAGATCATCCCGCACACCGACCGCCTCGATTATATCTGCTCCATGACGAACAATTTTGCGTACGTCCGCGCGGTCGAGAAGCTCCTGGGGGTATCGCTTCCGGAACGGGGGGAGTTCATCCGCACGATCATCGCCGAGATGCAGCGCCTGGCGGGTCACCTCTTCTGGCTGGGGACGCAGTCGCTCGATATCGGCGCGATGACCGTTTTTTTCTGGACCTTTCGTGAGCGGGAGCGGCTCCTGGACCTGTTCGAGCAGATCTGCGGGGCCCGGCTGACGATGAACTACTTCCGCGTGGGCGGGGTCAACGGGGATCTCGAACCCGAGGTGATCGCCCAGCTCCGGAAGTTTCTGAAGGACTTTCCCTCCAAAATTGACGAGTACGACGGCCTTCTGCTGAACAATCGGATCTGGCTCTCCCGGTCTAAGGAGATCGCGGTCATTTCGGCCGAGGACGCCGTCAACTATGGGCTGACGGGTCCGGTGCTCCGAGGCTCCGGAATCGCGTATGACGTCCGGAAGGCCGAGCCTTACGCGGCGTACGATCGGGTGGAGTGGGAGGTCCCGGTGGGGAAGAACGGCGACACCTTCGACCGGTACTGGGTCCGGATGCAGGAGATGAAGCAGAGCGCGCGGATCATCGAGCAGTGCCTGGA
>CAYJTJ010000179.1:0-2644 GCA_964372835.1 uncultured Nitrospirota bacterium
GAAGTGATGGCGGATCGCATTTTCGGTCACATTAACACCGCCCTTCTTCCCAGCATCCACTCGCTCCAGAAAAAGCCACCCAGGGTTCAGATCGGGTACGCCCAGGTGATTTACAACCCCCTGATCAAAGAGGAACGGCTGATCTACAACCTCATCGAAGACGCAAAGGTCATGGCGAGTCACCGCGCCTACCAGTACATTTCCAAGAGTAAAGAGGTGCTCCAGGAATTGATCGTCTGCGAAGGGATCAAGACGATTTTCCAGCCGATCGTCCGCCTGAAGGATAAGTCGATCGTCGGCTACGAGGCCTTAAGCCGCGGCCCGTCGGGAACGCCGTATGAGAACCCCTATCTTCTTTTCACCGTCGCGCGGGAGGTCGGCCTTTCCTTCGAGCTGGACCGGGTATGCCGTTCCAAGGCACTGACGAACGCCCGCCACTTGAAGGAGGGGATTCTCCTCTTTATCAATTGTCTTCCGACCGCGGTCCACGATCCGGATTTTAAGGGCGAAAGTCTGAACAGCTTCCTGGAGGGCCTGCAGATGAGCCCGATGCGGATCGTGCTTGAGATCTCGGAGCACGACGCGATCGAGAATTTTGAGATCTTCCGTGAGGCGATGCGGTATTATTCCGATATCGGGTTCGCCGTCGCGATCGACGACACCGGATCCGGTTACTCGAGCCTCGAGGCCGTCGTAGAGCTTCGGCCGAACTACCTGAAACTGGACATTTCGCTGATCCAACAGATCCAGGATAACGCCCTTAAACAGGAACTGGTCCGCGGGCTGATCTCGCTCGCCCAGAGGATGAACTCCCAGGTGATCGCGGAGGGGGTTGAGACCGTGGAAGAGCTTAAGATGCTGCTGGATTTGGGCGTCCCCCTGGGGCAAGGCTATCTGATCGCAAAACCGGGATCGGCCTTCGATGATTTAAAACCCGTCGAGCTCGAATAGACCTTCCAAACCCCCTTTCCCCTTCTTCCCGAAGCTCACCGGCACAGATCGTCCCCAAAGAGCCCGCCGATAACCCGCCGTATTCAAATCCGGCCGCGACTCCAATTATTCCTGTTCCCTTTCGATAAAATCGATCAGGGCACGGTAGGCGGTCGAGCGAACCTCGGATTTTGGGAAAGGATGATCGGCCAGGTTCGAGGCCACCCAGGAAGACTCCCGGACCGGATCCCGGGACCGGCGACAGATCTCCCACATCCGGTGGCAGAATTCTTCCGTCAGGCCCGCTTCGATGCCCTCGGATTCCAGCCGGTCGTCCAAGATCGCGAGAAGATCCATCAGGGCTTGATCGGAATTGTATTGCTGTTCCTTGAAGCCCGCCGTCCGAAAGATCCGGGCGTCCTGCCGGGCCTGTTCCACCAGGTCCTGCATGTAGGCCTTCAAAAGTCCGATCTCATGCCCCGTCAGTGGGCTCACCCCATCCGGAAATGGCATTCCCGAACCCTCTGATCACGTGAGATTTTGACGGAAGAACTCAAGCACCCGCTTCCACGATTTTTTGGCCAACCCCTCGTGATAGACGTCCTTGCGGCTGTCGTTGAAAAAGGCATGGCCGACGCCCGGGTAAATCGTGAAGTCGACCTTCTTGCCCAGCTCGGTCAACCGCTCGCCCAATTTTTTTGCGGCGTCGGGTGTCACAAAGCTGTCGTTCTCACCGAAGAAACCCAGGATGGGCGCCCGCAGCCGGCCGAGATCCGGATTGACGTTGGGATGGATTCCGTAGAAATCGACGCAGGCCCCGATTTCGGGGTTCTTGCAGGCGGCGAAGAGGGCGAGCTGCCCGCCCATGCAGAACCCCACCACCCCCACCTTCCGGGCCGAAACGGCCGGGTTGCCCAGGAGAAACTTCACCGCCCCCCGGAGGTCCTTTTCGGCCTGATCGATTCGCAGAGCCATCATGAGCCGGCCCGCGTCGTCCGGCGACGTCGTCATCTGCCCGTGGTACAGATCCGGCGAGAGGGCCGTAAACCCCTCGGCCGCGAATCGATCACAGACATCCTTAATATGCGGCACAAGTCCCCACCACTCCTGGATCACGATCACCCCGGGCCCTTTTCCGTTCTTGGCGGCGGCCAGATAGCCCGGCGTCATTTCGCCGTTCGCCTTGAAATTCACCATCTGTCCTGCCATCACGGACCTCCTTTCTCGCATCTCCGAGTCCCCTCTCCTAATGCGAGGCGGGGTCGGCATCAAGATACGAAACCGGGGCTCAGGAACCTTCGCGCCAGTACCCCAGTTGTCCCTCGGGACCTGCCTCGGCCCTCTCGACCGACTTCAGATAATCACCCTGATTCGATCCCCCGATCACATAGAGGGTTCGACCGTGAGATGCGACGGCCGGTCCCTCTCGCGGTGTCGGAAGCGGCGTCGTTTCCTTCCAGGGGCCGAGGTTGCCATCCGGAAGGATTTGGGCCCGCTCCACGGAATCAAGATACCGCCCGTCATACCCGCTGACGACGAAAATGAATTCGTCCGTCGCGGTCGAGCCGGCGAGGAAGCGGGGCTGAATCAGCGGACTCGTCGGGGTCCAGGCATTAAGACGGCCGTCGGGATAGACCGTCGTCCATTCCGCGCCGCTGCTCCCTCGTCCGCTCTCCATCAGGTGGCCCCCGACGACGTAGATCCGATCCCGGTG
>CAYJTJ010000180.1:0-2593 GCA_964372835.1 uncultured Nitrospirota bacterium
CGAGATTGCCGATGATGGCCGTGAGGAGATTGTTGAATTCGTGGGCGACGCCGCCCGCGAGCTGGCCGATCCCTTCGAGCTTGCGGGCATGCTGGAGGGCCTCCTCCAGCCTTTTGCGCTCAGTAATATCGGAAAACACGCCGTCGGCGTGATAGAGACCCCCCTTCCGGTAGGTTCCGACGGCCCGGTCGTGAATCCAGATCCACTGGCCGTCTTTCTTCTGGATCCGATACTCGATATCAAATTTAGCATTGCCTTCAAACAGTCTCTTGAATTCCGCAACGACCTTTTGGACGTCGTCGGGATGGATCCGTCCCAGCCAGACGTCGGACCCGTCTTTATAGATCTCCTCGGGTGTGTAGCCGTATATCGTTTCGATATTCGGGCTGATGAAGGTTGTTCGCCCCTTTTCGTTGGTGGTCCAGGTCACGTCCGGGATATTCGTGATGAGCGATCGATATTTCTCCTCGCTGTTCCGGAGAGCCTCCTCCGTGCGCCGCCGTTCGCTCACGTCACGATAATTGATGACCAAGGCGTTTACCGAGGGATCTGGGAGCAGGTTGTTTCCGACCCCTTCGATCCAAATCCAGGACCCATCCTTATGCCGGCATCGAAGAAGCCCCGTGATGCTTTCGCCGGGTTTAAGGATAAGCTTGGCGAAGAGCGAGGTGGTGTAGAGGAGGTCATCCGGGTGAATCAGGTCGAATGCGTTTCGTCCGATAATCTCCTCGATGGGATATCCCAGTATGCGCGTGGTGGAAGGGCTGGCGTATAGAATCGCGGCATCGACCCCGATCAGCGCGATCGCGTCCATTCCGTGCTCGATCAGCGCACGGAACCGCTTTTCGCTTTCCTCAAGGGCCTTCTGGGCCTTCCGGCGTTCGGTCACGTCCCTGAAGCTCCAGACGCGTCCGACCGCTTTTCCTTCGATGCGCTGAGGCTGGGAGAACCGCTCGAAGATCCTTCCGTCTTTAAAATCCAGAATGTCGTGGCTCTCGGTCTCGGGCTGGGAATAGAGCTCCCGAACTTTATTGACAAACTGCTCCGGTTCCTTGAGCTGATCCAATACCCACCGAATGGCCCGATCGTCATCACGGGATGCGAGAATCGATTCGGGGATCCGCCACATCCGGGCAAACTGCTGGTTGAAGCTGGTGATCTTACCTTCCCGATCGACCACGAGAATCCCATCCGTGGTTGAATCCAGCGTGGCGTTGAGAAGTGATATTGTGGACTGCTGGTTGATCTCGGCCTGTTTCCGCCGGTCGATATCCTCGATCTGGACGATGAAATGCAGCGGCCGTTTTCGGTCATCTCGGGCCAGCCGGATATTCAGGCGGGCCCAGAACGCGCTTCCCTCTTTCCGAATGTACCTTTTTTCGATCTGTAGGGGTGGGGTCTCGCCGTCAAGGAGGGTTTTAATCTGCTCGAGATTGGGCTTTATGTCCTGGGGCTGTGTAATGCTTTGGAAATCCCGATTCAACAATTCCTCCCGGGTGTAGCCGGTCATACGGCAGAAGGCCGGATTGACCTCGATATATCGACCGAGGGGGTCGACCGAGAGGATGGCGATTCCGATCGAGGCATCCTCGAAGGCCTGATGGATGAGATCGCTCCGATTCACCCGGAAACTCCCGACGAGGGGTTATAATAACGGAGTCGGCCGGTTTGATGCCGGAATCCATCCGGTTAAACCGGGTCCTACGAAACAGTATACCAGCTTATCGGACTATGAAATTGAGGCGAATCGTAAGAAATACCAAATAATTGCAGGTCGTGACGCTTTAGGCTGGATCCCGTGATCCCATTCTTTAGGATCCGAGAGGATCTGTATGATATTCCCCCTTCCAATCTCTGTCAAGATCAATTTGTATAAAGGGGGATCTGGACAAAGCACGAGGGTTAAGCATTGCAAATTCGGCCGGATTCTTTTAAAATGGCCTTCGTCTTCTTTACCCGAGGAGGTCGAATGCTTCCCCACCGTCTTCTGGCTCTGGGTTTGATGATGGTCTTTCTATCCGGCTGCCCAAAGGAAGGAGAGCCGCCGACCGCAGCCCAGCCGACGCCCCCGGCGCCGCCGCAGAGTCTCCCGGCCCAGATCCCGCCCGTGCCCAGCGGTGCTCCGGTGATCGTTCCGGAGGCGATCAAGGGCAGGTGGAAAGCGGTGCGACTCCGTGTGGAGGACAAGAAAGCCGGCACGGCCAACGAGTATACCGTGAACATCGGATCCGAACTGCCGATTCCCAATTCAAGCGTCGTCGTGAAGGTCAGCCAGTTTCTGCCCGATCTGAAGATCGATGGGAACAGCTTTACTTCGGCCTCGGCCGAACTCCTAAACCCCTCCGCCCAGGTTCAGATCCTGGAGGATGGAAAGCCGATCTTCAGCGGCTGGCTTTTCCAGCTTTTTCCGGCCGTCCATCCCTTCCAGCATGAGCGATTTAGTATCACGCTTCGGGACAGCATCGGCGTCTCATAGCTCGGGTCGCACAAGGGGTCGACCCGAGCCCTGCTTACTACCTGCGCCCATAGCTCAGTTGGATAGAGCGTCTGACTACGAATCAGAAGGTCGGGGGTTCAAATCCCTCTGGGCGCA
>CAYJTJ010000181.1:0-2502 GCA_964372835.1 uncultured Nitrospirota bacterium
ATCACATACAATCGCACTCAATCATCAATGAGCATAAACTCATCTTGTCACATTGCCAAGGCGAGGGTCGGGGGTTCAAATCCCCTTTCCCGCTCCAGATTTTTTGTGTTACACGACATGGTCATAAATGGCGTTTCCGGAATGGCCCCGGAATCTTCTTAATTAGCTCCGATTAAACAATAGGTTATATTCTCTTCCTCCTCTCTCCCTTCTCCTTCAAACTACCGAGTTTTCCGATCCGGTGCTAAAATGAACTTTGAAGACCCTCTTGTCGAACTCCGGACAGGCGTTTTCCATCGTTGTTCATGTGGGTTGGTCTAGTGAATTTCCCGGGAGCCATGGATGGATGAACGGGCTGGGCAGATCGAGAAGCTAAATCGCCTCGAACGGCGGGACTGGCAGTTATGGGGGATCGCGATACTCGTGATCCTATCTCTTACCGCAACGATTATCGGGCTCCAGGCACCGGATCTGGTCGGCACCTCCAAGCAGGTCAGCTCCCAGGTCAAGCTCTACATCTCGGCGCTTTCAATCTTGGTATTTCTTTTTTGCATCTATGTTATTCAGAGCGTTCACAGCCTCCGGAAGGTGAAGACGCAGCTTTCTCATACCGAATTTGAGAAGAACCAGATTCAGGAGCTCCTGACCCAGGTGGCCGAGCAGGCTGATAAACTAAAAGTCTCGGAAACGAACTACCGGGCTCTTCTGGAGAGTAACGCGGATGCCTTGATCGTGATCGATCGGGAAAAGAATGTTTGTTTCCTCAACCACTCGGCGAAGGTGATGTGCGGGCATGCCGGCGATGAAATGATCGGCCGGCCGTTCCCTTACCCGATCGATCAGCATCAACGGAGCGAGATCGAGATCGCCTCTTCCGGAGGCGCCGCGCTCACGGCCGAGTTGAGAATCTTCGAGACGGCCTGGGAAGGGAAGAAGGCCTTCCTCGCCTCGCTCCACGATATCACCGTCCGAAAGCAGGCGGAGGATACGCTCCGGAAAGCGAACGAGGAACTAAAAAAATTGGACCGGATGAAGTCCGATTTTATTTCGGTTGTTTCGCATGAGCTGCGCACGCCGCTGAGCACGATCAAGAACGCGGCGGGCCTCCTGGCTTCGGGAAAGACCGGCGAGGTGAGCCCGGATCAGGAGCGATTTCTTTCCATGATGGTCCGGAATATCGACCGCCTGGGCGGGATCATCAATGACCTGCTGGATTTATCAAAGATCGAGTCCGGGAAAATGCCGTTCCGTTTTTCAGAGCTGAATCCGCACCCATTGTTCCAGCATATCATCGAGACATTCCAGCCGCAGGCCAAGGCGAATTCGCTGGTCCTGGAACTGGACTGCCCGGAATCTCTGCCCACGGTGTATGCCGACGGGACCCGGATCGAGCAGGTCTTCTGCAATCTTCTGAGCAACGCGATGAAGTTCACGGGGGCCGGGGGTCGCGTGACACTGGCCGCACGGCCCGTCGGGGATCGGGTCGAGCTCAGCGTTTCGGATACCGGGGTCGGCCTATCCGAGGAGGATCAAAAACGGGTCTTCGAAAAGTTTTACCAGGCGGAGGACCCCCTGACCCGTTCCACCAAAGGAACCGGGCTGGGTCTGGCGATCACACGGGAGATCGTTCAGGCCCATGGCGGAAAAATCGGGCTCGAGAGCGTGCGTGGAAAGGGAAGCCGGTTTTTTTTCAGCCTCCCAATTTTTTCACGCAAGGCTATTGAAATGGCCGAATTCGAGGCCGAGCTGAACCGGTACCGGGATCATCCCTGCCTGTCGCTTATCCTTCTCCATCTAGGCTTGGAGGATCAATCCAGAAGCGAAAGCGCGCTCGAGCGCCTTTCCCGGCAGCTTCGGACGATCCTTCCAAGGAGTTCGGACCAGATGATCGGTCAGCCTCACTTCTCGCGTCTACTGATTTTGTTGGCCGGCACGCCCAAATGGGGCGCGGTGGTCGTCCGACAGAAACTGGAAAAGGTATTACTGGGAGATTCAAATTTCTGGAAAGAGATCCCGGGGGCGCGGCCTGTTCTTTTCGGCCCGGCCTCCTACCCGGAAGACGGCCACACCGCGGCCGATCTCGTTTCGGCCGCCGAGCGGACCGCATAAAACTTTAAAAGGAGGGAAGAGAGATGTCGAAACCGAAAATATTGCTGGTGGACGACGAAGCCGATCTACTGGAGACGGTCCGCTTCAGCCTTGAGAAAGAAGGGTTTGATGTGGCGACCGCGTCGGATGGAGACGAAGGCTTTAAGAAGGTCCAGCAGATCCGTCCGGATCTGGTCGTCCTGGACGTGATGATGCCGAAGGAAAACGGCTACCGGGTCTCTCAAAAGATCCGGGAGGAAGAAAAAGCGGGACGGCTGACCAAGCGGACCCCGATCATTCTGCTCACCGCCAGAAACTTATCCGGCGATCCGGACCGTGAAAAGATGTTTATGAATTTCAGCCAGGCGGACCTGATGATGTATAAGCCGTTCGAGATGGACGAACTGATCGGCC